>NZ_CP014571.1:2211093-2526964 GCF_017357425.1 Arthrobacter sp. D5-1 | reverse complement strand
CCGCGGGTGAGCCAGTGGAGGAATGGTTCTCAGGCTGGCAGGCGCGCATAGTGCAACATGAGACGGACCATCTCCTCGGCACGCTGTACCTGGACCGTGCCGAAATCAGGTCGTTGTCCAGTAACGCGGAGCACTCGGCCCGCTGGGCAACTCCGGAGATCGAGGATGCACGCCGGAGCCTGGGCTTCCTGCGCTGACGGCCAGGTCAGGTCAAGCGGCCCGCTGGGTTAGTGCACCTGGCCCTCCGCCTGATTCGAGGCAGTAGGCAAATACCGTGCCCACCAGTCAAGGATGTGGTCAAAGCGCTGCTTGCGGTGGTGCGGCGTCCCGGACCTGGACAACTCGTGGTCCTCGCCGGGGAAAACCAACAAAGCGGTCTCAACGCCCTGGGCCTTCAGGTGTGAGTAGTAGCGCTGCCCTTGTTCGATGGGGCATCGAAGATCGTTTTCGCTGTGCACCACCAGCGTTGGAGTTTGAACGGCACCCACAACTGCCATGGGGCTCTGGGCCGTCATCTGCTCAGGAGTGCCACCCGTGTACTCACCGCCGAAAAACCAGCCGATATCCGAGGACCCCGCGAAGCTGACCGGGTCCAGGAATCCGCGTTCAACGATTGCTGCTTTGAAGCGGTGATCGTGGGCGATGGTCCAGGCGGTCAGGTAACCCCCGTAGGAACCACCCATGATGCCCACCCGGTCCTTGTCCAGCACCGTGCTATGGGCGGCCAAGGCCGCATCCAGAAATGCCAGCACGTCCTGCATGTCCAAGGTTCCCATGCGCCCTTTGATGGCGCGGCCGTGCGTTTGGCCGTAACCGGCTGAGCCACGGGGATTGCACATCACTACTGCGTATCCGGCGGCAGCGTAGACTTGCGCTTCATCGAAATAAGCTCCCGTGTACTGGGCGAATGGACCACCGTGGATGGACAGCAGCACCGGATGCGGTCCGGGCCCGTCCGGCAGGACCAGCCAACCATGCACCGGATGCCCATCAGAGGATTCGGTGTCGAAGTCCAAGGGCTCGCTGACGCGGGAATTGTTCCTGAGCGCGGCTGAGAAGTCGGTCAACAAGCGCAGTTCCCCACGAACCAGGGAAGCGACGTCGCCCATGGTTGAAGCGTCCGCGAGACTCACGGCGATCTCACCGTTGGCGGCAACCGTTGCGCCAATGACTACCCTGGCACCATGGACCAGCGGCATGATCTCGCCATCGGCGGGAACGTCGAGCAGTTCAACGCTGCCCAGGGCGGTATTCAGGACAAGCACGCTGGCAGGTCCGCTCGGTTCCAAAGGCCCTGAAACGTCCAGATGTTCTTCATCGGTCAGGGCCGTTGCTTCTCCCCCGTCCACCGGCATGACGTACAGGACACCGTTCCGGGCAACAAAGTCCTTGCCTGTAGTGCCCAGGTCCTGGGCGGTATAGAACAGCCAGCGTCCATCCAAGGAGGTCCGGACGCCGGTGACGGTTTGAAGGCCTGCATTGGATGGTTCGACGACGGACGGCTGGCTTCCGCCGGCCTCCACCCTGTAAACCGAGGTGACAAGATCGTCGTCGTGCCCTTCATGCAGCGCCGCCACGAAGTAGAGGTGCGCGCCGTCGGCAGAAAAGCACGGGGACTCGTGGTCTGAATCACCAAACGTCAGTTGCCTGGCCGCTGGAATCCCGGGCGCAGCAGGTGCTGGCCGTTCGTGGGCCGCGCGCCCACGGGGCGCTACCGCGGGCTCACCGCCCAATTCCGGTACTTCAACAACGAAGACCTGCTGGCGCTGATCGGAGGTGTACCCCACGCCGTTCATTCTGTACTGGTTCGCAGTGAGCAGTCGGGCATCCTCGCCGCCGGAGGTCACACCCTCCACCGTTCCGTAACGTCCTTGTTCCGGGACGCGCGCCAGGAAAGCAATCCGGTGCGAATCGGGCGCCCACACGAATCCTGCCACTCCGGTGTGCTGATCCGTGATCCGCTGCGGCTCGCCGCCGGCAGCCTCCACGACGAATATTTGCGGCTTGCCGTCCGGATCGCTCCGGAGGAAGGCCAGGACAAGGCCGTCGGGTGAGAAGGCAGGCGAACTGTCCCTGAAGCCGCGGGTAATGCGACGCGGGTGTTTGGTGGTGTCCAAGGGGACCGTCCACAGTTGGCCAACATAACTGTCTGCGTCAAAATCCGGCCTGGTGACAGAAACCACCGCCTTGGTCCCATCGGGGTGGATGGCAGGGGCGGACACGGAGTTCAGCAGTGGCAGTTGCTCGGGTTTCACGAGGGTGAGCCTAGCCCGGGAGCCCGGCGCCCGGCACCTGACACTCCGTCCAGCCGTAGGATTGAAGCCATGTTGTCCGAAGCCGTCGCTGCCCTCCGTTGTCCGCTGTGCCAAGGAGCGCTCCAGCTGAAGGAAGATCCGCAGAGGACGTTGGCTTGCGCGTCCGGGCACCTTTTCGACTCCGCCAAACAGGGGTACTTCAATCTGTTGACAGGCAAGGGAACAGTCTTTGAATCCGACACTGCAGCCATGGTGGCAGCACGTCACCGGTTCCTGGACGCAGGCCACTACGCTGCTTTAGCCGCCGCCGTCGCCGAAGAAGCGGCCGGCGCGCTCCGCCTTCCCGGTGCGGTGGTTCTGGATGCAGGCACCGGCACAGGTCACTACCTCCACGCGGTTGTCGAAGAATCCGGGGCTGCTGCGATCGGCCTGGACATCTCCAAGTTCGCGCTCCGCAGGGCGGCCCGGCTCAACCCCCAGGCGGCAAACCTCGTGTGGGACATTTGGCGTCCATTACCGGTGGCTGACAATTCGGTGGACGTGGTCATGGTGGTCTTTGCCCCGCGCAACCCAGCCGAGTTCGCGAGGGTCACCCGCCCAGGCGGGAAACTGATCGTGGTGACACCCCGGCCGGGCCATCTCGCCGAGGTTGCTGCCAGGACAGGAATGCTGGGCATCGAAGAGGGCAAGGAGGAACGTCTGGCTGACACCATGAAGGAGTATTTCAGCCCCGCTGCGGTGTACGGACTGGATGTGCCCTTGGAGCTGACCGGACCGCAGCTGGGCGACCTCGCCTACATGGGTCCTGCCGGCCACCATCTCCGGGATCAGGGACAGATGGGTGAGCCCACTGGTTCTGTGTCCACCACCGCGAAATTCCGGATCAACGTCTTTACCGTGCCCTGACGTGGGACAGCGCAGCGGGCTAGGATGGAAGAACAGCGACTGTGATCCCGCCTGCGGGGTCCGGGACCAAGGGGGAATGATGTTTGAATGGCTCGGCGAGAATTGGTGGGCCCTCTGGCTCACGGTCTTCCTCGCGTTCGCAGTGGTGGAAATGCTCACCTTGGACCTCTTCTTCATCATGCTGGGCGGAGGAGCCTTGGCCGGCCTGGTTGCCGACTTCGCCGGCGCGGATTTCTGGCTTCAGATTGTCATCTTCTGCGTGGTTTCCCTCCTGATGATCGCCTTTGTGCGGCCCGTAGCGCTCAAGCACCTTCACAAGGGTCCCGAAGAGCAGCGATCCAACATCGACCGGCTGATTGGCCAGCCCGCTCTCGTCATTGAAGCCGTGAGCGGCACCAGTGGGCTCGTCAAAATTGGCGGTGACGTCTGGAGCGCCCGCAGCACCGCCGGTGTCATCGACGCCGGCGCCACAGTCCAGGTCACCAAAATCGACGGCGCGACGGCGGTAGTCACCTCGCCGGCCGACAACAGCCCGCGCTGACCACGCGCCTTGAATTCACGCGGTTCGGCAGCCTGGCCGGACCGGCGCATCAAACCACGCAATTGGGGAACGAAGGAGATGTATGGACGGCTTAGGAGGAACAGCAGCAGCAATTGTGCTGATTGTTCTCGTTATTTTTGTCATCATAGTGTTGGTCCGCTCGGTAAGGATCATCCCGCAGGCCCGCGCCGGCGTCGTTGAACGACTCGGTAAGTACCAGCGCACGCTGAACCCGGGCCTCACCATCCTGATCCCGTTTGTTGACCGGCTCCTGCCGCTCCTGGACCTCCGCGAACAAGTGGTGTCCTTCCCGCCGCAGCCTGTTATCACTGAGGACAACCTGGTGGTCTCGATCGACACCGTGGTCTATTTCCAGGTCACCGATCCCCGGGCGGCTACGTATGAGATCGCCAACTACATCCAGGCGGTCGAGCAGCTGACAACCACCACGCTCCGCAACGTGGTCGGTGGGCTGAACCTCGAAGAGGCGCTCACATCGCGCGACCAGATCAATGGTCAGTTGCGTGGCGTCCTGGACGAAGCCACGGGCCGTTGGGGAATCCGCGTGTCGCGCGTGGAGCTGAAAGCGATTGATCCGCCCCATTCGATCCAGGACTCGATGGAAAAGCAGATGCGCGCAGAGCGGGATCGCCGTGCGGCCATTCTGACCGCCGAAGGTACCAAGCAGTCGCAAATCCTCACTGCTGAAGGCCAGCGCCAAGCGGCCATTCTCGCCGCTGAGGGTGATGCCAAGGCGGCCATCCTCCGCGCCGACGGTGAAGCCCAGGCCATCCAGAAGGTCTTCGACGCCATCCACAAGGGCAACCCGGACCAGAAGCTTCTTGCTTACCAGTATTTGCAGACCCTCCCGAAGATCGCTGAAGGAAGCTCGAACAAACTCTGGATCATTCCCAGCGAAGTCGGCGAAGCCCTCAAGGGCATCGGCGGCGCCCTCGGAGGGAACAACGGGGACTCCCCCGTAGGTCTTTTCGGTGGCGGGGACGAAAGTAAGACGCCCGCTCCCGCAGCGTCCGCGGAGCATGCACGGCCTGCCGAATAACCAGAGGTTAAGGCTTTACGAGCGGTCAGCCATTCCGGCTGGCCGCTCGTTGCGTGTCGTGGCTTTTGAGTAGTAGGAGATGTTCCGCGTATAATGGGATATTTGTCCGGCTGGTTCAGCCTGGATGGAACATAAAAGCTTGGCCAGGCGTTGCAATTAGTGATGCAAGGTGTGCAGAAGTAGTCCGTAAGGATCGTGAAAACGGCTTACGGCCAGCGCGGGGTTCCTGCTCCGCGTACAGACAGAGGGAGTAATCATGAGCGATCGCAGCCTGCGGGGTATGCGTCTTGGCGCCCAAAGCATGGAAACCGAATCCGGCGTTGAACCGGCACCGCGCCAGCGGGTCGAGTACCGCTGCGAGGACGGCGAGCAGGTCTTCGTAACTTTCTCCTCCGAGGCAGAGATTCCCCCGGTTTGGGTTTCGAAGACCGGCAAGGAAGCTCTTCTGGTCGATGGCGAGCGTCCTGTGGATGCCAACGAGAAAGCCGTCCGCACTCACTGGGACATGCTGCTGGAACGCCGCAGCCTTCCTGAGCTGGAGCAGATCCTTGAAGATCGTTTGAACATTCTGCGTGAGCGCCGCGGAGAGCGCCGCTCGGCTTAGTCTGCAACCCAGACAAAAGCACGCCCAGACCAAGAAAGGCCGGGTCTGGTTCCCTAGGGAACCAGACCCGGCCTTTCTTTTGGCAGAGCTACTTTGCCGTGGCGGGCGTCTTGCGGGTGAGCTTTGCCCAGCGGGCCGCCAATCCCCACTTGGTGACGTTGATCATGGCTTCCACCACAATGTTGCCGCTCATCTTCGACGCACCCAGCTCCCGCTCCACAAAGGTAATGGGGCGTTCCTCGATGCGGAGGCCCAGCTTGGCCACCCGCCAGGCGAGGTCCACCTGGAAGCCGTAGCCGACCGACTCGACCTCATCCAGGTTCAGCGCCTCCAGGGTGCTGCGCTTGAAGGCGCGGTAGCCTCCGGTGACATCCTTGATCTTCACGCCGAGCATGATGCGGGCATAGGTACTGCCGACACGTGAGATGGCCTGGCGGTAGAGCGGCCAGTTGACCACGCTGCCACCGGGGACCCAGCGTGAGCCCATGGCGAGGTCGGCTCCATCCCTGACGGCATCCAGGAGCAACGGCAACTGTTCCGGTTTGTGCGAACCGTCGGCGTCCATTTCCACCAGGACGTCATATCCGGCGGCGAGCCCCCACTTGAAACCGGCGATATAGGCCGCACCGAGGCCTTCCTTGCCCTTACGATGCAAGACATGAACCTGGTGGTCTTTGGCAGCAAACTCATCGGCCAGTTGTCCGGTACCATCAGGGCTGTTGTCGTCAACCACTAGAACATCGGACTCGGGAACTGCTGCGCGCAGCCGCCCCAGGGTCACCGGGAGCGATTCGAGCTCGTTGTAGGTGGGAATGATCGTCAGGACACGCAAGAAGAGGCCTTTCCTTGATGGAGCGGTCAGTGTGCCGGACCAGCCGTGGCGGCTGGCATTCTGGCGCAACTCTCCATTATAGGACGCCGCAGCGCGCTCCCTGGGCGGTAGTGGCGTGGGACACAGGCGGAGGTGCCGGAGGCGGCATGCCGCGGGCAGGTCCACAAGCCCAGGTCCAGTGGCGCCGGGCAACTGAGTCCCGGACGAACTGTTTTCTGGGTCGCTGCGGACCTGCCCACCTGTTTGCCGCCACCATGAACGTGCTCCGGCCGCGACCGAACCATCAAACCGTGGCTTTCGCCCGCGGGCTGATCATCCGTTGAGCCTCAATGCTACGGATTCACCCCACGCTGTCAACCGCCCGGTGACCTGCGGATCCTGGCATCGGCCCAGTTCAGCAGGCTACTGGCGGCTGGAAATTGATTCCCCTAAACCCGGAGCGACCCGTGGGCGAACAGCTCTTGTCCTTCACGGACGGTCTGCAGGCACCGGGGGTCGCTGCCGGTATCCAGTGCGGGCAACAGCGGTGTCCGCGCCCGCGGGTCCGTGCTCCATGATTGGACGCGGCTGTCTGCCACCTGGACCATCAGCTCCTCCACTTCCCACACCGCGAAACTGGCAGGTGCACCGGGCACCAGCTGGCCCATCAGGGGGTTGCGGTACTTCGCGGCGCGCCAGCCGGCGCGTGTATGGCCCAGGAAAGCGGCCCTGGCGGATATCCGTTGTTCCGGGTTGCTGTGTTCCAAGCACGCGCGCACGCTGGTCCACGGACGAAGAGGCGTGACAGGGCTGTCGCTGCCAAAGGCGATAGGGACACCACTCGCGTAGAAGGACGCGAAGGGGTTCATGGCCTTGCTTCGACCTCCCAGGCGCTGCTCGTACAACCCGCCTGGAGCGCCCCACGCGGCGTCGAAGCCAGGTTGCACGCTGACGGTGATGGAGTACTTGGCCAGCTTGTCGATGGCGGACTGATCGGCCAGTTCAACGTGCTCCAGCCGGTGGCCCGCGGCCCGGATCCGCTGCTCCCCTACCTCAGCTGCGGCAACGTCCAAGGCTTCCAGAACGGTGGCGAGGCCAGCGTCGCCAATGACGTGGAAGCCCGCTTGGACGCCAAGCTGGGAGGTTGCAGCAAGGTGCCGGGCTGCATCATCCACGGAGAGGTACAGGCTGCCGCGGTGCCCAGGCGCATCGGAATAGTCATCCAGGAGGGCAGCTGTTCGGGAACCAAGCGAACCGTCTACGTTAAGGTCTCCGGCGAGACCCAGGACCTTGGTCCCCAGGCCGCCCAGAATGTTCTCGGCGTGCTCCACAGACGAGGCCAGCTCGCCCCAGTACGGGAGCACTTCAGGGCTGCCACCGAGGTCGTTCCACGACGCTGCCAGTCGCAAGTCGTCCGGGCCGCAGATGTGGGGTGCCGACATTTCAGCCACTGCTACATAGCCTTGGGACGCCGCTTCCTTGAGGGCACGTTCCTGGAGTCCCCGCCGCACCGCTTCGGGAAACTGCCGGGCTGTGAGGCGCGCAGCGGTATGCGCTGCACGTACAACCCGTGGGCCGCCGGAGAACCCGTCCACGCCTTTCAGGCCGGCAGCTGCGGCCAACGATGAAGAAACCAAGGCGGAGTGGACATCAATGCGGGAGAGGTAGACCTGCCGTCCAGTCCCTGCCCGGTCAAGTTCTTCGATGGTGGGCAGCGAGGAGTCGTTCCACGCTGTCTCATCCCATCCGTGCCCGATAATGGTGCCGTCGCCGCCGGCAGTGGCAACGGCGTCGAGCAGTTCCTTGGCTGAGCGCACGGTGGCGAGGTCCACGCCGGAAAGGGCAAGGCCCGTTTCTGTGAGGTGCGCATGCGAGTCCACAAAGCCGGGCGCAAGGAGGGCGCCGCGGAGATCGATGATCTCCATGGATGAGTCAGCGATGGACGTGGCGGCTTGCTCGGAGCCCACCCAGGCGACGGTATCGCCGTCCACCACCATGGCCGTGGCAAAGGGATCAGCGGCCGTATAAATGGATCCGTTGCGGTACATGGTGACCTTGCGGCCCTCAGCGGTACGGTTGTGGCCGGCTGGCACGCCTGGCTGGTTCATGCGTTGTGCTCCTTGAGCGTTGGAAACGGTCAATCAGTGAAGGGTGGCGCTAGGCCACAGTGGAGTAGGCAACAACGCCGCGACGAACCAGCTCAATGGCCTCACGGCAGATCCTTGCCACTCTGGGGTCGAGTTGGGGGATCTTGGCCAATTGGTCAAGGAGGTCCACTACCTGCTTGGCCCAACGGACAAAGTCGCCGGCGGCGAGGTCGGTTCCGCTCAGGACATCCTGCAGGTGGCGGCCCTTGGCCCACTTATACATGGGCCACATCAGTCCAAGTTCCGGCTCGCCCGTCAAAGGGAGCCTGTAATGTTCCTCGGTATCCTCCAGCTGGGACCATTCGCGGACGACAATATCCACGGCGGTCTCCAGCGAAACACTGGGCATCTTGGGCCGCAGGCCGCGGTCTTCGCGTTTGGCTTGGTAGACCAGCGTGCTGGCCAAGGACGCCAACTCGGCGGCATCGAGATCGTTCAATGCCCCGCGTCGGACCGACTGTGAAATGAGCAGATCCTTCTCGCCATAGATCCGGCGAAGCCGCTGCCCGTCGAAACTGATGCTGACGTGGCCGGCGTCGTTCGTCTCCAGGTAGCCATACGCGGAGAGCAGATCACACACGCGGTCGAAGGTTTTGGCGATGGTGTTGGTGCGGCTCTGGATCTGGCGGACCAGTCCGTCGGTTTCCTTCCGCAACTTCCACCAGCGCTCCGACCAGCGGGCGTGGTCTTCGCGTTCGCTGCAGCCGTGGCAGGGGTGGGCGCGCAGTGCACGCCTCAGATCGGCGATCTTCTTTTCCTGGTCGGGCAGGCGGGCCCCCAGGCCGAAGTCCTCGTGCCTGCTGTTGCGGCGGCTGTGCGGTGCATCTTCACTGATGGCGTGGCGCATGGAGGAGGCGAGGTCGCGGCGGGCCTTGGGCACCTTGGCATTGAACGATTTGGGTATGCGGATCCGCGTCACGGGCGAGACCGGTCCGTCGAGATCGTGCACGCCGATCCGGCGAAGCTGGTTATCCGAGGTCAGCACCGATGGCCGGGGCTCACGGGCATTCGGATCCACTTCGAGAACAACCGCATGGCCGGCCAGCCTGCCGCTGAAGATACTGATGACATCGCCGGGGATCAGCCGGGCCAGGGAATCGGCAACGTGGGACTTGCGGGCGCGCTGATGGTCGCGGGCCGCGAAATTCTCTGCGTCGCTCAGCTCCCGCCGGAGTTTTGCGTACTCGGTAAAGTCACCCAGATGGCACTGCATGGATTTGGCGTAGCCAGCCAGAGACTCTTCGCGCCCCCGCACCTGCCGGGCGATACCCACCACGGAGCGGTCTGCCTGGAACTGGGCAAAAGAGGACTCCAGGATTTCGCGGGCGCGAACACGGCCAAACTGGGCAATCAAGTTGATGCTCATGTTGTAGGTGGGCCGGAAGCTGGAGTTCAGGGGGTACGTCCGCCGTGAGGCCAAGCCTGCCACGGCTGCGGGGTCGGTCCCCGGCTGCCAGAGCACCACCGCATGGCCTTCGACGTCGATGCCCCGGCGTCCTGCCCGGCCCGTCAGCTGGGTGTACTCCCCCGCTGTGATATTGACATGGGCTTCACCGTTGAACTTTTCCAGTTTCTCCAGCACCACGCAGCGGGCCGGCATGTTGACGCCCAGGGCCAGCGTTTCGGTGGCGAAGACGGCCTTGACCAAGCCATCGGCAAAGAGTTTTTCCACCACTTCCTTGAAGGTGGGCAGCATACCCGCGTGGTGGGCGGCAAAGCCCCTGAGGAGTCCGTCGCGCCAGCCCCAGAAACCGAGGACGTCGAGATCGTCTGCAGGAATTTCGTGACTGGCTTCGTCCACGCGCTGGGCGATGATTTGTTGTTCACGCTCCGTTGTCAGCCATAGCCCGGAGGCTGCACACTGTGCGACGGCTGCGTCACAGCCGGCCCTGGAGAAAATAAACGTGATCGCAGGCAGCAGATCCTGGCGCCTGAGGCTCTCAATGACCTGGGGCCGGCTTGCCTTGCGAACCGGGCTGCGTTGCTCTGACTGCTGGCGTTCATCGCGGTGACGGTCCTGACGGCGGCGGCTGCGTCCCCCGTGGCCAAAACGGCCGCTCATGTTCATGCGGCTCTCGGAACGGGCCATGGCCAGCAGATCCGGATTGACCTCAAACTCAGGTCCAGTGACGGCCTGCTGGACTTTGGCGGCGGAGGAACGCTTGGCATGGACGTTTCGCCGGTCCGTGGGGGCGGGTTCGCTGGCTACCTCGGCGGCCTCGGAAATATCGGGCACCTCAGTCTCCGGCGCCCCGGTGGCCTGGGGTGCAATTTCATCGAAGGTGGTGTCGCCGGCGAAGAGATCGACTATTTCGCGGCCCACCATGACGTGCTGCCACAGCGGTACCGGCCGGTGTTCGGAGACGATGACGTCTGTATCACCCCGGACAGTATCCAGCCAGGCGCCAAACTCTTCAGCGTTGGAAACGGTGGCACTGAGCGAAGCCACCTGGACCTCGCTGGGCAAATGGATGATGACTTCTTCCCAGACTGCACCCCGGAAGCGATCAGCCAGGTAATGGACTTCGTCCATTACCACAAACCCCAGGTCGCCCAGGGTCTCGGAGTCTGCATACAGCATGTTCCGCAGGACTTCGGTGGTCATGACCACCACAGGGGCGTCGCCATTGATGGTGGTATCGCCTGTCAGCAGGCCTACGTTCGCAGCGCCGTATTTTGATGCCAGCTCCGAGAACTTCTGGTTGCTCAGCGCCTTGATGGGGGTGGTGTAGAAAGCCTTGAGGCCTCGTTCCAGAGCAAGGTAGATCGCGAACTCCCCCACGATCGTCTTGCCTGCCCCCGTGGGTGCTGCCACCAGGACGCCACGGCCCTCCTGGAGGGACCTGCATGCCTCGCGTTGAAAGTCATCCAGGTCAAAATCCAAGGAACGGGCGAAGGCGCCCAGATAGGTTTTGGACTCAGAGGCCCGCTGCGCTGCAGCCTGGTAGCTCTCTGATGGTGATGGAGACCCGGAGATGGAGGACATGCATCAAGCCTAGTGGCCCACGGTCTAGAGATTCTCCAGATCCGATGCCCGGGTGGCGATGTCCGCCGTGGCTTCAGTCTCAGCTGCCCGCTTGATGGCACGGCGTTCACGGCGACGGTCGTTAAGGACGCAGACTCCAATGGCCGCAAAGAACAGGAGCAGCATGGGTGCTGCGAGATAGAACATGCTCATGGCGTCAGCGCCGGGAGCGGCCATCGCAGCGAACAAGCAGACCAGGAAGATGGTAATGCGCCAACTCTTGATGAGTTGCTTGCCTTTGACGATCCCGGCAAGGTTCAGCCCAACGAGCACCACGGGAACCAGGAAGGCGATGCCGAACGCCAGCAGGAGCCTCAGGACAAACGCCAGGTAAACCTGGGCGGTGATGAAGTTGGAGGCACCCGACGGGGTGAAATCCGTCAACACCCTGACGGCATTGGGGAGCACCAGCCAGGCAAGGAGTACCCCGCCGACGAAGAGGGGTACGGCCGCGGCCACGAAGGCCAACGCCAAGCGCCGTTCCTTCTTGTGCAGCCCAGGCACAATGAAGGCCCAGAGCTGGTAGATCCACACCGGGCAGGCAAGGAGCACGCCGAGGAACACCGAGACCTGCACCATGAGGTCAAAAGAGCTGGCCACTCCGTCAAAGTTCAGGGTGGCGGCGCGCCCCTCCTTCTCGTTAAGGTCCTTGATCGGTTTGATCAGGGCCTCCAGAAGCGGTTGGTAGACGATGAAGCCCACCACGGTGCCAAGGATGATGCCGATTGCAGCCTTGAAGAGCCGGTTCTTCAGCTCCTTGAGGTGGTCAAGGAGCGCCATCCGGGCTTCGGGGTTGGCCTTGCGCCCCTTCGTTTCCACCACTTCTCTCTAGACGCGGTTGGAGGGCGGAACGTCAGTCTCGCCGGTGTTCTTGACCTTGGCGTCCGGGTGGCCTACTACCTTGCCTTCAACGGCGTCGGAAGCGTCCTGGGAGTCCTTCGCTTCGGAAGAACCGTCCTTCTTCATTTCGCGGACTTCAGACTTGAAAATGCGCATCGACTGCCCAATGCTGCGCGCCATGGACGGCAGCTTCGGCGCTGCGAAGAGCACCAGAGCCAGGACGATGATGATGATGAGATGCCAGCCTTCGAGCCTCATGTGGGAGGTCCTTTCCTTTTGGATACATCCTACGTCTATCTGAATTCAATGTCGTGCAGGGATTGGGGCTGACCCCGCTCTGCTTTGCGCTTGACGCGCCTTTGGCGACGAACTTCCTGGCGGAAGGCTTTGGCCGTCAGGTAATCATGACGCATCTGATCCGGTGAGGCAAAAATTGCGGACCCGGGCCCGGGGCGGTTTTCCGAGGTTTCAACGTCGGAGGTTTCGACGACAGGTGGAAGGTTGCTGAAACGTTTACCCGCGTCGCCCAGTTCATGAACAGTTGACATGAATTTTCTGAACAAGCGATACCCCAGCGTCAGGTGAAGCAGCAACGACAGGGCTATGAGCGCGATCCACAACAGGATCCAGAACCACCAAGGCATCTGAGTAGTCTAGCCAGCCGCGCGGTCGGACGGAGAGTCGTACTGCTCCAGGGCCACGTTAAGCCATGTCCTGGTTTGATCGCGCAGGGCCACGGGTTCCAGGATTCGGACGGAGCCGCCGTGTTGGGAAACGAACATGGGCAGCCACTCCGCTGTGCCGAACCGCACCTCGGCAAGGAGGCCGCCGTCGGGCAGTTGCGCAGTGCGCTCCGCGTAGTAGTCATCCGCCAGCCCCAAACCCTGCCTGGTCAGGTGCAGCACCACCAGGACGTCGTCGTCGCTGGGCGTAAACAAGCGGGCAGGAAAGTCCTGCTCTGCAGTGGCCGTCCCTGAGGCAGGGCGTCCGTTCGGTTCGACGATTTCCACCCTGTCCAAGCGGAAGTTCCTGATGCCTGCCTTGCTGTGGCAATACGCCTCGAAGTACCACGTATTATCCAGCGAATAGAGCCGCAGGGGGTCAACGTCCCTTTCGGTCAGCTCGTCCCGCTGCCGGGAAAGATACTTCAAGTGCAGTTGGCGGCCGTCCCTGATCGCCTGGGTAATGACGGCGAACGCCTGTGATTGCTCGGGCTCAACGGATTGGCCGGCTACTGCGCCAGCCAAGCGTCCCGCCTGCCCTGCAGCGCCAGTCAGTTTGATGGTGACGGATTCCAAGGCACTCCCTGGCTCGTCTTCGGAGACGCCCGCCAACGCCGGAAGGTCTCCCAGCATGGCCAGGCCGGTCAGCAAGGCAGCGGCTTCATCTTCGCTGAAGCGTACCGGGCGGTTCAGGTCCAGGTGCTCGGAGATGTACACATGGTCGTTCTCCCACTGGATGTCCAGGAGGTCATCCGGATATCCCTCAGGGAGTCCCGAACAGATGAGGATCTTCAGATCGTCTATCAGCGCCTTGCGGGTGATGCCGAAGTGGTCTGCCACTTCCTGGATGTGGAGACCCTGGTGATGGACCAGGAACGGGACCAGCTGCAGCATTCTGGCGAGTTGGTCCTCGGAGGTGCGCTTACGGGCACGCTGGGCCCGCGCGGCCTCCGGGAACACCACCGGTACGGGCGGTCCAGCATCGAAGTCCAGGGCACCTTGGAGGCGGCGCACGACGGCGGCACGCAGTTCAGCGGGGCCGTCCACCTTTACGTGCGGACCGTACGAGGCCAGCTCTTCGGCGAGAACCTCGGGATCCCGGAACTCCACCATGACGCGGTCCCGGGTGGAATCCACGGGGGATGTTTCGACGGCCCTTTTGCGCAAGGCGAGCAGGCGGTCCTTGTCGACGGAGAGCGTGGCCCGCTGCACGGGCAATTCATGGAGGGCATCCAGCTCGGCCCTGGCATTGAAACCAGCCGGCGGCTCGAAGCTGCTCCCCGGCACCAGGGCCACCGCGGTAGTCATCCGTGAAAGCCGGAAGAGCCTCTTTGCTCCCCTCCCCCGGTCGAAGCCCACGAGGTACCACTGCCCAAAGCGGCTGCCGAGTCCCCAAGGCTCAACCTCCCGGACTTCTTCACGCCCGGTAGTGACGGCGAGGTAGCCGAAGCGGACCGGATGGTTGCCATGCATGGCTGCCACGACGTCGTCGAAGGCTTGTCCTGCGGGTTTGATCCGGGGCTGGACCCCGGCGGGGAGGTCCACATCCGTGAAACCTCCTGCGGCTTGCAGCTTGCGGACGGCGTTGGCTGCCGCGGACCCAAGCGCTGCCCGTTCCCACAGCTGCGCAGCGAGAAGCAACACGGTGCATTCCGCGGGCGTGAGGCTCACATCGGGCAGCCTGTTGGAGTCCTTGCCGATGCGATAGCGCGTTGACGCAGGGTCATCGACACCGAAGTGGCGTGGATCCGTGAGTGTCTCGATCTCAAAGCCAAACTGTTTCAAATCTACTTTGTCGCGCTCGAACATGCGCCCGAAGGCAACGTCATTCTCTGCGGAATCGTGGTAGACCTTCTCGCGCAGGACGGAGCGTGGCAGGCCCACCCGGGTATTGAGCAAAGCCAGGAGAAGGTTCAAGAGTCGTTCAGTGCGGGATGCGGACACGGTTGCTACGTTACTAAAGTCCGGCGGGAAAGCAGCAAGGCGCGTCACCAACCGGTAAAACCGGAAAGCAACGCGCCTTGCCCTGAGAGGTGTCCTAGCGGACGGCCACGAGGTCTACAACGAAGATCAGTGCTTCGTTGGGCTTGATGGCTCCACCGGCGCCACGGGAACCGTAGGCGAGCTCCGAAGGAATCTCCAGGCGGCGGCGACCGCCGACCTTCATGCCCAGCAGGCCCTGGTCCCAGCCCTGGATGACCTGGCCGACGCCAACGCGGAAGTCCAGCGGAGCGCCGCGGCCCCAGGAAGCGTCGAATTCTTCGCCGGTGGACCAGGCGACGCCAACGTAGTGGGTGGAGACGGTGTCGCCGGCTTTGGCTTCGGGACCGGTGCCCTCAATGAGGTCCGTGATCACGAGGTCGGTGGGGACATCGCCTTCAGGGAAGTCGATTTCAGGCTTGGTGCGGTCAAAGTCACGCTGACCAAATGACATGGTTGCTCCTTGGTGTGGGGGTCGGATTGGTGTCAGGAACCAGCGTAAGCCAGTGCCCGGCAGTCTTGTCGACGTTTCGGTGGTGGTTACTTGACGCCGAGGATGTCGACGACGAATACGAGGTCGCCCTTGGCTTCGCCCTGGCCGGTTTCACCGTAGGCCAGGTCCTGCGGGATGACCAGCAGCACGCGCGAGCCGACGGTCTTGCCTTCAAGGCCCTGCGTCCAGCCCTTGATGACGCCGGTGAGGGGGAAGCTGGTGGGCTCTCCCCGGTCGAAGCTCGAATCGAACTTGGTGCCGCCTACGAGGTTTACACCGACGTAGTTGACGGTCAGGGTGTCAGTGGCCTTGACGGCAGCTCCGGAGCCCTTGATCAGGTCCTGGGCGATGAGTTCCTTGGGCGCGGCGACGCCATCCACGGAAATCTGCGGAATGCCCTTGTCGTCTTCCTTCACGGTGGGCAGGCCGGCCGGAGGAGTCACTGGTTCACCTTCGGGCTTCTCCAGGACCGGTGCGGCGTCCTTGGCGGAGACGATCTTGAAGACCACCAGCTGTGTGCCGGCAGGGGTGTCACCCGAGGAATTGCCGGGGGCGGCGATGGCAACGTGGCTGCCGACCTTGGCGCCGATAATGGCGTTGTAGATCAGTTCATTGCTGGACTTGATCTGATCCGTCAGATCGATCGGCTGGGGGCCGTTCGCGTAGCCGTCCTCGAGGGTCTTGCCATCGTTGCCGTCCACGGCGACGTAGGCCAGTTCAGCCGTCTGCCCCGCCTTCACGCGGGCTCCATCGCCTTCGCTGACGACGTCAACCGTGGGCTCAGCCACAGTGAGGGGCTTGGAGAATTCAATGCCCGGCGCTTTGTCGTTGCCGTTGTCCGTTACCTTGACGGAGTCGAGCTTGGAGACGTCGCCTACGGACTTGCTGGTGGGCTCGGCCGCCGGCGTGCTCTCGCCGCCACAGGCGGTGATGAGCAAAAGGGCGGGCAGGAGGATTGCTAGGAGTCGGCGCACAAAAAGACACTTTCGTCGGGGCAAGGGACACTCGGAAGGGCGCTTTGCGCCTCCAAGCAGGTTGGGTCCCGTGAAGAGACCACTATCCAGAATAGCCCGTGAAGCTGGGAGTCAGCTCATAGAGTCCAGGAGCGCATCCACCCGCTCGTCGACGCTCCGGAACGGGTCCTTGCAGAGGATTGTCTGGTGGGCGCGGTCGTTCAGCTTCAGGTGGACCCAATCCACGGTGTAGTCACGTCCAAGCTCCTGGGCCCGGCGGACAAAGTCTCCACGCAGTTTCGCCCGCGTTGTTTGCGGCGGTGCGTCCACGGCATCCTTGACCTCTGTTTCCGTGACCAACCGACGTGCTGCCCCCCGCGCCTGCAGCAGGAAGAAGATGCCGCGTTGCCGCGAGATGTCGTGGTAAGTGAGGTCAAGCTGGGCGATTCGTGGAGAGTCCAGGCTGAGGTCGTGCCGGTGCATGTACCCGTCCATCAACTTCTTCTTGATGGCCCAGTCCACCTCGGTATCAATGGTGGACGTGTCACCGCTTTCGATGGCGTCCAGCGTGCGCTTCCAGAGGTCCAGGATCAGCGGTACATGGGGATTGTGCGCCCCGTTGGTGGCGACAAATTCGGTGACTTTGGTGAGGTATTCGCGCTGGATATCGAGGGCGGTGAGCTGCCTGCCGTTGGCAAGCCTGACCAGGGCGCGGCCTGTCAGGTCATGGGAGATTTCGCGGATGCTGCGGATGGGGTTCTCCATGCGCATGTCGCGCATGATGACGCCCGACTCGATCATGCGGAGGATCAGGTCCACTGTTCCCACTTTGAGCAGTGCCGTGGTTTCGGACATATTGCTGTCCCCCACGATCACATGGAGGCGGCGGTAGAACTCGGCATCGGCATGGGGCTCGTCGCGGGTATTGATGATGGGGCGGGACCTGGTGGTTGCTGAGGACACGCCCTCCCAAATGTGGTCCGCCCGTTGGGAGAACGCGAAGGTGGCCCCATGGGGTGTTTTGAGGACCTTGCCTGCACCGGCGATCAGCTGGCGCGTCACCAGGAAGGGAATGAGGATTTCAGCAAGGCGGGAAAATTCGCCGCGGCGCGGGATCAGATAGTTCTCGTGGCTGCCGTAGGAGTTTCCCGCGGAGTCGGTGTTGTTCTTAAAGAGGTAAACAGTGCCATTGAAGCCCTCTGCCGCCAGCCTTGCCTGGGCCTCATCCACGAGGTCGTCCAGGATGAGTTCGCCCGCCCTGTCATGGGCAATCAGCTGTGCGAGGTCGTCGCACTCGGCCGTGGCATACTCCGGATGCGAACCCACATCCAGGTACAGCCGCGAGCCATTGGTCAGGAACACATTGGACGAACGGCCCCAACTGACCACCTTGCGGAAGAGGTAGCGGGCTACTTCTTCGGGAGCCAAGGGCCGTGAATCCGGGCTGGAATAAGAGATCCCGAATTCCGTTTCGATGCCAAATATTCTCTTGTCCATCTCAAGCCTCCTCTGTGAGCAACCGGGTCATGTCCTCCGGCAAAAGCCTCCGGAACGCCCTCCGGGAACCGCGGTGGCTTTCGGATGCGCGGTACAGCACTGCAGCTTCGACGGCGGTGGCCGGCAGGGCATCGGCGTCCTTGTCCGTGGACAGGGCGCGCAGGGCCAAGCGCATGGCGCCGGACAGGGTGAGCTCAGGATCCCAGGCGCCGCTGACGACGTCTGAAATTTGCTCGGCGAGTCCACCCATGACCACGAAGCCGTTCTCGTCGGCGATGGAGCCATCAAACGTCAGCCGGTAGAGGTGGTCCTGCTCCTGCGTCAAGCCGACCTCGGCTACGGCGAGTTCCACTTCGAAGGGTTTCTGTTCAGCCGTGAACACGGCACCGAGGCTCTGGGCATACACGCTGGCCAGTCCGCGGGCGGTGACGTCCTCGCGATCGTAGGAATAGCCCCGGACATCGGCGTAGCGGACGCCGGCCTGCCGGAGACTTTCGAACTCGTTGTACTTGCCTACAGCCGCGAACGCGATTTTGTCGTAGATTTCACCAATTTTATGCAAGGACGGCGAGGGGTTCTCTGCGATCAGCGCGATGCCGTCGGCGCAACTGATCACCACTACTGACCGGCCGCGTGCGATTCCTTTCCGCGCGAAGTCCGCACGGTCCTTCATGAGTTGCTCAGGAGAGACGTAGAACTGCTGGGTCATCTCAGGCCTCCCGTCCGGCGATGGCGCGGGATTCGACGATGGCGCCCGCTATGGCCGCCAAATCCCGTTCCGGAACACGGCGGGTCCCGGCGCGGTTGACGGTGTAGACCACGGGCCACAACTGGCGGACTGGATCGGGGCCGCCGGTAGCGGAATCGTCGTCGGCGGCGTCGTAGAGGGCCTCAACGGCCACCGCAACGGCGGCTTCCTCGGAGAGGTTCGGCTTCCACAATTTCTTCAGGGCTCCGCGGGCAAACACTGAACCTGAACCCACCGAGTGGTGTTCCTGCTCTTCATAGCGGCCACCGGTGACGTCGTAGGAGAACAGCCTGCCCACGCCGGAGACGTGGTCAAACCCTGCAAACAGGGGAATGACCGCCATTCCCTGCATGGCCATTGGCAGGTTTCCACGGATCATGGCGCCAAGGCGGTTCGCCTTGCCCACGAGGCTGAGCAAAGTGCCCTCGATCTTCTCGTAATGCTCCAGTTCAACCTGGAAAAGACGGGTGATGTCGATGGCCAGGCCAGCCGTTCCGGCAATACCCAAGACGGAGTACTCATCCGCAGGGAACACTTTCTCGATGTGCCTGCTGGCGATGACATTGCCCATGGTGGCGCGACGGTCCCCCGCCATCAGCACGCCGCCCGGATACGTCAAGGCAACGATCGTGGTGGCGTGCGGTGAGGACGGGACAGTGCCGGCCGGTAAGGACTGATTGAACGGGAGGAGTTCGGGACGCGAGCGTTGGAGATGCTCCGTGAAAGAAGATGTTGCCTGGGTGGCCAGGGGGCCGGTTGATGGGTCCTGCATTGCTGCACTCCTTCGACTCTGCGTTCCGATGCCCGGCGGCCTCACGCCTGCCGGGCAGTACATCCTGTAGCGGGTCCGCTTACTGGCCACCCTTTTGGACAAACGCCCTGACGAATTCCTCAGCGTTGGATTCGAGAACGCCGTCGATTTCGTCGAGAAGGTCATCCACGCCCTGCGTTGCGTCCGAAGCCTGTGCCGCAGGTGCTGCGGGCGGGGCCTCAGGGACATCCACCTCAGTTTCGGTGTCCCGTGACTGTGGTTGTTGCTGCTCCTGTGCTGCCATTTTCTTTCTCCCTACTGTCAGTCTCCTGATGACGGAGACTTCCTACTGCCATATTGCCACGCTGCGGGCTGCTGCGTACGGCTTTGACCAGGCCCGGATCTTCCCGTGGCGGAGCGCCGTCAGCTCTTCGCCGGGGGTACATTCCGGCCCATCAACTCAGACAGGAAGGCGCCTGCATCCTGATGGCGCTCAAACAGCGCTCCGGTCAACGCCTCCGTGCCCCGGAGGGGTTCGCGGGTGGGGACCCGCTGCAGCTTGCCCAACCCGGGGACATCGAAAATAACCGAGTCCCAGCTTGCCCCAACCACGTCCTTGCCGAACTTCGAAACACAACGGCCGCGGAAGTATGCGCGGGTGTCCGACGGCGGTTCGGTCACCGCCCGGGCGATGTCGGCGTCGTCGACGATCCTCAGCATGCGGTCCTTGGACAGCAGCCTGTAGTAAAGACCCTTTTCCGGCCTGATATCGGACCACTGAAGATCAACCAGCCCCAGCCGGGCGTCATCCCAGGACAGTCCGTCGCGCTTCCGGTACCCTTCCAAGAGCGACCTCTTGGCCACCCATTCAACAGAGGATGCGGCGGCATCGAGGTCGCTGCCCAGCGTTGTCAACGTTGATTCCCACCGCGTCAAGACTTCATGGGTGTGGCCGTCTCCGGTCACGGAATCCGCCACTCCCGTTTCCTGGGAAAGTTTTGCTGCCGCCTCGTAGAACATCCACTGGATATCCAGGGCAGTCACCCTTCGGCCGTCAAGCAACCTCACTGTCGCCGTCAGCGTTGTGTCATGGCTGACGGACTGAAGTGCCTGGACGGGTTCGTGGACCTCGATCCTGGGCGCCTGGCCGGCCTCGATAAGGCTCAGGACCATGGCAGTGGTGCCGAATTTGAGGTAGTTCGAGGCCTGGCTGAGGTTGGCGTCGCCAATGATGACGTGAAGGCGGCGGTACTTGTCAGCTGTTGCGTGCGGCTCATCCCGGGTGTTGATGATGGGGCGCCGGATGGTTGTTTCCAGCCCCACCTCTGCCTCGAAGAAGTCGGCACGTTGGCTGATCTGGTAACCGGGGGTCGAACTGTCCTGCCCCAGTCCAACGCGTCCGGCCCCACACATGACCTGGCGGGACACAAAGAACGGTGTCAGGCCGCGAATGATGTCGCCGAAGGGAACCGAACGGGGCATGAGGTAGTTTTCATGCGAACCATAGGACACTGACTTGTTGTCCGTGTTGTTTTTGTAGAGGTTGATGGGAGGCAGGCCGGCATCGGCCGCCACCTTCCGGACCGTGGCCAAGGCAACCAAGTCCCCAGCCGCATCCCACGCAACAACATCCCGGGGGTTGGTGACCTCAGGGCTCGAATACTCGGGGTGCGCATGGTCCACATAAAGGCGTGCACCGTTACCCAGGACCATGTTCATCAGCAAGGAACCGGACTCATCCGCGCCGTCAAGTTCCAACTCCTGGCGGCCATAGGCCAACGCGACTGCCTCGGCGTCGAGCACTGGTGGCTGGTCCGTCAGTTGGCTGGGGTCCGCCGCTGCCCGGTCCACGGTCCAGCCGCGGGCATCGTGCAACGGTTCCTCGTCGGTGTAGTCCCAGCGCGTTTCGGCTCCCCCGGCTGCCCGTTGCCGGGTGACTGCGGCATACGCCTGGATGATCCTTGCGGACATCATGGTGGCGTTCGCCCCGGGAGCCGATGGTGCATGGATGCCGTATTCAGTTTCGGAGCCCATGACGCGCATGGCACCGCCGGCGGGCAACTTCTCAGCGGGCGTACCTTCGGGTCTTGCTGTCACAGGTACTGGCCCGTGTTGGCAGTGGTTTCAATGGACTTGCCCGGTTCCTGGCCGGCTTTGCCCTGGACGATGGTGCGGATGTAGGTAATCCGTTCGCCCTTCTTGCCCGAGATCCGTGCCCAGTCGTCCGGGTTGGTGGTGTTGGGCATATCCTCGTGCTCGCGGAACTCGTCCACCACGGCCCGCAGAAGGTGCTCGATGCGGAGTCCCTTTTGATTGTTGGTCAGGAGGTCCTTGATGGCGTACTTCTTCGCGCGGTCCACCACATTCTGCACCACTGCACCGGAGTTGAAGTCCTTGAAGTACAGCATCTCGGTGTCGCCGTTGGCGTAGGTCACCTCAAGGTACTCGTTGGACTTCTCCGTTGAATACATGGCTTCCACGGTGCGCTGGACCATGGCATCGACGGTGGCCTGGACGTCGCCGCCATATTCGGCCAGGTCCTGCGCGTGGAAGGGCAGGTCGGTGGTGATGTACTTCGCGAAAATGTCAGCCGCTGCCTCGGCGTCGGGACGCTGTATCTTGACCTTCACGTCAAGGCGGCCCGGCCTGAGGATGGCGGGATCGATCATGTCCTCGCGGTTGGAGGCACCAATGACAATCACATTGTCCAAGCGTTCCACGCCATCGATCTCACTGAGCAGCTGCGGAACAATGGTGGTCTCCACATCCGAGGAAACGCCGGTGCCGCGGGTCCGGAACAGCGAGTCCATTTCATCGAAGAAAACAACGACCGGGCTGCCATCGGACGCCTTTTCCCGTGCGCGGGAGAAGATCAACCTGATGTGCCGCTCAGTCTCGCCCACGTATTTGTCCAGCAATTCCGGACCCTTGATGTTCAGGAAGTAGCTCTTCAGGTCGGTGTTGCCGGCACGTTCCGCCGCACGCGCTGCCAGTGAATTCGCCACGGCTTTGGCGATGAGGGTTTTGCCGCAACCCGGAGGGCCGTAGAGGAGAATGCCTTTGGGGGCTTTCAGCCCGTGCTCACGGTAGAGGTCCGGGTGCAGGAACGGCAACTCCACGGCGTCGCGGATCTGTTCGATCTGGGGGCCGAGGCCACCGATGTCCTGATAGGTGATATCCGGGACTTCTTCGAGGACGAGGTTCTCCACTTCGGCCCGCGGCACCTTCTCAAGGGCGTAACCGGTGCGGGAATCCAATGACAGGGCGTCGCCGACCTTCAAGTGAACACTTTGCAGTGCGCCCGAAAGCCGGACCACCCGTTCCTCGTCGGCCCGGCCCACCACCAGTGCGCGGTCCTTGCCGAGCATTTCCTTGAGCGTCACCAGTTCGCCGGCGCGTTCGTAGCCGAGGCCGGCCACCACCAGCAATGCCTCGTTCAGGAGGACTTCCTGGCCCACTGCGAGCTGGTTCACATTGACCAGTGGGCTGACGCCCACCCGCATTTTCCGGCCGGAATTGAAGATGTCCACGGACTCTTCGGTGGCGGCCTGGCTGGAACTGCCGGCAGCCGGTTGCTTCCGCGGATTGATCTGCACCACGGTTCCGAAGCTGTAGGGGGGTTGGCCCTCCTGCTCCAGCGCGCCCTTCAACCGGAGGATCTCGGCCTTCGCGGTCTCCAGCATGCCCACGAGCTTGCTGTTGTTCTGGGTAGCGGCTGCCAACTGGCGGTCAATGTGGCGAAGCTTGTCCCGGAGGATATTGATTTGCCGTTCGGCGACGGTCAGATCACTCGAGGGCTCGGGCGGTTGGACAGCCGAAAGCCCCCGGCTTGCTGCTTCTTCCGCTGCGGCGTGTGCTTCCTCCGGCGTTGGCCGTCCAAGGTCGTTGTTTGACGTATCCACGATTCATCAGCCCCTTCCTGCGCTTAACAAGACCTTAGTCCCGAAAAGCTCAGGGTGCTGGGTGACATTCGGAATGCGGACCCTATTGTGACCTTTGTCAGTTTGTGACTGCGGGATCGTCCTGGACGTTGGTGCCGGCGATGGCGTCACGGGCAGCCCGGCGGAGTTTCTTGTCGGATACTGACCGCTCCCCCACTGCGCCAGGGGTCCACGCGTTGAGGTCCTCTTCGCTGAACTCCGTCTTGGACGGGCGGCGCTTGACGGAAATTCCGGTGACACCGTCGGCGAGGCGGCGGGTCACCAGGAGGAAGCCGGTGTGGGCCACCATGCGGTGATCCGGACGGACAGCAAGGCCCTCGAGGTGCCAACCGCGGACCATCGATTCCCAAGCGTCAGGCTCGGTAAAGCGTCCGTCAGCACGGATGGCCTCGGCCGTACGGGACAACTGGGTGACGGTTGCCACGTAGTTGATCCAGACACCACCAGGCGCCAGGACGGTGGCCACGGCATCAAGGCACTCCCACGGAGCGAGCATGTCCAGGACCACACGGTCCACGGAGCCTGGAGCTTCAGCCTTGACCACTTCTTCCTGGAAGTCGCCCAGGGAGATCTGCCATGCCGGGTGCGGTCCACCGAAAATGGTCTCCACGTTGCCACGGGCGATGTCGGCGAATTCCTCGCGACGCTCAAACGAGTGGAGGTAACCACCGTCACCCACGGCGCGCAGCAGGGAGATGGACAGGGCGCCGGAGCCGACGCCGGCTTCAACGACGCGTGCGCCCGGGAAGATGTCGGCCATGGTGACAATCTGGCCCGCGTCCTTCGGGTAGACCACAGCAGCGCCGCGGGGCATGGACAGGACGAAGTCGGAGAGCAGGGGACGCAGCGTCTGGTACTGCTGGCCAACGTTGTTGCT
Organism: Arthrobacter sp. D5-1; assembly: GCF_017357425.1. Lineage (NCBI taxonomy): Bacteria > Bacillati > Actinomycetota > Actinomycetes > Micrococcales > Micrococcaceae > Arthrobacter > Arthrobacter sp. D5-1. The sequence continues at coordinate 2,502,813 of NZ_CP014571.1, read as the reverse complement.
GACCACGGAGCCATCCACTTTGCCGATGATTTCGTCGTGGTTCAGGAAGCCGCGGTGGGTGTGGAAAGCACCACCAACCTCCAGGGTGATGGTGTTCATGCGGCCGCGCTCGTCAGTGAGCTGGACCCGCTCACCGACGCGGAAAGGGCCGCGGCGGCGGGCAGCGCCCGTCGGCTGCACGGCCTGGCCGGTCATCGCCTGGCTCGCGGATGCCTCGTCGATGCCGGCGTTTGCTTCGGGGGCGGCGGTTTCGCTGCTCATGTACTGTTCCTCGCTCCTGTACGGCTTGGCCGCAACATCGTGCTGGCGGATGGGCGCCAAAAATCAATGGGTTCTTCGGTAAAACCGCCGGCATGCAACTCTACCGGCAAGGATGTCAGGGGCGCCCGCTCCTGCGGGCTTCCTTGCCTGTTATGGCCGTCACAACTGCCTGCTGGCGCAGAAGCCCTGTCACGATTCCGTTGTGGTCCACCACAGCGTATTCGCCGCCCTCCAGCCGTGCCAAGTACTGGATCAGCTCCTGGCCTTTGGACCATTCCGGGACATACGCCCCGGCGCCGAGGGCGTGGGCCACTGCGGTGACCGGCGTCGTCGCAGTCGACTGGGGAGGCACTGCGGCCGCTGCGCCGAAGTCCACTACGCCCTGCGGCTTGCCATCCGGTCCACAGATCACGACGGCGGGACTTCCGGACGGTGATATGTCCAGGACGTCGGCCACGGTGGCTGAGTTCGGTACGCCCACGGCGCGCTCTGCCAGGCCCGCGGCGCTCACCAGGTAAAGGCGGCTGCGGAGCTTCGCGTGGTGAATTGAACTGGAAGCACCCATCCACAAGAATCCGCAGACGAGGACAGTGATCAGGATGAGGTTGATGTCCAGGGGTGAACCGCTGAGGAGCGGCAGGCCGATGAACCAGATGACCAAGGCGGCAACGATTATGCGGCCGGACCAGCCGGCGGCGATGGTGCCTTTGTCCTGGCTGCCCGTTGCTTTCCACACAGCCGATTCCACCAAACGCCCGCCATCCAGGGGAAGGCCGGGGAGGACATTGAAGAGGCCGATGAGGAGGTTGGCCCACATCAGGATGTTGGCCAGGATGTCGGATACGCCGCTGAGGACGCCAGTAGAGAGTACGGCCCACATCCCGGCCGCCAAGACGAAGTTGGAGGCAGGGCCGGCCAGGGCGACCACTACTGAACGTCCGGGCGAAGCCGTGAAGTTCTCGAATTGGGTGTGGCCACCCCAGAGGTTCAGCACAATCTTCTCCGTGGGCCAGTTGAACACTTTGGCGCTCAAGGCGTGCGCCAGCTCATGGACCAAGACAGAGACGGCCAGCAGCAAGGCGTATCCCAAGGCAACGAAGTAGGCTCCGATGCCGAGATCCGGCATCCGTACCAGGAGCGCGGGTCCGTACACGATGACCGTGAAGCCGGCGATCACGAACCACGAGTAGGCGAGAAAGACAGGTATGCCGGCAATCCTTCCGAGGGGTATGCCGTCCTTCTTACTGGTTGCATGATGCGGGGTGGAGGAGCTTGTCACCTAGTTGGCCCCTTCGAGGAGGTTTGCTGCCTGAAAGCGGTCAACGACCAATTGCTGGACATCGGATGAGGTCCTGCCCACCAAGGTGTCCCACATGACCATCCGGTGATCCTCGGGCAGCGGTACCTGATGCGGAATACCCACGGTGATCACGCCCGAAGCGATGGCCGCGGTTGCGCCCGGAACGGAATCCTCCAAGGCGACGCAATGATGAATGGTGAGGGACGGGTCGTCCAGCCGGAGCCGTTCAACGGCCGTAAGGTACGCCTCGGGGTGCGGTTTTCCGTTGGCGACGGTATCCCCGGTAACCATGAACTCGAAGTAGGGCTTGGGCAGGCTTTCCACTACAACGCCGGCCAGCGGGCCCTCGGACATCGTCACCAGGGCGCAGCGGATGCCGGCCTGCTGGAGCTCATCCAACAGTTCGCGCGCACCGGGGCGCCACGGAACTTCCTTGCGGATCTGCTCAATGACCTGGGCGCTGAGGGTATCCACGATCTTGCGGGCTTCAAGCCCAACTCCGGCGGCTTGCAGGACAGCAGCAGAATGCAGCAAAGACTGCCCCACCAACTGCATGGCTTGCTGGTGCGACCAGCTGCCTCCATGTGCCTCAACCAGCGCGCGCTCGGCAGCGATCCAGTAGGGTTCGGTGTCCACGAGTGTGCCATCCATATCCCAGAGCACGGCTTTGAGGTGGGGCTGGCTGGGTGAGGAATGCATGGTTTCCAGTCTACGTGGAACCTGGCCAAGGGCTGTCCGTGCTTTGCGCTGTGGGCGAATCGGTGACACGCATTGACATCAAATGCCATGCATCCACGAGGGTCTTGGACGTAGGGTGAGTGGATGAACAGTGTGGACGGGACCCCCGAAGGACAGGACATCACCGCGGAGCCCGAGCGTTTCCTCAAGGAACCCGCGGAAGGCCAGCGTGTCACCGTAATGCTCGCCGCGTTTGAGGGCTGGAATGATGCCGGTGAGGCGGCCAGCGATGCGCTGCACTATTTGAACAAGCTGTGGGATGGCAAGAAGGTTGCCACTGTAGATGCCGAGGAATACTACGACTTCCAGTTCACGCGGCCCACCGTGAGGCGAACTTCTTCCGGTGCCCGCAAGGTCAAATGGCCATCAACCCGGATCTACAAGGCATCAGTACCAGACAGCAACGTGGACGTGGTTTTCGTCCTTGGAACGGAACCTTCGTACCGTTGGCGTGCCTACACCACGGAATTGCTGGTCCATGCCGAAGCACTCAAGGTTGACTCCGTGGTCCTGATTGGCGCATTGCTGGCTGACGTGCCCCACAGCCGTCCCATTCCGGTGAGCACCACCACCGAGGACAGCTCATTGCGGGAGCGGCTTAATCTTGAGGCTTCCCAGTACGAGGGGCCGGTAGGCATCGTCGGTGTGCTTGCTGAATTTGCCATGCTTGCGGGCCTGCCGACTGTCTCCCTGTGGGCAGCAGTCCCCCACTACGTGGCCCAGCCACCCTCTCCCAAAGCCCAGCTCGCCATTCTGCACAAGGTCGAGGATCTGCTGCAGGTTCCGTTGGACAGTCTGGCCTTGGCTGAAGAATCGGAAGCCTGGGAGCGCGGAGTGGACGAACTCGCTACCGAGGACCCGGAAATTGCCGCGTATGTACGTCAACTGGAGGAGGCCAAAGACACGGCCGATCTTCCGGAAGCGTCCGGGGAGTCCATTGCCCGCGAATTCGAGCGGTACCTCAAGCGGCGCGGTAAGGACCGACCCTGACCCCTGCTGCCGTCATAAACCGGCAACGGCCCCGACGAAGCGTCGGGGCCGTTGCTGCTTCCTACGGGTTTTGGGCGTGTTTCTGCGGACTTTGCGGCCTCAGAGTTCAACGCCCAGCAGCGCATTAATGGCGTCAGATATCACGGCACGGTCCTGCTCGGATGCCGGAGCATTGCCCCGCAGGGTGTCTTCTGCCCATCGATCGATTGCGGAGATGGCACCGGGAGCGTTGAGGTCGTTGGCCAGCTCCTTGCGCATCGCGGCCACCAGTGGTCCCGCCGAACCGGCCTGGGCATGCTCCGCTGCTTCACGCCACTGCGCCAGCCGCTTCTTGGCTGCCGCAAACTCCTCATCGGTCCAGGACCAGTCCGAACGGTAGTGGTTGGCCAGAATCGCCAGGCGGATGGCCGGCGGTTCTTCTCCAGCCGCGCGGAGCTTGGAGACAAGAACAAGGTTGCCCTTGGACTTGCTCATCTTTTCTCCGTCCAGACCCACCATGCCTGCGTGCGAATAGTGCCGTGCCAACGGCACTCCGGACAGAGAGTAAGCATGGCCTGCTCCCATTTCGTGGTGCGGGAACACGAGGTCCGAGCCTCCGCCCTGGACGGTAAAGGGTGCCGGAAGATACTTCTGTGCAATGACCGTGCATTCGATGTGCCACCCGGGCCGGCCGTCTCCGAGGGTTCCGCCAGGCCAACGCGGTTCGCCTTCACGGGCCACGCGCCAGAGCAGCGGATCAAGTGCGTGGCGTTTTCCAGCCCTTGCGGGATCTCCGCCGCGTTCGGCGAACAGCGACAGCATCTCTGTTTCGCCGAGTCCCGACACATCCCCCAGTGTCCAGGCGTCTGTCGCGTCCGAGCGCTTGCCGGCCATTTCGACGTCGTAATAGACATCGCCGTCAGGCTCACCGTCAGAACCAGGAACGCGGTAGGCAACGCCGTCGGCAATGAGGCGCTCGATGGCGGGAACGATGTCCGGGATGGCCTCAACGGCGCCGATGTAGTGATTGGGTGCAAGGACATTAAGTGCGTCCATGTCGGTCTGGAAAAGCTCGATCTGGCTCTGGGCCAGTTCGCGCCAGTCCACTCCCGTGGCGGTGGCGCGCTCCAGCAGGGGGTCATCGATATCCGTGACATTTTGGACATAGGAGACGCGGAGGCCAGCGTCTCGCCAAGCCCGGTTCAATAGGTCAAAGGCCACGTAGCTTGCCGCGTGACCCATGTGTGTCGCGTCGTATGGCGTGATGCCGCAGACATACATGGACTGTTCCGGTTGCCGTTCAACCTCCACTACGCGGCCTAGGGCTGTGTCGAACAGCCGTAATTGCGGCATGCTGCCGGGCAGCTCAGGAACAGGGCGGGAGGTCCACGATTTCACGGTTCAACCTTAGTGCTAGGCGCTGATGACATTGAAATACAGCAAGACATACAAGGCCAGGCCCAAGAGGATCCGATACCAGACGAACAGCCGGTAACTGCGGGTGGAGACGAACTTCAGGAACCAGCCAATAATGATGTAGCCCACCACGAAAGCAATGACCGTAGCCATCGCAGTCTCCGCCAGACCGTACGGACCGGCCAGACCATCGTTCGAAACCGTCTTGTACAACTGGTACAGGCCACTGCCGAATACGGCGGGGATGGCCAGCAGGAACGAATACCTGGCAGCGGCTTCACGGGTGTAGCCCATGAGCAGTCCGGCGGTGATGGTTCCACCGGAGCGGGAGACACCCGGAATCAAGGCCATGGCCTGGGCGAACCCGTACAGGATGCCGTGCTTGTACGTCAGTTGTGTGAGATCCCTCTCCTGCCGCCCGATCGCGTCCGCAACAGCCAGGATCATGCCGAAAACGATCAGCATGGTGGCGACGATCCACATGCTGCGCAACACCGACTCGATCTGGTCCTGGAACAGCAGGCCCAGGACGATGATCGGGAGGCTGCCCAGAATGACCAGCCAGCCCATACGGGCATCGGGATTGCTGCGTTCCACTTTGCCGATGAGGGACCCGAACCAGGCACGGACGATCCTCACGATGTCGCGCCAGAAGTAGACGATGACGGCGGTTTCGGTTCCCAACTGCGTGATGGCAGTAAACGCGGCGCCGGGATCGGAAGCATTCGGGAGGAATGAGCCGACGATCCGCAGGTGTGCGCTCGAGGAGATCGGGAGGAATTCGGTGAGGCCCTGCACCAGGCCCAGCAAGGCTGCTTCTATCCAGTTCACGTGAATAGACCCTACGTCATGAAGACTGGGAACTCCCCGTAAGCTAGCAGCTATGCAGCAGCGTTATGTCGGGAACAGTGGGTTCCGCGTGTCCTCCTTGTCCCTTGGAACCATGTCCTGGGCACAGGAGACCGATGAGCAGGACGCTGCCGAAGTCCTCCACGCATTTGTCGCTGCCGGCGGCACCGTGGTTGATACGGCGGCCTCCTACGCCCATGGGCAGGCCGAGGCCATGCTGGGTTCCATGTTGGGCGATGTCGTGGCCCGCTCCGAACTGGTCATCTCCACCAAAGCCGGCGTGTCGTCGTCGGACTCACGGCGCAGCATTAATGCTTCACGCGGCGCCATGCTGTCCGCGCTCGATGCCAGCCTCGCACGGTTGGGAACCGACTACATCGACATCTGGTTCGCCCACGAATGGGACCCGAACGTGCCCCTCGATGAGACCCTTTCAGCGCTGGAACTTGCCCAGAGGACCGGACGTGCCCGGTATGTGGGAATTTCCAACTACAACGGCTGGCAGACCGCCAAAGCCGCTGCTGTGGCAGGATTCACCCTGGTGGCCAACCAGTCGGAGTATTCCCTGGTCCAGCGCAAGGCCGAAGACGAACTGATCCCTGCCGTGGAGGACGCCGGATTGGGCCTGATGGCGTGGGCGCCATTGGGCAGGGGTGTCCTCAGCGGCAAATACCGTGGCCAGATTCCAGCGGATTCCCGTGCCGCGCAGAACCGCCTGGCTGCCTATATTGAGCCGTACCTGGAACCGAGGGCTTCCCGTGTGGTGGAAGCGGTGGCCATGGCTGCCCGCGGGCTGGGTCGCACCCCTATGGATGTCTCCCTGAGTTGGCTGCTCTCCCGTCCCGGCGTGGCAACGGCAATCGTCGGGCCGAGGAACGCCGTCCAGCTCAAGGAACTGCTGGACGCGCAATTGACGGTTTTGCCTGCGGAGATAGCACGTGCCTTGGAGGACGTTTCTGCCCAATAAGCCGGTCTATTGCCGGTCCAGGATGTCCAGCAAATAGCTGCCGTACCCGCTCTTGGCCAGTTTTGCCGCCTGCTGTCGGAGTCCGTCGTCGTCCAGGTAGCCCATCCGCCAGGCAACTTCTTCAGGGGCGCCGATCTTTAAGCCCTGTCGGTTCTCAGTGGTGCGAACGTAATTCGAAGCATCGTTCAGGTCGCTGAAGGTTCCCGTGTCCAACCATGCGGTGCCGCGGGGGAACTTCTGTACGTGCAACCGGCCGAGGTCCATGTACATCCTGTTGATGTCCGTGATCTCCAGTTCCCCGCGCGGGGAGGGTTTGAGGTCTTTGGCCATGGCAACTACGGAATTGTCGTAAAAGTACAAGCCGGGGACGGCGTAATTGCTTTTGGGCATGGACGGCTTCTCTTCAATGGATACCGCCAGGCCGTCGTCGTCGAACTCCACCACCCCGTAGGCGGACGGGTCCTTGACCCAATATCCGAAGATGGCACCGCCGTCGACATCCACGTAGTGGCGTAACTGGTTGCCCATGCCGGGTCCATTAAAAATGTTGTCCCCGAGGATGAGGGCCACTTTGCCGGTCCCGATGTGCCGCTCCCCCAGGATGAACGCCTGGGCCAACCCGTCCGGCGTCGGCTGTTCTGCGTACGTCAGGTTGATGCCGAACTGTGATCCATCGCCCAGGAGCCGCTGGAACTGGGTGGCGTCGCCGGGAGTGGTGATGATGAGGACATCGCGGATACCGGCGAGCATCAGTGTGCACAACGGGTAATAGATCATGGGCTTGTCGAACACGGGGACCAGCTGTTTACTGATTCCGAGCGTGATGGGATGGAGCCTGGAACCCGTTCCACCTGCAAGAATAATTCCTCGCAAACCTGCCGTCCTCACCTGTGCCCTGTCCCGCCGCGGACGGCTACTCTAGGGCCATGCAGAGAATCCTTGTCACCGGCGGGGCCGGATTCATCGGATGCAACTTTGTCCACTACATCATGGGGCACACAGGCTTCCATGTCACGGTCCTGGATAAATTGACCTATGCAGGCAATATCGAATCACTTGCCGGGTTGCCGCCTGAACGCTTCGAATTTGTCCAGGGTGACATTTGTGATGCCGCAGTGGTGGATCCGCTGACTGCCGCCGCGGATGCCGTGGTGCACTTCGCCGCCGAGTCCCACAATGACAACTCCCTGGAAGAGCCCCGGCCTTTCCTCGACACCAACTTGCTGGGAACATTCACCCTGATCGAAGCCGCGCGAAAGCATGGCACCCGGTTCCATCACATCTCCACGGACGAGGTGTACGGCGACCTTGCCCTGGATGAACCGGGCCGGTTCACCGAAGAATCCGTTTACCGGCCCACCAGCCCCTACTCCGCCACGAAAGCCGGCTCGGACCTGCTGGTGCGGGCATGGGTCAGGTCCTTCGGCCTCAAGGCGACCATCAGCAATTGCTCCAACAACTACGGTCCCTACCAGCACGTTGAAAAGTTCATCCCCCGGCAGATCACCAACATCCTGGAAGGCACGCGGCCGCGCCTCTACGGCAATGGCCGCAACGTGCGCGATTGGATTCACGTCGAAGACCATTCCTCGGCAGTGGTGGCCATTCTTGAGGGTGGCCGAGTGGGCGAAACCTACCTGATTGGAGCCGACGGAGAACGGTCCAACAAGGAGGTGGTGGAAAAGCTGCTGTCCCTCGCCAACCAGCCCAGTGACGCCTACGATCTGGTGACCGACCGTCCAGGCCATGACCTGCGCTACGCCATCGATTCAAGCAAGCTCCGCCGGGAACTTGGGTGGTCGCCCCGGTTTTCGGATTTCGACGGCGGCCTGGCTGCCACCGTTCAGTGGTACCGGGACAACGAAGCCTGGTGGCGGCCCCAGAAAGCCTCAACGGAGTCCAAATACGCCGGCCAGGGCCACTAAGCCGTGGAGCCGGTACAGCAGTTGCGTTCACGCACCACGCCGATCCCCGGGCTGGTGCTTTTCGAGTTGCCGGTTCACGGGGATGACCGGGGATGGTTCAAGGAAAACTGGCATCGCAAGAAGATGCTGGACCTGGGGCTCCCGGACTTCGGGCCGGTGCAAAACAACATCTCCTTCAACACTGCGCGCGGAACCACCCGGGGAATCCATGCCGAACCGTGGGACAAGTTCATTTCGGTTGCCGCAGGGAGGATCTTCGGCGCATGGGTGGACCTGCGCGAAGGGCCCGGCTTCGGCACCATGTTCTGCGCGGAAATGACGGCCAAGGACGCGGTGTACGTTCCCCGTGGTGTTGGAAACGCCTTCCAGACCCTGGCAGACGACACGGCCTACACGTACTTGGTTAATGACCACTGGAGTGCTGAGGCGCAGAAGGACTACACCTTCCTCAATGCAGCCGACGACCACGTAGCCGTTCCCTGGCCCATTCCGTTGGACCGTGCTGTTCTGTCGACCCAGGACAAGGGCCATCCATGCTTGCCGGACGTAAAGCCCATGCAGCCACGGCGAACGCTGGTCCTCGGAGCGGACGGGCAACTGGGCAAGGCCCTGCGGGGGGAGTATGCCGGGGATGCCAGCGTGGACTTCGCCGGCCGGGCAGACTTCGATCTCACATCGTGGGAATCGTATGCGGCACGGGACTGGCGGAAGTACTCCACCATCATCAATGCGGCGGCTTTTACGGGTGTTGACGCCGCCGAAACCGCAGAGGGCCGTGCGGCTGCCTGGGCCATCAACGCAACCGCAGTGGCCCGCTTGGCGAGGACCGCCGTCGAGCATTCACTGACGCTGGTTCATGTTTCCAGCGACTACGTCTTCGACGGAACTGCCGACGTTCACCGGGAGGACGAGAACCCGACGCCCCTGGGGGTCTACGGCCAGAGCAAAGCAGCTGGAGAGACAGCCGTGGCGACGGTCCCGCGGCACTACATCGTGCGGACCAGTTGGGTAGTAGGTGAAGGTCGAAACTTTGTTCGAACCATGGCTGCCCTGGCCGCCCAAGGAGTTTCGCCGTCCGTGGTTGATGACCAATGGGGCAGGCTGAGCTTCGCCGTCGACGTCGCTGCTGCCATCCGTCACCTGGTGGACCATCGGGCCCCGTACGGCACGTACAACGTCAGCAACAGCGGCGAGCGGGCATCCTGGGCCGGCGTAGCCCGGGATGTGTTCCGGCACTGCGGGGCCGATCCCGTCCGGGTGAACCCCGTCAGCACTGCGGACTATGCCAAGCCTGGTACCGCGCCGCGCCCCCGCAGCAGCGTCCTGGACCTGTCGAAGATCCGGGCTGCCGGATTTGACCCGGCTCCAGCGCCCGTGCGCCTGGCGGAGTATTTGGACGGCCTGGAACCCTAGCGGCGTCCGGAAAAAGGGCCTACAGTGGCCGTACGGCAGCCCGCCTGAGGCAGGCCGGGAGACAACTCAAGTGAACACGTTGGAAGGGCAGCCTTGGCTGTCCGCGGCGATCCAGGCAGTGCAGCAGCATGGATCGCCGGCTCAATTGTTGTGTCCTGAGCTGGACCCGGAAGCCTGGAGAGCCGAGCATGCTGCTGCCGAAGATCGCGCCCCGACAAAGCGCACTCCCCCACCCTTCATCAGGCCCGGAGATGAACGGCAGCGCACTGCTGCTGACTCCCCACCGACGCCGGTCCAGGGCGGCCTCCAGCCGGGGCGCCGCCACGACCGTCCACGCCGGCCTGGGTCGCCCCGCGACAGACCAGCCCAGCGCAGGGCAGTCGGTAAACCTGGGCGGTGCCCTGGTGAACCTGATGGACTTCGAGCAGGCCGTGGAGCTCATCATGGACCGCGCACAGTCCGGCGGTGCGAAGCCTTTGGGCGTCTGTTCGGCCAATCTGGACCACCTCCGTCATTTCGGTTCGGGGAGCCGGTGGAACGGCACGTTGGACCAACCTTCACCAGTGGAATGGTTGACTTTGCTGGACGGTGCGCCGTTGGTGGCCGAAGCGGCCAGGGTCACGGGCCGGGCCTGGCCACGGCTGGCCGGCAGTGATGTGGTGGAACCCTTGCTGGACGAGGCCGAGCGCCTGGATCTTCGCGTGGGTTTTCTGGGTGGAAGCCCGCAGGCGCAGGAACTCATCCGGAAGAGGTTTGCCCGGGAACGTCCCGGTTTGACGGTGGCGGGCTGGTGGGCCCCAGAGCGTCCCGTGCTTGTCGATGTGAACGCCTCCAGGCTCTTGGCGGCGGAAATCGCCGGCGCTGCCGTGGACGTCCTGGTGGTGGGTTTGGGAAAGCCCAGGCAGGAGCTCTGGATTGCCGAATATGCTCAGTTGACGGGGGCCAAGGTCCTGTTGGCCTTTGGTGCGGTTGTTGATTTCCTCGCCGGCAGGATCAGGCGCGCTCCGGTGTGGGTGAGCACCCATGGACTGGAATGGGCGTGGCGGCTGATGCTGGAACCGCGACGGTTGGCCCGGCGGTACCTGGTGGACGGCCCAGAGGCATACATGACGTTGCGGCGTCAGAGTGCCGCAAACCCGTCCGATCCGGTAACCGTCTTTGGGGCGGCGGTGCCCTTCAACGCCGTTGAATCCGTCCCGGAGTGCGGGCCCAGCCGTGCTCCGGGACAGTTCGTCGCGGGTGACGTTAAAGCCAACGTCGCCGTGATCGTGGTGACCTATGACAATGCAGATGACGTGGGGCCGTTGGTAGCGGGACTCCGGGCGGAGACCGCCGGACAAACCATCAGGGTTGTTGTGGCTGATAACTCCCCCGACGACAAGACCATGAACGAATTGGCCCGGTTTCCGGATGTCCTGGCGATACGCACGGGTGGGAATCTTGGCTATGCCGGCGGGATCAATGCTGCCATGCGGGTGGCTGGTGACGCGGACGCCTATCTCATCCTCAACCCGGACCTGCGGGTGGAGCCGGGGGCGATCGCGGCCATGCGGCGACGGATGGCAGTGTCAGGGGCAGGCATGGTGGTGCCGGTCCTGCTGGACGACGACGGCAGCGTTTATCCATCACTGAGGTGGGAGCCGGGGGTCCTGCGAGCGCTGGGTGACGCGGCTTTGGGCGGGCACCTTCAGGGCAGGCCGGGTTGGTTGTCTGAGATGGACTTTGATCCGGAGAGTTACGTGTATGCGCACCGGGTTGATTGGGCGACGGGTGCGGCGCTCTTGATCAGCGCGGCTGCTGTGAGTGAGGTGGGCAGCTGGGATGAGCAGTTCTTCCTGTACTCCGAGGAGACAGACTTTTGCCGACGGGTACGAGCCGCGGGCCTTTCCATCTGGTTTGAGCCCTTGGCGCGGATGTGGCATGAACGTGGGGGGTCGGGTACATCGCCACAGTTGACCGCGCTGATGTCCGTGAACCGTTTGCGCTATGCGGCTAAGTATCACGGCCGGGGCACTGTGGCAGCGCTCACTGCCGTGGTCATGGCTGCGGAGCTTGTCCGGCTCCATAAGCCGGGGCATCGTCAGGCTGCCCTTGCCGTGGTTGACCGCAGGCGGTGGGATGCGCTGCCGCACGCTACCCGCGGAGCGCTTTCCAAGGTGACGGGCGCGGTGCCACCATCGGGCGCTGTGATCATCCCGGCACACAATGAAGAAGCGGTCATTGCCAGGACTCTGGAATCGTTGCAGGGTGTCATGGCCTGGGGCAGTGTTGAGGTCATTGTTGCGTGCAATGGCTGTACGGATGGTACGGAAGCCATCGCGTCCGGGTTTGAAGACGTGCGGGTCCTGCGAGTGGATGCTGCTTCCAAGACCTCGGCGTTGAACGCCGCAGACCAGGCTGCGGTGCGTTGGCCCCGTCTTTATCTTGATGCGGACATTGAAGTCAGTGCGGATGCCGTCCATGCGGTCCTGAAGGCTCTTTCGGACGGCCCGTTGCTGGCGGCCCGTCCGGCGTTCCGCTACAACACTGATGGTGCCTCTGCATTGGTTAGGTCCTATTACCGGGCGAGGGGCCGGATTCCTTCCACCGCGCAGGGCCTTTGGGGTGCGGGGGTCTATGCGCTCAGTAAGGCCGGGCACGATCGGCTCGGAGTCTTTCCATCGCTGACAGGTGATGACTATTACGTTGACCGGCTCTTCAGCGGAGAGGAGAAAGCCGTGCTGCCTACTGAGCCTGTGGTGGTTCGGACGCCTCGGACCTGGGTCGCCTTGCTGGCTGTTCTTCGTCGGAGCTATCGCGGCAATGCGCAGCAGGACAGGATGGGGGCGGAAGCTGCAACGTCACGGACTGTCCGGGAATTGTTGTCCTCCGTGAGAGGGCCATTCTCCGCAGTTGACGCAGCTGTTTATGCCGCCTTCGCCGCTGGTGGTCGCCGTCGTCCGCTCCGGGGAGGAGAGCCTGCATTTGCCTGGGAGCGGGACGACAGCAGCCGTTAGTCAAAAGCCGCAGCTTCCCCCGCCTTCCATGCGGTAGAGGTGAACGGCGTTTCCGTCAGCGAATGTGTCCGTGAAGGTGCCGTCCACCACCGGAATAGTCCGGTTTTCGTCAAGTACGACGGCGGTACTGCCGCCACACCGGACCTTGAAGCTGGCCTCGCCACCCGCCTTCTTGTTCGCTCCGGCGAAGACGTAGGCCTTTCCGTCATGGAGTTTGGTGGTGAAGTCTACGGGCCCGGTTGCTGTGGTGGCATTGTCGAGGAACGGTGCGTTGAGAACCGGAGCAAGACCCGTGATTTGCCTGTTCACGGCGGTGAGGGTGGGAACGATATCCTTCCCACAGTCCCTGATGACGTGCTGGGTGAGGCATACCCCGCCAAAGTTGTGGTTGAAATAGATGATCCCCCGGGCGCCGTGAATGAGGCTGCTCCACACGGCGGCGCGGAGTTCGGGACCGGTAATGGTGGAGGTGTTGGGGACGTCGCCGGATGGATGACCGTTCTCTACGAACGCCCAGACGGGAATTCTGGTGGCCGGGTCCTGCAGATTCCTTAGCCTGTCAATGGTCCAGCCGTAGTTGGCAGCCAGCCGGCATTCCTCCTTTGTCAGGTCCCTTGTGTAGCCTACGATGGCGCCGCCCTCGCCTTGGCCGCAAATGTTGGGATCGGTGAACCAGTAGTTATCTGCGGACACCACATCCTGAAGGCCTGCGAAGAATTCGCGAGCTTCCTCGTCCGATTCCCAGAAGGTTACGCCCTTGCCATAGTTGGAGTAGAGCAGTGCACCTTGTGGGGCCACCGCCCGGCGGTCCTTCTGGATGGTGTACCCGCACGGAGTTCCCTCGGGGGAACAGGGAGGGCCCTCGCCGGGATAATTGCCCGTCCAAGTCGCATTTCCGGGGCCTGCCCACATGTCCACCTCGTCGCTCAGGGTGAATCCGGCCGCGGCTTCATGGACGAAGGCGGGCAGGGCGTACATTCCCGAATCGTGGATCAGTTGGACGTCTGAGTTGGCGGTCAATTCCACATAGGTGTTGAGTCCCGCCGCGGCGTCCATAGCGACATTCCCCTTGTCGAGGACACTTTCCAGCCACACTCCAATAGGAAAGAAAGTGGGCTCGGCCGGGAGACTGTTCCTGAACCTGGCATAGTAGTCCGCTCCCCCGTCAACAGTCCGGAGGGTGACCGCCGTCGTGTTCGGTCCAGTTGCGGCCCCAGTTGCGGGTTGCGACACCGGCTCCCGCTGTCCGGCAGTCGGTGCCAGCCCGTTGGCTGCTGCCACGCCAATCAATGCCACGGCGAGCGCAGCGCCGGTCCACAGTCCCACGGTTTTTGCACTCACGGTATCTCCTGGTGTTTTTGTCAGTTCGGACAAGACATGAGTTCGGACAGGGCAGAAGCGCTTTGGCGAACGTCAAAAGTGGATTCGAGCCTGATTCTGCCGTGGGCGCCCATCTCGGCGGCTTGGGCCGGGTTTCGCAGAATGTCGACCATTGCGGTGGCCAGCTTTGCCGGTTCTCGAGGTTGCACCAGGAGGCCGCTGTGGCCCTCTGTGACGAGTTGGGGAACTCCGCCGGCAGCGGTAGCGACTACCGGGACACCCATGGCCATGGCTTCCATGATGGCGACTCCCAGTGGTTCCTGGAGACTGGCCAGGGCAAAGAGGTGTGTCCGCTCCAGTTCCACGCGGACCCGGTCTTCGGGGATTGCGCCGAGCAGTGTCACGCGGCGTGTCAGTCCCAAGTCGGTAATGGCTTGTTGCAGGACCGTTCGGTAGCCCCTGCCGCCGTGTTCGTCTTCACCTGCGATGGTCAGGGCGGCATCCACCCCGGAGTCAACAACTCTCCGCAGGGCTCTGAGTAAGTCCATGTGACCCTTGCTGGGATTGAGCCGTCCGCAGCTGAAGATTTGGGCCTGGGTGCCTTGGGTCCATGGCTTGTAGGGGGTGAGGCGGGTGAACGCGGAGAGTTCGACGCCCATGGGGGCAACCTTCACGGTGGTGGGCAGGCTCCCGTTGAGGTGCTCCTGTGCTTCGGCAAGGAGTTGTTCTGTGATGATGATGGCAAACTCGGCGTTGCGCCATTTTTCGCTTTGGTTTGGTCCATAGTCGCTGAGGGGGCCGTGGAGGGTCAGGCTGTAGGGAATGCCTGAGAGTACGTGGGCGAAGAGCGCAACCTGGGCTGCGTCTGCGCAGGAGTGGACGTGGATGTGAGTCCACCCTCTGGTTCGTGCATGCCTGGCCAGCGCGGCTCCGGCCAGGAACAGGGCGGCCTTCCGTGGAAGGTCTTGGATCAGTTTCCTTGGAGGGAGGGGACTGCCTTTCAGGCCGGAGGCTGCTCGAAGCTCATCAAGGTGCCGCAGTCCGGAGAGCGCGGTCAAGGCAGTACCTGCAATCTGTGGCGCGTCCGGTGGTACGAGGTAGTGGATTTCCGGTATACGCCCGTGCGTCCATGTAGGTATGGGGCCGGACTGTCCTGGATGGCGTGTGGAGACTGGTTCTGGCTGGTGTCCGAGCTCAGTCAGTGCTTTCAGTTCACGCCAGAAGAAGGCATGTGTTTGACCCGGGAATTCCGGCACCAGGTACCCAAACCGGTTCATGGCCGCACCTTTCCTGAGCCTAACGGCTGTTGGTTGGCTGAACAGCCGGTGGGCTGGTGACCCTCTTGTTGTCCTGGTTTTGTCGACGGGTATCGCCTCCAAGAAGGACTTCCACGGGTGGTAACGAGGTCTTGTTGACCGTTAGGCCTGCGCCGGGAAGGTCCAGGCTTGACGGTTTGGTTTCGCGTTCCATCGGTGACCCTCGTTTGCCGGACGTGGTCTTTTTGGGTTTTCCTCGCTTCCGGGTTGTCTCGACGGCACGGGCCAGGGAGACCGCGCCAAGGGTGAGGACGAGTCCGGCCACCACAACGACGATCACGGACCTTAGCCTGCTGGAGAACTGCTCCGTGGCTTTGTCGGGCGAGGCTACCGCCAGCGCGGTGAAAAGATACCTGTCGGAGGCTCCGTTAATCGTTTGAATGGTCCGAAGGTCCTCTTCCAGGCGCTCCCCCAGTGCTTTGGCAGTGGCAATGGCCTGTGACTTGTCGTCCGAGATGCCGGAGATGTCAATGAGGAACGCATCGGAGGGACGCTCTACTTTGTAGTCGGTGCTGAGCCCTTGTTCCGCAAGGATGTCGCCAGTGGCAACGTCGTTCAGGCGGGTCACGGCAACTTGGGCTACAAGGGACGAGTCGGCAGACCGCAGGTAGGGGTTATCCGGATTGAGCAGACCCAAGGCAGGATCTTTTTCAATTTGCTCCGCTGTAGGGGTCTGCGGGTTGACGATTGCATAGGTGGTCCGGGCCTCATAGGTTCGTGGAGCGAAAGAGAACATGTACACAGCGGCCACCGCCGTCAGCAGCAGAACGGGCACTACGAATACCTTGTAACGCCAAAGGGTTTTGAGAACGGCTACGGGGTCCATGTTCCCTCCTTGGGGACTAGTGGCGTGGTGCTTTGGGTCGGCCCGGATGGTTGTTCGGCAGAGGTACGCACTTTTTGAAGTTCGAGTTCCCGCCGGACCATGATCCAGGCCCCTCCGGACAATCCGACGATGAAGGGGTAGGTGAGTGCGAACACCGGGAAGGACATGGAGTCGAAGGTGAGCGAGCAGATAGCGGCAACAATTCCTGCTGCGGCTGCGGCGCCTGCCAGGCAGCGCAGGGGTGCAAGGCGGGAAGCGCGAGCCGCGAGGAGTGTCGTCAGGCCGGGGAACGTCAGGTAGGCAATCAACCCGACCAGCCCGACCAAACCTATGGTGACCGTTGCGTTCAGGTACTGGTTGTCAAGGATGTGGATCGCGTTGCTTGGCATGTAATTGCCCGGGCCAACTCCAAAGAACGGATGTTCTTCCACCATGGCTGCCACACGGGGGTAGTTGTTGGTCCGCGTGGTAATCGAAGGATCGCTTTCCCCGGCAGTCAAAGACGCAGTGAGGGTCCCGATCAGGCCCGGCACTCCGAGGAACAGTGCGGCCACGGTGACGGGAGCTGCGACGTAGGCCCATTGCCTGGCCAGACGGGGAAGGAAGGGCAGAAAGACGGCCATGCCCGCCAAGAGGCCAAGGATGCCTGAGCGGGAAACCGTGGAGGCGATGGCGAAGACCAACAGCGCCGTGATGGTCCAATGGACCCACTTTCTGCCTTTAGGGTCGTAGAGGCTCCGCCAGATGGAGAGGGGAAGAAGCATTGCACAGATCACAGCCATCTCGATGGAATGAAAAGTGCTCCCTGAGACGCGCATCAACGACCCGCGTATCTGGAACGTTGTATTTCCCCCGTTATTGGTGAAGCCCGGCATTGCCAATTGCAACCACTGCATGGGATCAATTCGGAAGAAAAATTGAACGGCGGCAACAAGGCAGCAGAAGGCCGCACCGGCCAACAAGGCACGGGTCAGTTCCATGGCAGTGTTGAGCGTCCTCACGGCCTCCGCGGTAACGAGGATGATGCCTGCACTGGCCAGCAGGAGAATCAGCCACCTGTCAGCTGCAGCGCGTGCAGGACTTTCACTTCCCCCGGTGTAGCCGGAATACATGGCCGCATAGGAAGCGCACGTTCCCACCCAGAGGAGAACGAAGCCCATGCGGCCGGGGTGCCTGGTATCCAACGGGTTGGTCAACCCAAAGAGGGCGGAACACAGCCAAACAGCCAACAGCAGCAATGCAAAAATCAGAGGCAATGTACCCACCGCGCCCAGCGGTTTCAGCACCATATTGGAGGGAAAGAAGAAGATTCCGAAAGCGGCAAACTTCAAAAGCAAGGGCACCCGGGGGCTGGCTGATCGGTCGCTCACGGTGAGGTCGTCCAGCTCTGGAATTTGCGCCGGTTGCCGAAGGCCAAGGAAACTACGCGCACCACTCATGACAGCCTCGGACTTCCTGGTTCTTTGGCACAGACGGATTCGAGCACTGCGGCAAAGCATTCCCGTGAGGCTGACCAGTCCAGTCGCTGACGTTGCGCGATCCTTGCCGCACGCCCGGAGATATCAGGGGCCTCAACCGCTTCTGCGAGCGTTTCGGCAAGCCGGCGTGGGATGGCGGGTGACCACAGGACGTCCGGGTCGCTCAAGACCTGTGCAGCGAAGGGCGACTCATTCAGTACGGGCACGTTGCCGGCAGCCAACAGTTCTTCCGGGACGAGGGAGATGTTGGTGAAAGAGATGGCAAGCCCCGTGATGGTGCGGTTATAGAGCTCATTCAAAGCGGCAGGACTGAGATTGCCGTGGTTGTGCACGGGAATGGACCAGCCGCTGATCCTGTCGCCGTAGACGTGTATTTCCTGCTCCGGATGCATAGCGTGGAATTGCTCCAAGGCCAGTTTGGCAAGGAGGTAACCGCGTCGATCCACCGCCCGCTTCGCGTAGTAGACCACTCCTTGGCGGGTATTCTTTCCGTTTTTCGTCTCCAGCAGGCGGTAGGTCGCGGTGTCGCAGGCGAAGGGTACTGAAGCGGCGGGCTCCTGGCCTGTTTCTGCCTTCATCACAGCGGTGATCATCTCTCCGAGTCCGATGTTGGTGAACCCCAGGCGGTAGCTGTTCTCTGCGAGCCAATACAGGGTGCCCCGGGGGTAAAAGTATGGCTCGTAGTCCTGGATGAAGTAGAAGCTGTGAATGTCCGGGCCCCGCCGGGCCGCGGCCGCGTACGCGGTTGGCCACGAACTGGCAACCACGGCGTCCATTCCCTCGAACCCCTCGGTAACACTTCTCACGTGGGCATCGAGATCCGGCCAAAATTGCCTGATGGTGGAAGTGTGCCGGGAAACGTCATCGCTGTTGCGGTCGTAGAGGAAAAGCGTGCACCGGTGCCCGCGGTCCGCCATGCCCTGAACCATGCGGAAGAAGGTGGTATGTCCGCCTGAGCCGGGTCCAGGAGGTGTGCAGACCCACCCGACATCCAGGCTCCCCCTTCTGGGGCGGGGGTTGCCTGCGGCGCATAAAACATCAAAATCTACGATGTCCTCAGGCCGAACCGGCAGCGTGGGCTCGGTGAAAGCCAGGTTTTCCAGTGCTTTGCCAGCAGTCCTCTGCAGCACTTTAGCGGCAACCGAACCCCAGCCATCCTTGCGGGCTTGGCCCAGAATTCGTCCCAGCACGTTGATCACTGGATATCACCCCGTTCTGAACCTGGGGCCGTCTGCCGGAACGACCTTAAGGCACGCCTGCGCACATCCAGTGGTATGCCGGCCTTGGCGGAGAGCATCACAACATGTTTGCCGGGGGCCGCCCCGTGGAGCAGCCGTTCGATGTCCGCTTGGTCCAAGGGCACCTCGTCGGAGTGGACAATTCCGCACATCTCACTGATGCTGGCGGCAGGGCCGCCGGTGACTTCGTCCACATACAGGCCGTACAGCATCATCTCGGAGAAATGCAGCTCCGCTCCGACAGCTGTGTGCCAGTCTCGGCCGGTAACGTTCTGGATGTGCTGGAGCAGGTTTCTTACCACGGCCGGTTCCCAAAGGCACGGCCAGCAGATGTAGTCAGCCAGGTCACCTTCGGGAGGAGACGGCAGCCCCAGGAGCCGACGGCCTGAAACGTGCCACTGCCTGTGCCCGGGAAGGGACGCATCAACAGCCCCTGGTGCGCGGTAAAGGGCGATCCTGCCGTCCTTGCGGAACGTATCAAGGTTGGTATCGCGGATGAGCAGGCTGTCGGAGTCAAGGAGCAAGGCGCCGTCAACATGGAGTGCTGCAACCACGGCGAGTTTAAGTATCTGTTGTGCGATCCAGCCACGAACCGGCGGCCACGGATGGGCTGCATTGATCCAGACGTTGAATCGCGAAAGCCTGATAAACGAAGACGGCAGGAATTCGCTGGCTGCGTGCACCTCTGTCCTGGGCCCTCGGAGGACAGCGAAGACCCCCAAGTCCCGATCCGGGACGATGATGTGATGGACCACGCCGGGGCCGGTCATTTCGAGGACCGACCGGTTAAGGTCAATGCACAACTCACGATCGGGCGCATAGCTTGGTGTGACCACCGCAAGGTCGCTGCCCGGTGAGGAACTGGCACCATTCACTGGCAGGTTTACCATCATGATTCCCCCGTATCAGTATGTCCGCCCGCAGGAAGGGAAGTCCTCTCACGGAGCAGCCCCCGCAAAGTTTGCACCAGCAGCCTCCCCCGCCGGTACGTCAACGCTACGTACACCGCTCCACCCAGGAAGCCCCCCAGCAGAAGTGCCTTCAAAGGCTCCGTCACGCTGACGCTCGCAAGCCACGCCGTTGATCCGGCGATTATGGCGGCCGCGAGTGGGACAAGACTTCCACGCACCAATTCCCAGGCGCCAACAGCCAGCACGGATTTGAGCGCCACTACATACAAAGGGATGACCACCAAACAGGCCACTGCAGCATGCGCGATTCCCGCCCCGGCAATCCCCCACCATTGAATCCCAACGATGAGTGCCGGAGTGAGGCTCACCAGCCAAGCCACCTGCAACCAGAACAGCCACACAGTACGACCGGCGCCCACGCACAGGTCAGCGAAGACTTCCACCAAGATCCGAGTAGCGCCGAAGACTCCCAGTGTTGCCAGCGCTATCCCGGCCGGCGCCCATGCGTCTCCATAGGCCACCACTATCAAAGGGTGCGAAAGAGCTATCACCATGGCCGAGATCGGGAATGCGCAGTAGGAAGTACCGGCCACAAACCTGCCCGCCACCGCCCCCAGGGTGCCCTCCGCGAACAGTCGGCCAAAGATCGGCACCGCAGTGGCCCGGATGACCGCAGTGATCACCGAACTGGGCAGCCCGGCCAGGTTGAACGCCAGGAGGTACAGGCCCAATGCCGTCGGATCAAGCATCCGGCCTATCAGGAGATAGTCCACGTTCAAGGTCACGAACACCACCAGGTTGGCCATGGCCAACGGCATTCCCAGACGCAGGATCTCCGCGGCCACCGTCCGGTCAAAGCCCGGGGCGTACCGCTTGGGAGTGATGATCCAATAGCCGGCCAGGGCCACCAACTGTCCACCCACCCTGGACCAGGCGAGCGCCATCGCTCCCCAGCCGTCCAATGCCATCGGCACCACCAGTACCAGCACGGTGACCAGGCTGCAGAGGTCGACGACGACCCTCGGCTTTTGCAGGAACTCCCGCCACACCATGGTGGAAGGGACGGCACCGGCTCCCTGGAGGAGGATGGTGAGCGAGAGCACCTGGATCACTGGCGTCGCGGCGGGGTCATCAAACGCTGTCGCCAAGGCAGGTGCAAGGGTGATTGCTGCCGCCGTCATGACTCCGCTGGTGAGCAGTGCTATGGAGAAGACGGTGGGGGCGATCTTGTCCGGATCCCCGGTGCCGCGTGCCAAGGCTGCGGTCGCACCGAGCTCGGCCATGTTGGTGGCGATGGTCTGCACCACTATGGCTACGGCGAGCGCGCCGAAGTGCTCCGGGGCAATCATCCTGGCCACGATGATGGTGGTGGCAAACTGGACGATCCTGCCCAAGGCCATGTTGACACCGCCCCACAGCGTGGCGCTCGCAGCCAGGTTGCCCAGTGTGCGGTCTTGGCCGCTGACGGCGGTCATGAGATTCCCGTCATGGCCCATATCCTCCAACGGACCCGGTCCAGCTGGCTCCGCACAAAAGCAGCGGCGAGCCTTTCTGCCCTTGGTTTCCGGCCGCGGGCTGCCCGGGCGATCCTGGCTTGCAACGCGTTGGCCCGGTGGATGTTTCCGGGAACCTCGTGCAGGCCCTCGATGAATTTCCGAAGCTCGACTGCGGCCTCCACCGATCCGCCCTGGTTGATTTCCCTGAACCCCAGCTGCGCGGCTTCCTTGCTGAGGGCGCACTTGGCCCGCTGCACCTGCCGTGCCCGGATCTTCGGATTGCCCGGAAACCGGGAGTCTTCAAGGACCCGGAAAGCCTCCAGACGGTGCTTCAGGTCCACAGCGGCCGCTGCGAACTCCGTCTGATGCATGTTGGCCCCATGGACCCGGTAGAACGCCTGCACCGGCCCGTTGATCCTGCCCACATCCCAGGAGCCTGCTGCCCTAAGCCAGTACTCCAGGTCCCCGGAGTGCGGCAGCGTGGTGCTGTAAGCACCCACGCTGAGCATTGCCGCGGTCCTCATGACCACCTCGGGTGAGAGGATGAAGTTCCTCCCGCGGGCGCACGCCAGGGAAATCCATGCCCGGCCTTCCCACACAGTCCATGTGCTGTGGTCA
Source organism: Arthrobacter sp. D5-1 (assembly GCF_017357425.1). NCBI lineage: Bacteria > Bacillati > Actinomycetota > Actinomycetes > Micrococcales > Micrococcaceae > Arthrobacter > Arthrobacter sp. D5-1. The sequence continues at coordinate 2,480,776 of NZ_CP014571.1, read as the reverse complement.
TGGGAGGAAGGGGCAGGAGGCTTGTCAGTGAAGTCCCGGGGCAGGCCGTACACCATTCCCACCCGGGGGTTGGCTTCCATCAGCGCGGCAGCCCGGGCCAACGCACCGGGGGCTATGACATCATCTGCGGACAGAAGCGTTACGTACCGGCCCCGCGCCCTGGAGAGTCCGTCGTTGTAGGTGGCAATGTGCCCCTTGTTGCTGTCGTGGAGGACAACGCTGATCCGTGGATCCTCGGAGGCCAGCCGCCAGGCCACGGCGGCGCTGCCATCCGTGGACCCATCATCGACCACGATGACCTCAACGTCCACGCCCTCCTGCGTCAAAGCGCTGGCAACAGCCTCAGGCAGGAAGTGTCCGTAGTTGTAGCACGGCACTACCACCGAAACACTCACCGGGTGCCGGAGGGGAACGGGACGCATCAGTTTCATTGGATGCCCTCCAGCGCAGGGGAATTTCCCCGCTTGATCACCCGTGCCGGGACCCCGGCCCAGGTTTCCTCTGCCGGTACGTCCGTGAGGACCGCCGCGCCCATCCCGATCGTGGCATTTGCGCCGATGGACGTGCGCTCGCGGACACTGGCATTCATCCCGACATAGGCGGCACGCCCGATATGAACGTTGCCCCCGAGCGAAACCCCTGAGGCGAAAGTCGCAAAGTCACTGATGTCGTCGTCGTGGGTGAAGGTCACGCCGGGCATGGCTACTACGTGGTTGCCGATCGTCACGGACGCTGTCATGCTCACGTGGGCTAGGAGGATGCTGCCCCTGCCGATCATGCAGCCTTCGGGGACCTGCACGGAGGGGTCTATGGCCGTGGCATATCGGCCTTCATCCAGTCCCAGGGTCCTGAGCCGCATGACGACGGCTTCCCGCCCCGATCCTGATCCGATGCACACCAGCAACAATGCATGGGGGAAATTCAGGGCATCCCGGATGGGGCCCAGGACGTGGGCGCCGTCCACCACCCGACCGAGTTTGTCTTCGTCGTCGTCGAGGATCCCGATGACGTCAAAGGGCCCGTTGCTGCGGACCATGGCCAGGACCTCCCTGGCCAGGCCGCTGGCTGCTATGAGGAGAAGTTCACTCATGTCAGTCGACCTGCTGCCCGATACACGGAATCGATGACCCGGACCTGATCGTGCAGGGAAAGCTGGTGGTACAGGGGCAGGATGAGGGTGTGGTCAGTCAGCCATTCAGTGGCATCCAGGGCTGCCTTCCCGGTGTCTTTGCCGGCGTAGGCCGGTTGGCGGTGGGCTGCCATGATGCCCCGCCGCGCAGAAATTCCATCCTCGGCCAAAACAGACATCAACCCGTCGCGTTCCAGGGGAAACCCTGGCCCGACTTCAAGCCAGCAGGACTGGAAGTTGCTGATTCCATAGTCCGGGTCGCTGACCAGGCGCAAGCCCTCGATTTCTGCGAAAGCGTCCGCGTAGGTAGCTGCCAGTTTCCGCCGCCGCTGGATGACCTCCCGGAGCCGGCCCAGTTGGACGATTCCGACGGCGGCCTGAAGATCAGTCATGCGGTAGTTGAACCCGATTTCGAGGTACTCCTCCTGGGGCGCGAGAATGCTGGCGTGCCGGTCGGCGGCAGAGACGCTCATGGCGTGTTCACGGAGGCGCCTTGATGTATCAGCAAAGTCCTGCCGCGAGGTGGACAGCATGCCGCCTTCCCCGGTGGTGAGGATCTTGCGTGGGTGGAAGGACCAGGCGGCGACTTCCGCTCCGGCCCCCACAGCCCGGCCGTGGTAGCGGGAACCGATGGCGCAGGCAGCATCTTCCACCACGGTGATGCCCAGCGGATCGCACATCGCCCGGATGGGAGCCAGATCAACGGGCACTCCGCCCTGGTCCACGGCGATGACTGCCTTGGTGGCCGGAGTCAGGGCGGCACGCAGTGTCTCTGCAGTGACACAACCGGTTGTGACGTCAACGTCGGCGAACACCGGACGAGCCCCCACGTACGTTGCTGCGTTGGCTGTGGCAATGAACGAGAACGACGGGACTACTACGTCATCGCCCGGGCCCACGCCGGCCACCACAAGGGCCAGATGCAGGGCTGTAGTGCAGTTGGAGGTCGCGACGGCGAAGCCTGCCTGTTGCAGCAGGCAGAAAGCCTCTTCGAACTGGCGGACTTTGGGACCTTGTGCCACCCACCCGGAGGCGATCACCTCGGCCACTGCCTGGGCCTCGTCCTCGCCCAGCCACGGCTTCATGACGTCGATGCGTGCCAGGTGGAGACCGGAGGCGGTCATCTCGCACCAGCTACCGGAGCGTCAGGTCGGGTGGTGGTGCGTGCTGCGGCAATCTCTTCACGCAGTGGCCGCCACCAGGCAACCAGCGAGCGCAGTCCATCTTCCAAGCCGACGGCAGCCTCGAACCCGAGGTCCTCCCGCGCGGCCGAGGTATCGGCCAGGCGGCGCGCCACGCCGTTGACGGCTCTTTCCGGTCCGTGCTCAAGGTGCAGCGGTGACTCCATGACGTCCAGCAGCGTTTGGGCCAGCCCGGCGAGGCTGGTTTCGGTCCCGCTGGCCACGTTGTAGACACCATCGGTGACGTCACTGACTGCTGCCAGGACGTTGGCCCGGGCCACATCGGCGGTATGGATGAAATCCATGGTTTGCTGACCGCTGCCGAAGATCAGTGGCGGACGGCCATCGACGATCCGCTCCATCCAACGGACCAGCACCTCGGTGTACAGCCCGTGGACGTCCATCCGCGGACCATAAACGTTGAAATACCTCAAGGCCACGTAGTTCAGGCCGGTCATCGCCCGGAAGCTCCTCGCCATTCCCTCGTTGAAGGACTTGGCTGCGCCGTAGAACGTGTCGTTGTTGTGATGGTGGTGGCGTTCGGTGGTGGGGAATTCTTCGGCCATGCCGTACACAGAAGCGCTGGAGGCCAGGATGAGCTTTTCCACGGCGTGTTGGGCGGTGGCCTCGATCACGTTGAACGTTCCGTCCACCAGCACTTCGAGTGCCAACCGTGGTTCCTCGGCGCATTGGGTGATGCGGATGGCGGCCTGGTGGAACACCAGGTCCTTGCCCCGGGTGAGGTCATGCACCAGGTCGCGGTCCCGCAGGTCACCTTCCACCAGGTCCACCCGTTCACTGGCCAATGCGGCGTCCAGGTTTGCCATGCGTCCCCGCACCAGGTTATCCAGGACGTCCACGTGCGCGGCACCGGCGTCGAGCAGTTGGTCAACCAGCGTGGACCCTATGGTTCCGGCGCCACCGGTGACCAGGACGTTGGCGCCGAGGAGCCTTTTCACCGTGCAACCTGGAGATTGACCTCGTTGCCGGCCACCACTGTGGACTGCCCGTCGGTGCTCAGGCTTTGGGTGACGGCCTCCAGGACAGACAGGACGCGGAGCCCGGACTCTCCACTGGTACGGGGCATGGTGTGGTTACGGATGGACGCAGCGAGTTCGGCCACCACCTGGCCCAAGGGCTCGCGCTCCTGCAGTGCAGGCGACCACGTGTCGCCGAGGCGGTAGGAAATGGCGGAGGTCCGTTTGTCCGCCGCTGACCGGGGCTGGTGTTCAAGGCTGACCCCACGGTCGTAGACACTGAGGCGTTGTTGCGGGTTCAGGTCATCCCACACGAGGGTCCTCTTCGATCCCCCGATGATCATCTGCCGGATCTTGGTGGGGCTGAGCCAGTTCACGTGGATGTGCACCATGGCGTCGTTGGGAAGGCCAAACGTTAAATGTCCCACGCAGTCACGGCCGGTACCCAGCGGATCTGCCCCATGGGCCGCGATCTCTGTGGGGTGCAGGCCGCCCGGCAGGACGAAGTCAAGGATGGAAAGGTCATGGGGAGCCAGGTCCCAGAAAACGTCGACGTCCGGTTGGACCAGGCCCAGGTTGATACGGACCGAGTCGACGTAGAGGATATCGCCCAACGCCCCGGTGGCTACAAGCTCCTGGATCTTCAAGACTGCCGGGGTGAAGCAGTAGGTATGGTCCGCCATCAGCACCAAACCCCTGGCTTTGGCTTCTTCCACCATCTCCAGGCCTTTTGCCCGGCTGTCCGCCAAGGGTTTTTCCACCAGCACATGCTTCCCGGCGCGCAGCGCCGTCATCACCACTCCGTGATGGGTGTGTGCCGGTGTCGCCACCGCAACGGCATCAAGGTTGTATGTGTCCAGCAGTTCGTCCAAGGACTCGACGACGGCCACGCCACCTACCGTTTCGGCAAGCCTGAGCCCGCGTTCTACGTCCAGGTCGCAAATGGCCACCAGGTCCCAGTCAGGGCTGGCTTTAAGGTTCCTGGCGAGATTGGGACCCCAATAGCCTGCCCCGACGACTGCAATCTGAAGCTTGGGCCGCACTGCGTGGCCATTCAGTTGTCCCGATGGAATTGTTCGTATGCTCATTTCCCACTCGACTTCTGTGTTGAAAGCGCGGTTCTTATCAGGTACTTCGTAACGTTCACTAATAGGCGCCCGATGGCCGGGTCATCGCCCGGAAGGTCCGCCACATGATCATGAGGTCCCCCGCTATTGACCAGTTCTCCACGTAGTAGAGATCCAGCCGGACTGCCTCGTCCCACGGAAGGTCAGAGCGTCCGTTGATTTGCCACAACCCCGTGATTCCGGGTTTGATCAACAGCCGGCGGTGAGTATGGCGCTCGTAGCCGCTGACTTCCCGTGACAGTGGCGGCCTGGGCCCCACCAGGCTCATGTTTCCCACCAGGACATTCCAGAACTGCGGCAGTTCATCCAGGGAGTACTTGCGCATCCACCGGCCGCACCGGGTAACGCGGGGGTCTCCGCGGATCTTGAACAGGACTCCGGCTCCCTCATCCTGGCTGCCAAGGGCTTCAAGGTGTGCTTCGGCATCCACCACCATGGAACGGAACTTCAGCATCTGGAAGGTCGTGCCCCGCTTTCCGATCCTCTCCTGCTTGAACAGGACAGGCCCGGGGCTGTCGGCCCGGACGATTGCGGCCAGGACGAGCAAGACAGGAGCCAGGACGAGCAAAGCCGCTGCAGATACTGTGATGTCCATCAGCCGCTTGAGCGTGTGCTTGCCGCCGGAGTAATGCGGAATGTCAACGTGCATGAGTGGAAGTCCCTCAACGGGCCGCCAGTGGATGCGTGGACCTGCAACGTTGGTCAAGGTAGCGGCCAGAACCAACTCAGCGGCATTTTCCTCCAGCCGCCATCCAAGTTCCTGAATGAACTGGTTTCCACCAGGAACCGGGCCTGCCACGATCACTGCGTTGGCACCGGTCTGCCGGACGGTATGCGCCACGCCGTAAATGGAGGAAAGGACCGGTACGCGCAGGTGGTCCACGGCCAGGACGGTACCGCGGCGGGCACCTGGGAGGCAGGCACCCAGGATGTCGTAGGCGGCACCGGACTTTCGGTTGATCTGCTTGATGACGTACCTGACGTCCTGGGGTTCGCCCACAACGATCGCGCGGGAAAGGCAACGGCCCCTCGACTTCTCATGGCTCAACCATCGGCGGAAGCCCCATCTGCTTCCGGTCAGGGCCACCAGGCCCAGCGGCAAGGAGATCAGGACAAAGGAACTGACAGCCTCCAGACGGAATACCACCGCAACGATGGCCAGGAATCCGAAAACCCGGAAGCTGGCAGAAAGTACCCGTTTGTACTCCTCCGGGCCTACTCCGAGGACTTTGGGATCGCGCGTCCTGTACACCTCCAGGGCCGCCAACCAGACCACTCCCAGGACCAACCCCATGGACAAGTGTTGGGCCTGTGCCGGGCTTCCGGGCGATACGCCCATTCCATCGGGGCTCAGGGCTGTCCCGGCCAGGACAGCTCCGGCAACCAAGGCCGTGTCAGCCAACAGGAGGCTGGTGGTCAGGAAGCGAGTCCACGTCAAACGGTCTTTGAGCGGTGCCTTGATCCGCGCGTGGCGGTGGGTGACTGGCGGCGTCACGGGGTCCAGGGTGACATCCGACCTCAGCGCCGCCAGTCCCGCCTTTTCAGTCCGCTGTGCAGCAGCGGACTTGCCAATCCAGGGAGACGCCGGCGGATTGACGGTGGCGGCGGCAGAGTCTGTCCGGAAGGCTGACCCCGCGGAGGCATGAGCGGCACCCTGGGGTGCCGCTGCCTTGCCTGATCGCAAGACTGGAACTCTCACCATGTCAGCCCTCTTTGCAGACCTGCCGTTGCCTACCTATCAGTGAAGCCGCGGCACTCCGAAGGCGCACCAGTAGTCGATACTCAAATTTGCGCAGGATTACCTATGACCCCTACGTGCGAGTACCTATCCGGGGGTGCAGGGACTACGTGCCTTAACTGCAGAAAACCCCGGAAATCCGGGCCTGAAGGGCTACAAAGATGAGAGCAGGACACAAAAAACCGGCCGCCCCAAGGCGGCCGGTCGGTGGGAGGGCTAGTCCTCGACGATTTCGAGGTCTTCGTCGGGCACCTCGTCGTCTTCGTCTTCCTCATCATCGAACACCTGGAGCGGAGTAACCTCGGAATATGCCTCGTAGAGTGCGTCCTCATACACTTCGAAAGCGTCGGCAACAGCGAAGAACGCGGCCTCGACGGTGGGGTCCCCTTCACCTCGGCGGGCGGAGGCCGCAGCCAGGTGCTCTTCGAGGGCGCCGGTCAATGATTGAAGCGCGACACGCGGATCGATGCTCATGCCTTCACGTTAGCCGGAAAAGGACGAAAATGGAGAGGGATGAGAGAACAATTTCCGGGTAGCTCCGTAGAGCGCCAACGAGACTATGCACGTCAGTACGAGTACCTCGTACTGACGGTGGGACCTGACGATTCTCTGCCCGACGCCCGACGCCGGCTCGCGGAGCATTCCGAATACGGCAAATGGGAGCTCGAACGCAGCGTGCTCTACCTTGGCGGTGGCCGCCGTTTTTGGCTGCGCCGCAAAGTGTATTCAGTGCAGCGGACCGTCTAGCTCCTCCAGCGGCCCCAACCAGGCGTTGGCCACCGTGTTGTGCGCAGATTCGTCATTGGACGGGTGGAAGATTCCTGCAAGGACGTCCCGGTAGAGGCGTTCCATCTCAGAGCCCCTGAAATAGCTGGAGCCTCCCGTGACCCGAATGGCAAGGTCCACCACGTAGCGCGCGTTTTCCGTAGCCCGGGATTTGAGCCCCACCAGCCGGGGGAACCACTGGGCCCCGTGGTCCACCAGGTTGTCAACGTCGCGGGCAATGCTGGATATTTGTGGCGCGATGCCGTCCATGGCCAGTGCGGCGTCGGCCACCTTCCACCGAATATCAGGGTCCTGGGCGAAGCTGCGTCCACCGTGCTTGGCCGACACCCGGCGTTTGACGTTTTCTACTCCCAGAGTGAAAGCACGTTGGGCCACCCCGGTATAGACCGCGGCTAGAAGCGTTTCGAAGCACGCGAAAATGGCGAAGATCAGCAGGTCCTTGTTGGGTCCTACCGGGAGCTTGCGGAAGATCCGCTCAGCCGGGACCACGGCGCCATGCAGGAGCGTGGTGTTTGAAGCGCTGGCCCGCATGCCCAGTGTGTCCCAGTCGCTGAGGGTTTCGTGTCCGGGCTCGTCGCGGCGCAGGAAACCGAAGACCAGCTCTCCCTCACCGGCCCTGGCGTCGGAGTCTTTTCCGAAAGTGCCCAGCCGGGTCCAGCCCCGGGAAAGGCTCGTGAAGATCTTCCGGCCGGTGAACTTGTAACCTCCATCGGGCAGCGGCTCGGCAACGGTGCCCGAGTCGAACAACATGGAGTCGTTGCCCGCTTCGGAAATACCGAAAGCGAAAACCTCACCCTGGCCCGCTTCCTTGAGGACGAAGTCCAACGAGTTGTCGCCCCGGGCAGCCATGACCTGCGCGACGCCGGTCCACACCAGGTGCATGTTGACGGCCAGCGCTGTGGCCGGGGCAGCCGTGGCGAGCCGTTGCTGCAAGGCAGCTACCGCTTCGAGGCCGAGCCCGAATCCGCCGTCGGACTCCGGGACGAAAAGCTTCAAGTAGCCGGCCGCGGCCAGCTCCTCCAGGTCCTCGTGGAAAAATCCGTTGTTTTGGTCGTAGCCGGCAGCGCGGCCGCGCAGCCGCTCAAGCAGGGCGTCGGGGAGGATTTCCTCGGGTGCCATCAACAGGCCTCTTTCTTGTTGATTATCGGTCTAGTAGTTGCTCAGCAGCCTGTTCAGGACGCGGGCGCCGAATTGGAGGGACTCGGCCGGCACGCGCTCATCGACGCCGTGGAACATGCCGGTGAAGTCAAGCTCATCAGGAAGCATCAACGGGGCGAAACCGTAACCGGTGATGCCGATCTTGCTCAAGGATTTGTTGTCCGTGCCGCCGGACAGTGTGTAGGGAAGCACCTTGGCGCCGGGATCCTCGGAGTGCAGGGCGTCAATCATGGAATCCACCAGGTTGCCGGCGAACGGCACTTCCAAGGACACGTCCTTGTTGACATAGCTGATGTCGATGCCATCGCCCGCCAGCTCCTTGATGGTCTCGAACACCAGTTCCTGCTGGCCGGGCAACGTCCGGCAGTCCACGAATGCCTCGGCCGACTCCGGGATGACATTGTGCTTGTACCCGGAACGCAGCAGCGTGGGGTTGGACGTGTTCTGCAGCGTCGCACCGACAAAGCGGGCGACGGTGCCGAGTTCCTTCAGGATGATGTCAGGGTTGTCGGCATCGAACTCGACGCCGGTCAGTTCGGTGACGCCGTCCAGGAACTGGCGGGTGGTAGGGGTCAGCTCCACCGGCCACTTGTATTCGCCGATCCTGGTGACGGCAGCAGCCAAACGGGTGACGGCGTTGTCGGTGTTGATCTGCGATCCGTGGCCGGCGCGGCCATGTGCCACCAGCCGGAGCCAGGAGAGGCCCTTCTCAGCTGTTTGGAGCAAGTAGGTCCGCTGGCCGCCGATGGTGGCGGAGAAGCCGCCCACTTCGGAGATGGCCTCGGTGGCGCCGTCAAAAAGCTCGCGCCGGTGTTCGATCGCATAGCGGGCGCCGTAAGTGCCGCCTGCTTCCTCATCGGCGAAGAATGCGAAAATGATGTCCCGCTTGGGTTTGCGGCCGGTCCTGGCGAAGTCGCGCATGACCGACAGGATCATGGCGTCCATGTCCTTCATATCCACGGCGCCACGACCCCAAACCAGCCCGTCCTTGAGTTCGCCGCTGAACGGATCAACGCTCCACTGGTCCTTCAGGGCCGGAACAACATCCAGATGTCCATGAACCACCAAGGCGTCGGCAGACGGGTCTTCGCCGGCCATCCGCGTTACGACGTTGGCGCGGCCGGGGGCGGATTCGAAGATCTCTGCCTCGAGCCCCACTTCAGTAATGAGGCCGGCCGCGTACTCGGCAGCCGCGCGTTCCCCCGGTCCGGTGTCGTCGCCGAAGTTGGAGGAGTCAATACGGATCAGCTCCTGGCAGATCCGGACAACTTCATCTTCGGGGCGGATGACAGACATGGAAACTCTCCTTGCGTGGCTGGGCTGCAGGTTTCGGCGACGTGCGCTGCCGCTTCCGCAGCGTGGACGTCCCCTGTCCCATCAGCCTACTCACCGGACGCGGTCCCTGGCAGGAATGCATGGCGCCGGAAGTCGCCGGGTGTCCCTTGGGGCCATCCTGGCCAGCGCCGATTTTTTCGCCACCGGAAACCGTGTTAGAGTTTTTCTCGCTGCTTCGGAGGAAAGTGAAGCACCGGAAGGTGCAAACGACTCCACCGAACACCACCTGCGCGGGTGGCGGAATGGCAGACGCGCTAGCTTGAGGTGCTAGTCCTCGAAAGGGGGTGGGGGTTCAAGTCCCCCTCCGCGCACTATCGCAAGGCCTGGAATCCACGGATTCCGGGCCTTGTTTTGTTTGCGGAACTTTCTGGTGTCGCTGTGGAACCGCACGGTCCGCTCCTGCGGTTCCAGGCAGCAGATACGGGTTTAACGACGACGGCGGCGGTCACCATATGGTGACCGCCGCCCTTCGCTTGACGACGGGACCCTACTCACCCCAACGCGGCAACAGTGCCAGTGAAATGCCGCCGGCCGCTGCGGGCATTCCACGCTGCATAATCCGAGCGTTCCCAACCCCCTGAAACCGACTGAACTGTCGAGATATCCACGGCGACCCGTGCCGGGAGGAACACCGGAGCCTCAAAGGCAACGTCCCACGTGAACGCATCGGCCTTGACGGCCCCCACGTCAGCCAGCGCGCGGGAGGCAAGGTACATTCCGTGGGCAATGGACCCACGCAAGCCAAGAGCCTTGGCAGACAGGACGCTGAGGTGGATCGGGTTGAAGTCCCCGGAGACCGTTGCGTAGCTTCGTCCGGTATCCAAGCCGAGTTGCCACAGAGCGGTGGGGTTGGGAGGAGAAAAATCGCTGGGTGCTGTTGCTCCGTTCGCGCTTCCTGGTTTGTCGATGCCCGGCAGGAAGATGCCCTTGGCCAAATAGGTGGAGACGCCACGCCAGAGCAGTTCGCCACTGGAAGCCGAACGGACCTCCGCTACAACATCCACTTGGGTTCCGGCTTTGTGGCCCGCGAGGTTCTCAGCCCAGGACCTGATGTCCAAAGCCTCGGAGAAGGCAATGGGAACCCGTTGCTCCACATGGTTCTTCAGGTGGATCATGCCCAGGAGCGGCAACGGGAAATCATCCCGGTTCATGACGCTCAAGGACACCGGGAAGGCCAGTGCATGGACATAACCGGCCGGCAGGGTGTCGCTGGCCGTCTCCCCCACCAGATGTTGGTATGCCGTCAGGTTTCCCACGTCTGCCTTGACGTTCCTCACTTCGTGGCTGACTGAGGGCAAGCTGAGCTGGCCTGCTGCCGCCCCCAATACCCGACGGCGGGCCGCGGTTGTTGCCGCATTGACGTAGAGCTTGGACAGTGAGGGCAGCTCCCCGAGGATCACTGGCTGGGGATTGGTCATGCTCCCACCAATTGCTGACCGCAGACCCGCAGGACCTGGCCGGAAATTCCACCAGCGGCGTCACTGGCCAGGAAGGAGATGGCCTCGGCTACGTCCCGCGGCTGTCCGCCCTGCTTGAGCGAGTTAAGCCTGCGGGCAGCCTCCCGGATGGCAAAGGGCATCCGGGCCGTCATTTCGGTTTCAATGAACCCGGGGGCCACCGCGTTGATGGTTCCATCGAAGGGTTCCATCAGCAAGGCCGTGGACCTCACCATGCCGATCACCCCGCCCTTGGAAGCACCGTAGTTGGTCTGTCCCCTGTTGCCTGCGATGCCACTGGTGGAAGCCACCGACACGATGCGCGGTGCGTCCTTGAAGTGTTCGGATGCGAGAAGGACCTCGTTGATGTTCAGTTGGGCTGCGATGTTGACGGCGATCACCGACTGCCATCGGCTTTCGTCCATGTTCGCCAGCAGCCTGTCGCGGGTGATTCCGGCATTGTGGACCACGATGTCGAGCCGGCCGTGGCGTTCCACCGCGTGCTCGATGATCCGGTGACCGGCGTCGTCACGACTGATATCGAGCTGAAGAGCGGTGCCCCGTACCTCGTTGGCCACGGCAGCCAGGTGGTCCCCGGCTGCCGGGATGTCCACTGCAACCACTCTGGCGCCGTCGCGGTGCAGCGTCCGGGCAATGGCAGCTCCAATACCCCTGGCCGCCCCGGTGACTACTGCAACCTTGCCGGCCAACGGCCTGTCCGGGTCGCTGGGCAAGGTGCCCGACGTCGAGCTGACCGTCAGGAACTGTCCGTCCACGTAGGCAGAACGCCCGGAGAGGAAGAACCTGAGTGCACCCAATGCCGAGGGACTCGTGGTGGCGAGGTTGTCGTCGAGCAGTATGCCGTTGGCGGTGGAGCCTGCACGGAGTTCCTTGGCCAAGGACCGCACCAGCCCGTCAATGCCCTGGCGCGCTGCGGCCCCGGAAGGGTTTTGGGCTGAATGGGATGTCCGGGAGATGGTGACTACCCGTCCGTTGGCGCCCAGATCCCGAAGCGAAGTGCCTGCGGTCAGGACGGGTCCGGCAAGGTCTCCGGGGTGTTGGACAGCATCGAGGACCACAATGATGGCGCCCAGTTTTTCCTTGGGCAACGCGTTCCGTCGGACGTCAAGACCCCACCCGAGGAGTGTGGTGGCAATATCGTCCGCACCTGGACTGTCTCCGTTGACCAGAACCGGGCCGGTGACCAGTGGGCTGCCGGGTTGGTAGCGGCGAAGCTCCACCGGCTGAGGCAATCCGAGCCGTTTGGCGACGTTCCTTCCCAGCCCGTGGCTCACCAGTTGTGTGTATTTGTCTGTCATGGAGTTCCCCCTATGCTGCTTCCAGAAGGGCAACGACGCCCTGGCCGCCTGCGGCGCAAACGGAGATCAGGCCGCGGGCCGGACGCCCGTCCACGGAGCCCTTCTCATGCAGCATCTTCGCAAGGCTTGCCACAATCCTGCCACCGGTAGCGGCGAACGGGTGCCCGGCAGCCAACGACGATCCGTTGACGTTGAGCTTTGCCCGGTCAACCTTTCCGAGCGCTCCATCGAGTCCGAGCCTGGTACGGCCAAAGTCTTCGTCCTCCCAGGCAGCGAGTGTACTCAGGACCGTGCCGGCGAATGCTTCGTGGATCTCGAAGAAATCGATGTCCTCGAACGTCAGGCCATGACGGGCCAGCAGGCGCGGAACTGCGAAAACGGGCGCCATGAGGAGGCCGTCCTTACCGTGCACGAAGTCCACTGCGGCGGCTTCGCCGTCCAGGACCGTCGCGAGCTTAGGCAGGCCGTGGGCGTCGGCCCACTCCCCCGTTGCGAGCAGGACGGTGGATGCGCCGTCAGTGAGTGGCGTCGAGTTGCCCGCCGTCATGGTCGCCTCCGCGCCGAGGTTCTTGCCGAAGACCGGCTTCAGCGATCCGAGTTTCTCCAAAGTGGTATCTGCGCGCAGGTTGGAGTCGCGGTTGAGGCCGCGGTAGGGAGTGATGAGGTCATCAAAGAAGCCGCGTTCATAAGCGGCAGCAAGATTGCGGTGGCTGTTGAAAGCAAGTTCATCCTGGGCTTCGCGGGTGATCTTCCACTGCGCCGTAGTGAGTGCCTGGTGCTCCCCCATGGAAAGACCGGTGCGCGGCTCACCCGTGTTCGGTGCATCAGGTGCCAGGTCCTTGGGGCGGATGCGGCCGATGATCTTGAGCTTTTGGATAGGGGTTTTGGCACGGTTGAGATCCAGCAGGATCTCACGCAGTCCCTCGCTCACGGCGATCGGGGCGTCGGATGCCGAATCCACCCCACCGGCAATGGCTGACTCAATTTGCCCCAGCTTGATCTTGTTGGACAACCCGATCACCGTTTCAAGCCCGGTCGCGCATGCTTGCTGCAGATCATAGGCGGGAGTTTCCGGTGACAGCGCTGAGCCGAGGACGGCTTCGCGGGTGAGGTTGAAATCCCTCGAATGTTTGAGCACCGCTCCGGCGGCAACCTCGCCAATGTGTTCGTCCTGCAGCCCGAACCTGGCGATCAAGCCTTCCAGCGCCGCGGTGAGCATGTCCTGGTTGGAGGACTTAACGTACGCGCCTCCTGTGCGGGCAAAGGGGATGCGGTTGCCGCCCACGATGACCGCCTTGCGTGGTGCTTGGGGGGTGGAAGCCGGTTCCCGGGTCCCACCCGTGGTGACGTCTGCTGCAGCCATGCTGGTCTCCTTCGATCAATGCCAGTTACTGATACCCAGCGTACCTGATACGCTGGGTATCGTGAACAGTCGCCACGAAGAATTCGCCAGTGCCGCAGCGGATGCGCAGAATACCGTCGTCGACGGCCGGACTGCCCGTTGGCAGTCCCACCGCGAGGAGCGGCGTGCCGAACTCATCAGGCAAGCGCGCAAAGCGGTTCACAGGCTCGGTAGTGATGCGTCCATGGAGGACATAGCGGGAGCCGCCGGTACGTCGAAGTCTGTTTTCTATCGCTATTTCGGCGACAAAGCGGGACTTCAGCAAGCCATGGGCGAGGTAGTGCTGGGGCAGATGCAGCGCCGCATGCAGGAAGCCGCACAGCTGGCATCGACTCCCCGCGAAGGGTTGTTCGCCATGGTCTCCGCCTACCTGCAGATGGCCGAATCAAGCCCCCACGTGTATGCGTTCATTACCCGGCTTACTCCAGGTGAAGCGTCAGCGCAGGACGCCATTGCCGCCTCGGGAGCGCTGGGGAACTTCTTTGAGCAAATCACTGAAATGATCGCCACCCCCATGCGGGAGTACCTGGGCGAAGAGAAGGAAGCGGTGCTTGTCTATTGGCCCACCGCCGCCATCGGCCTCGTCAGGAACGCCGGAGAGATGTGGCTGGGGAGCCCGGCAGGCGACGCCAAGCCGGACCAGGAAACCATGGCAGCTCAAATCACCGACTGGTTGTGCCTCGGCATTGCTCCAGCGCTCAAGACATCCACCTGACACCAGCAATGACTCATCAGTTGTCGGAAACCAAAGAAGGAAGCAACATGACTGAAGTAGTGGACCGGACCGCATCGGCCCAGCACCCCACAGGCAGCAAGGATGCCGCTACTGGCGCCGAGCCTGCGGTGGACGTCGCCTCGCTTGGAGAGCAGCTTCTCGGCAAGTGGGCACACATCCGCCACGAGGCCCGCAAAGTGGCAGGCAATCCGGCGGTACAAAAGATCGAAGGACTGCACCACACCGAGCACCGCGCCCGCGTGTTCGAGCAATTGAAGTTCCTGGTGGACAACAACACTGTCCATCGTGCCTTCCCCACCCGGTTGGGTGGCTCCGACGATCATGGCGGCAACATCGCCGGCTTCGAAGAGATCGTCACCGCCGATCCGTCACTTCAGATCAAGGCCGGCGTCCAGTGGGGCCTGTTCGGCTCTGCCGTGATGCACCTCGGCACAACGGAACATCAGGACAAATGGCTCCCCGGCATTATGAGCCTGGAGATTCCCGGGTGCTTCGCCATGACCGAGACCGGCCACGGCTCTGACGTTGCCAGCATCGCCACCACGGCGACGTACGACGAAGCCAGCCAGGAATTCGTCATCAATACACCTTTCCGGGCGGCGTGGAAGGACTACATCGGCAATGCTGCCAACGACGGCCTCGCCGCAGTGGTGTTCGCCCAGCTGATCACCAGGAACGTCAATCACGGCGTCCATGCGTTCTATGTGGAACTCCGTGATCCAGCCACCAAGGAGTTCCTTGCGGGCATCGGCGGTGAAGACGACGGCATTAAGGGTGGACTCAACGGCATCGACAACGGCCGGTTGCACTTTACAAATGTACGGATCCCGCGCACCAACCTGCTGAACCGCTACGGCGATGTGGCTGTGGACGGCACCTACTCCTCCAGCATCGAGAGCCCGGGGCGCCGCTTCTTCACCATGCTTGGCACCCTCGTCCAAGGACGCGTTTCCCTGGACGGAGCAGCGGTTGCTGCCAGCAAGGTTGCTTTGAAGACTGCCATCCAGTACGCCACTGAACGCCGTCAGTTCAACGCCTCCTCGGCAACCGACGAGGAAGTACTCCTGGACTACCAGCGGCACCAGCGCCGGCTGTTCACCCGGCTGGCCACTACCTATGCGGCCAGTTTCGCGCACGAGCAGCTCCTGCAGAAATTCGACGACGTCTTCTCCGGTGCGCATGACACCGACGCCGACCGGCAGGACCTTGAAACGTTGGCCGCCGCTCTCAAGCCGCTGAGCACGTGGCATGCCCTGGACACGCTGCAGGAATGCCGCGAGGCCTGCGGTGGCGCCGGATTCCTGATCGAAAACCGCTTTGCTTCCCTCCGCGCGGACCTTGACGTGTACGTCACGTTCGAGGGCGACAACACCGTGCTGCTGCAGTTGGTGGCCAAGCGTCTTTTGGCCGATTACGCCAAGGAATTCCGCAGCGCAGACTTTGGTGTCCTTGCCCGCTACGTGGTGGACCAGGCGGCCGGAGTGGCGCTCCACCGGACGGGGCTTCGCCAGGTTGCCCAGTTCGTGGCCGACACGGGGTCAGTCCAGAAAGCCGCCCTGGCCCTGCGGGACGAGGAAGGCCAGCGGACGTTGCTCGCCGACCGGGTGCAGTCCATGGTTGCCGAGGTCGGTGCTGCACTCAAGGGAGCCAACAAACTTCCCCAGCACCAGGCCGCGGCACTGTTCAACCAGCATCAGAACGAGCTCATCGAAGCCGCCCAGGCGCACGCGGAACTGCTCCAGTGGGAGGCCTTCACAGAAGCCCTGGCACAGGTCTCCGATGAGGGAACCAAGCGTGTCTTGACGTGGCTGCGTGACCTCTTCGGGCTGTCCCTGATTGAAAAGCACCTGTCCTGGTACCTCATGAACGGACGGCTCTCGATGCAGCGTGGCCGAACGGTGGGCACGTACATCAACAGGTTGCTCGTCAAGATCCGCCCGCACGCTGTGGACCTCGTCGATGCTTTCGGCTACGGACCTGAGCACCTGCGGGCCTCGATCGCGACCGGCGCAGAATCCACCCGTCAGGACGAGGCGCGGAAGCACTTCCGTGAGCAGCGGGCCAGCGGCAGCGCACCCGCCGACGAGAAAACCCTTCTTGCACTGAAGGCGTCCAAAACCCGCTAGCAGACCCGGGCAGCCACGCGCTTAACAGCTGCGGAACTGTTGAACAGCACGACGGCGCCGTCCCCACCAAAGGGGGCGGCGCCGTCGTGTTTTCCTGTCTTCCGCTGTAGCGGCGCTGGTGGTTCAGCGCAGGACCGAGCGGTAGACCTCCAACGTTGTTTCCGTAATGGACTCCCAGGAGAAGTGCTCTTCCGCGCGGCGGCGCCCCGCAATGCCCATGTCGCGGGCACGTGCAGGATCTGCCACCACCTCGTTCAAGGCAGCCGCGAAGTCGCTGACGAACTTCTCCGGGTCAAGGGGCGTCCCTGTTCCGTCGGTGACTTGCTCCAGCTGTACCAGCAGCCCGGTTTCGCCATGCTGGACCACCTCCGGAATGCCGCCCGTGGCACTGGCCACTACCGCCGCGCCGCATGCCATGGCTTCGAGGTTCACGATGCCCAGGGGCTCGTAGATAGAAGGGCAGGCGAACGCCGTGGCATGGCTGAGCACCTGGATAAGTTCCTTCCGGGGCAGCATCCGCTCGATGAGGACGACCCCTTGGCGCTTGGTTTGCAGTTCCTCGATGAGCCGTGCAGTTTCGGCCGCAAGCTCGGGGGTATCGGCGGCTCCCAGGCACAGCACCAACTGGACGTCGTCAGGAAGGCTGGACGCCGCGCGAAGCAGGTACGGTACCCCCTTCTGGCGGGTGTTGCGTCCCACGAAGACCACGCTGGGCTTGGCGGGATCGATGCCCAGTGCTCGGATGGCATCGTCCTCTTCATCGCGTTCCCAGAGGGACACATCGATGCCGTTGTGGACAACGCGGACCTTGTCCGGATCCACGTCGGGGTAGCTGCGGAGGATGTCCTGACGCATGCCGTCGGAGACGGCGATGATCGCCGCTGCTGCCTCATAGGCCGTTTTCTCCACCCAGGAGGACAACGCGTAGCCGCCCCCCAGCTGCTCAGCCTTCCACGGGCGGAGAGGCTCAAGGCTGTGGGCACTGAGCACGTGGGGAATTCCGTGCAGCAGCGAGGCGAGGTGGCCCGCCATGTTGGCATACCAGGTGTGCGAGTGGACCAGGTCCGCTCCCGCAATATCCGGAACGATCCTCAGGTCCACGCCCAGGGTTTGAAGGGCTGGGTTGGCGTCGCCGAGGTCTTCGGGGGTGGCGTAGGAAGCCACCGAAGCCCCGTGATAGTCGGTCTCACGCAGCGCGCCGAAGGCCCGCACGTGAAGGTCGACGTGCTTTGCCAGCACCCGGCTGAGCTCGGCAACGTGGACACCGGCACCGCCATAAATTTCCGGAGGGAATTCTTTAGTCACAATGTCTATTCGCACGCTAACCAACGTAGTCGTTCCGGCGTATGTGTTCTAGTGTGAAAGAGTCCGGAAAATCGGACTTTTGGGGGATACGAAGACGTACGGGGAGCTGTGACCATGGCGTTGAAGAAAGTTCTGGCAATCGTATTGGCAGGCGGAGAAGGCAACCGACTCATGCCGCTGACGGCGGATCGGGCCAAGCCCGCGGTTCCGTTCGCAGGCGGCTACAGGCTGATTGACTTTGCACTATCCAATCTTGTTAATTCGGGATATTTGAAAATCGTTGTACTGACGCAGTACAAATCGCACAGCCTTGACCGGCACATCTCGGAGACCTGGCGTATGTCAACGCAACTGGGCCGGTATGTAGCTTCTGTGCCCGCGCAGCAACGCGTGGGCAAGAGCTGGTTCCTTGGCAGCGCCAACGCAATCTACCAATCGCTGAACCTCATCCATGACGACGCCCCGGACATCGTGGTTGTGGTCGGCGCTGACCACGTGTACCGCATGGACTTCTCCCAAATGGTGGAGCAGCACATTGCCAGTGGCGCCAAAGCGACGGTTGCTGCTGTGCGGCAGCCCCTGAACATGGCCAACCAATTCGGCGTGATCGAGGTAGACCAGAACGATCCCCAGAAAATCGCCGCCTTTGTGGAAAAGCCGGCCAGCACCCCCGGGCTGGCAGCAGATCCCACGCAGTTCCTGGCCTCCATGGGCAACTACGTCTTCAACGCAGACGCCCTGGTTGAAGCCCTGCATGTGGATGCAGAGCGCCTCGATACCAAGCACGACATGGGCGGGGACATCATTCCGTATTTCGTGGACCAGGGGGAAGCGGGCGTGTACGACTTCACGCTCAACGACATCCCGGGAGCCACGGATCGGGACCGCACGTACTGGCGGGACGTCGGTACCATCGACTCGTTCTATGACGCCCATATGGACCTCATCTCCCCCGTGCCGATCTTCAACCTGTATAACTCCGAGTGGCCGATCTACACGCGCCAGAGCATCTCGCCCCCGGCAAAGTTTGTCCGAGGCGAGAACAACACAGTGGGTACGGCCCTCGATTCCATTGTTGCCAGCGGCGTGGTGGTCTCCGGTGGCATCGTTGAAGGTTCCGTAATCTCCAACGACGCCTACGTGGCCGCCGGCAGCCGTGTCCAAGACTCCGTCCTCATGGATAAGGTCCGGGTAGGCGAAGGCGCCGTGATTAAGCGGGCCATCCTGGACAAGAACGTGAAGGTTCCTGCTGGTGCGGCCATCGGCCTGGACCCAGCCCTGGATAAGGCGCGGGGATACAAGGTGACGGAGTCAGGCATCACCGTGCTGGCAAAGGGCCAGGTTGTGCCCGAGCCCGGCGAGGCCGAGCTCGCGCTGTCCGCGCAACACCGCCGTGGACTGCCCGAGGCTGTCAAGGCCGCCACCCATGATGATCCGGACATCCGCGACTCTGCCGAAAAAGTAGCAGCAGGAATCCAGTCACGCGTAGCGGATGCCGCAGCGCAGGGCGCCTCGCACTAAGCGCTGGACGCCCGACTGACGCCGACAGAACCCGAGGCAGGCCACTGGCTCCCAAGGCTGTAAAATCAGGTCAATGAGCTCCACCGATCTGACGCCTGAAGAGATCCAGGCCTGCCTCAAGGTTCTGACCACGATCCACGTCTATGACGAGGAGCACCCGGACTACGTTGCAGTCCGCCGTGCCACCGGCAAGATGTTCAAAGCCGTCAAGCGGCACCGCCGGGTCACCAAGCGCGACTCCATCGCCGAGGCTGACCGGGCCGTCATTGCCCTGACGGCCACCGCCGCTCCGGACCGCATTGACGACGAAACCCGTGGCAACAAGCTGGCCCCCTCCGTCACGGGTGAGGTCGCAGGCCACCTTATCCGCTCGCGTCCCTGCTACATCTGCAAGAAGCACTACACGCAGGTTGATGCCTTCTACCACCAGCTCTGCCCTGAATGCGCGGCCTTCAGCCACAGCAAGCGCGATGCCCGCACGGATCTCACGGGACGCAGGGCCCTGTTGACCGGCGGACGCGCCAAGATCGGCATGTACATCGCGCTGCGCCTGCTCAGGGATGGCGCCCACACCACCATCACCACCCGTTTCCCCAAGGACGCAGCCCGTCGCTTCGCCGCCATGGAAGACAGCAGCGAGTGGCTGCACCGGCTACGGATCGTGGGCATTGACCTCCGCGACCCGGCGCAGGTCATGGCTCTGACGGACTCCCTCAACGAGGCTGGCCCGCTGGACATCATCATCAACAACGCAGCCCAGACGGTTCGGCGCTCCGGCAATGCCTACAAGCCCTTGGTCGACGCCGAGGACGAGCCGTTGCCTGCCGCCCTTGACGCTGCCAATGGTGGCCCGGAGTTGGTCACGTTCGGCCATGCCCATGACAAACATCCCTTGGCCCTTGCCAGCAGCGTCACCGAGCACCCTGTCCTGGCGGGCGATGCGATTACCTCTCTGGCGCTCTCCACCGGGTCCGCGTCCCTGGAACGGATCGAGTCCGGAACAGCGATCGACGCCGGCGGCTTGGTCCCCGACCTCGCCTCGATCAACAGCTGGACCCAAGTGGTGGATGAGGTGGATCCCTTGGAGATGCTCGAGGTCCAGCTGTGCAACGTCACTGCGCCATTCTTGCTGGTCAGCCGCCTTCGGGAAGCCATGAAGCGGTCGACGGCCCACAGGAAGTACATCGTCAACGTCTCGGCCATGGAGGGACAGTTCTCCCGTGCCTACAAGGGCCCCGGACACCCCCACACGAACATGGCCAAGGCTGCGTTGAACATGATGACCAGGACCAGCGCCCAGGAAATGCTGGATTCCGATGGCATCCTCATGACCGCGGTGGATACCGGATGGATCACCGATGAGCGCCCGCACTACACCAAAGTCAGGCTCATGGAAGAAGGCTTCCATGCCCCGTTGGATCTGGTGGATGGTGCCGCGAGAGTCTACGACCCCATAGTGATGGGCGAAAAGGGCGAGGACCAGTACGGTGTCTTCCTGAAGGACTACAAGCCCTCGCCTTGGTAGAAAATCTGGAGTCTCTGTACAGATAAGGCCCTTAAGAGCAGCTCTTAAGGGCCTTATCTGTAATTAAACTCCTCCGCGACTGAACTCCTACGCGAGGCGCGTGATCTCCACCGAAACGGAGAGTCCCGAGCCGCCGCCACCGGACAGGATGCCCTTCAGTGGGGGAACATCGCGGTAGTCTCGGCCCCGCGCCACCGTGACGTGGTAATCGCCTGCAGGCTTGTGGTTGGTGGGGTCCCAGCTGCGCCATTCCCCATCCCACCATTCCAGCCACGCGTGTGACTGTCCCGCAACGGTTTCACCAATGTCGGCCGTGGACCTTGGGTGGATGTACCCCGAAACATAGCGGGCAGGGATGCCACTGCAGCGCAATGCCCCAATGGCCAGATGTGCCAGATCCTGGCACACGCCTTGGCGCTGGGACCACGCCTGCTCGGCATTCGTCGTCACCCCGGTGGTGCCCTTCATATAGGTCATCTCACCGGCCATCCAGGCGAACACCGCCAAGGCTGCCTCGTGGGGATTCTTACCCTCCACAACGCCGGGAACAATGTTCAGGACCTCCTCGCCCGGCCCACTGAGCCTGGACTGGGGCAACCAGTCGCTGAACTCGTCCTGGACCTTGTCCGAAGCAATGACGTCCCATCCGACGATGTCGTCCTCGACTGCCACGCGTTCGGTGCGGTGCACTTCCACGGTGGCCGTGGCGAGGACCTCAAGGCTCTCATGCGGCATTTGCATATCGAATGCCGTGACCCTGGTACCCCAGTAGTCACGGTAGGTGCTGACGGACGCCTGATGGGGTGAGACCTTCAGCGAGGACTCGAGAACCACCTGCTGGCCGTCGGTGAGGGGCGTCATCCGGGCCTCGTTATAGGACAACGTCACGCGGCGGTTGTACTTGTAAGCCGTCTTGTGGACGATGCTCAGCCGGGTCATGAAACTTCTCCCACCCAGGCATGCTCATCAGCCTGATTGAAGTACTTACGGGAAATCGCATCGGACGCCTGCGTCACGGCCTTCTGCACACGTTCCATGTGCTCGGGCAGCTCGGACATGAGGTCGTCTGTGCGGTGGAACTCGAGGAACGTGCGGGCCTGGCCAACAATGCGCCGGGCATCGTTGATGAAGCCCACACGCTGGGCTGACGGGTCCAGTTTCGCGAGGCATTCATCGGCATCGCGCAGGGCATAGACGATTGACCGCGGGAACAAACGGTCCAACAGCAGGAATTCCGCGGCGTGCTGGTCTCCGAAGGCAGCCCTGCGTGTACGGATGAACGACTCATAGGCGCCCGCGCATCGGAGCATGTTGACCCACGACATACCCGCAGACTGGACATCGCGCGTTGAGAGCATGCGGGCAGTCATGTCCGCCCGTTCCAGGGACCGGCCCAACACCATGAACAACCAGCTCTCGTCATGGCTGACGGTGGTGTCCGCAAGACCGCGGACCATTGCTGTCCGTTCGAGGACCCAGTTGCAGAAACGGTAGGTTCCCACCACATCCTTGCGATGCTGGTTGAGGCCGTAATAGGTGGTGTTGAGGCTTTCCCAAAGTGACTGCGAAACAGTTTCCCGGGCGCGCCGTGCATTCTCGCGTGCAGCCCCCAGTGAACCGGCAATGGAGGAGGCGCTCTGCTTGTCATAAGCGAGGGCATGCAGGAGTTCAGGGAGTCCGAAGTCCTCGCTCTGGGGCTTGGCACCCATCACGGCAAGGAGTTCCCGGGCTACGCTCCGCTGCTCCTCGAGGGGCAGGTGGTTCAGTCGTTCGAGGTGCACATCCAGGATCCTGGACGTACCATCGGCGCGTTCTACGTAGCGTCCGATCCAAAAAAGAGACTCAGCAATACGGCTCAGCATGGAACTGCCTCCTTCGAGTGGTGCAGGTCGAAGTTCAAGTGGTGGTGGATCGGGGTCACTGTTGCTGCTCCGTTTGGCGGTCACGCCAATTGCTTTCGACGGGCCATACAGAGACCTGTTCACGGACGGTGACGGACTGGCGCGGGATGACCTCGGCGGGCAGCTTCGGCGAGTCGGCCAACACCCAGGTGTCCTTGGAGCCGCCGCCCTGGCTGGAGTTCACTATCAAGGAACCTTCCTTGAGTGCCACCCTGGTCAGTCCGCCGGGGAGGACCCAGACGTCGTCGCCGTCGTTGACAGCGAAGGGACGGAGGTCAACGTGACGGGGTCCGAATTTGTCCCCGGAAAGCGTCGGCACGGTTGACAGCTGCAGGACAGGCTGCGCGATCCATCCGCGCGGATCGGCAATAACCCGTTTGCGCAGGGCATCGAGTTCGTCCTTCGTGGCATCAGGTCCTATGACCAGTCCCTTGCCGCCTGAACCGTCCACGGGCTTCACCACCAGTTCGTCAAGGCGGTCCAGCACATGCTCCCTGGCTTCCTTTTCCTCAAGCCGGAAAGTGTCAACGTTGGCGATGATCGGCTCTTCGTGAAGGTAGTACCGGATCAGGTCAGGGACGTAACTGTACACGAGCTTGTCATCAGCTACGCCGTTGCCCACAGCGTTGGCTATTGTCACTCCCCCGGCACGTGCGGCATTGACCAGGCCAGGGCAACCCAGCATGGAATCGGAACGGAACTGGAGCGGATCAAGGAAGTCGTCATCGATGCGCTTGTAGATGACGTCCACGCGTTGTTCGCCCGCAGTGGTCCGCATGTAGACCCGGTTGCCGCGGCAGATGAGGTCGCGGCCTTCCACCAGTTCCACGCCCATGAGGCCGGCAAGGAGCGTGTGTTCAAAGTAGGCGCTGTTGAACACGCCGGGCGTCAGGACAACCACCGTAGGATCGTCCACGCCCGCGGGAGCTGTCTTACGGAGTGCTGAGAGAAGCCGCCGGGGATATTCCTCCACAGGACGGATGTGTTGCTGGCCGAAAGCCTCCGGAAGGCCCTTGGCCATCGCCCGGCGATTCTCCAGAACGTAGCTGACGCCGGAGGGAACGCGGACGTTGTCCTCAAGCACCCTGAAGGTCCCGGCAGCATCACGGACGACGTCGATGCCCGAGACATGGACACGCACACCGCCGGATGGTTCGAATCCATGGACTGCCCGGTGGAAGTGTGCGCTGGTGGTGACGAGTTGCCGGGGGATCACGCCATCGGTGACTACCGCCATGCGTCCATAGACGTCGTTGAGGAAAGCCTCCAGTGCTTTGACCCGCTGGGCTACCCCGCGTTCCAGGACGTCCCATTCGTCGGCAGGGATAACGCGGGGAACGATGTCCAGCGGGAACGGGCGCTCCTCCCCCGCATAGTCGAAGGTGACTCCGCGGTCCAGGAACGTGCGCGCCATGGAGTCGGCCCGGGCGGTCACATCGGCCAGGGACAGCTCCCGCAAGGCGCCGGAAACCTGACCGTAGGATTTTCTGGCAACGTGGCCGGGGGCAAACATCTCGTCATAGGCGCCGCTGCGGGCAGCGGCCTCGGAGTAATCCTGGAATAGGTCAGACATGGGAATTAGACAATCACCTTTTTGAGTCGAGCGCATTACGCACTGATTGTGTCGCGGTTTCCGGGTGCTCCCGGTTCGCCTTTCCGTGCCCCCATCCGGCAGGGTTATGGCATGCCCTTCAACAGTCTTACGCCCCAGCTGTCCCGGCTGGGGCCCGGGTTGGTCCTGAGCATCGCCGCTACGGGTCTTGCCTTCGCAATCCACGCCGTGTTTCCGGCGGTTCCGGCCATGACGCTCGCTGTCGCCTTGGGCTTGCTCTCAGCAAATATACCGGGGACGGCTGTCCTCACGGCGGGGCGCGCCCGCCCGGGGCTCGACTTCGCGGGGAAACACTTCATGCGTGCAGGCATTGTCTTGCTGGGACTCAAGGTCAGCATGGGCGATGTCCTTGGACTTGGATGGGTGGCACTGCTGCTGATCGCCGGGGTGGTCCTGGTGAGCTTCGCAGGAACGTATGGCCTGGCCCGCTTGTTGCGTCTCCCTCGCGAGGCGGCGTTGTTGATTGCCACAGGCTTTTCCATCTGCGGCGCATCGGCGATCGGGGCCATGGCTGCAGTGCGGCGGATCAGGCACCAGGACACGGTCCTGCCAGTAGCGCTGGTGACCCTCTGCGGCACGTTGGCCATTGGGGTTCTTCCCCTGCTCATGCACCCCTTGGGCCTCAGCCCTGGGCAGTTCGGTGCATGGACAGGGGCCTCCGTCCATGACGTCGGCCAGGTGGTAGCCACCGCCCAAACCGCCGGGACTTCGGCGTTGGCAATCGCCGTCGTCGTGAAATTGACCAGGGTTGTCCTGCTGGCACCGATAGCTGCCACCGCGGGGCTTCATCAGCGGGTTCTCCATTTCCGGGAACGCGCCAATGGAACGGCCGGAATGGAGAGCAGGTTTCCGCCGATTGTCCCTCTGTTCGTGGCGGGCTTCCTCGCGTTGGTGGCCGTACGGTCGTTGGGCTGGGCCCCGCCTGTGGGCTTGGAGATCGCGGCAGCGGTCCAGGACATTCTGCTGGCGACGGCGCTCTTTGGACTGGGCTCAGCCGTGCGCATACGGACCCTGATCCACACCGGAGGGCGGGCTGTTCTGGTAGCCCTGGGCTCCTGGCTGCTCATCGCATCGCTGGGCCTGGGCGCCGCCTTGATCATGATTAGATAGCTGTGTGTCGAATCACAATCTATCGCGCGATGAAGCCGCTACCCGTTCAGCCCTGATCACCACCCACAGCTACGACGTCACCCTCGATGTCCGCGACGCGGAAGATCCCGCCGTCTCCGGTTATCCGAGTACCAGCACCATCACTTTCTCCGCTGAGCCAGGCTCTGCCACCTTCCTGGATTTCATCCATGGCGGCGTGCAGTCCGTGGTGCTGAACGGCCAGGCGTTGGACGTCGGATCGGTGGTGGACCGCGACAGGATCACCCTGGCCGGACTGGCAGCCGAGAACACGGTCACCGTAACCGGAACAGGGCTTTACAGCCGCTCAGGCGAGGGCATGCACCGGTTTGTTGATCCCGCCGATGGACAGTGCTATCTCTACACCCAGTACGAACCTGCGGACAGCCGCCGGGTCTTCGCCAACTTCGAACAGCCGGACCTCAAGGCCGAATTTACGTTCCACGTGATCGCTCCGGCAAACTGGGAAGTTGCGTCCAACGGAGTTGAGGAACTGCGGACACCGGAGGCCGGTGACACCCGCGCCGCGCGCTGGGATTTCGCCACAACCCAACGCATGTCCACGTACATCACCACCGTCCTGGCGGGACCCTACTTCAAGGCAACTGACCACTGGGGCGTAACGCTCGACGACGACACCCGCCTTGACGTGCCGCTGGCACTTTTCTGCAGGGCCTCGTTGGCGGACTCCTTCGATGCCGGAGAACTGTTCCGGTTGACCAAGAGCGGGCTGGCCTTCTTCAACGACCTCTTCGACTACCCCTACCCGTGGGGTAAGTATGACCAGGCCTTCGTGCCCGAATACAACCTCGGAGCCATGGAAAATCCCGGGTTGGTCACATTCACGGAAAAGTATGTCTACGCCTCCCGCGCCACCGATGCCCAGTACCAGGCCCGTGCGAACACCTTGATGCACGAGATGGCCCACATGTGGTTCGGCGACCTCGTGACCATGAACTGGTGGGACGATCTCTGGCTCAAGGAGTCGTTCGCCGACTACATGGGGACACTTGGCGTGGACCGTGCCACCGATTGGGACACCGCATGGGTGAACTTCGCCAATAAGCGTAAAGCCTGGGCCTATGTCCAGGACCAGCTGCCCACCACGCACCCGATTGTGGCCGACATCCCGGACCTTGAAGCAGCCAAGCAGAACTTTGACGGGATCACCTATGCCAAGGGCGCTTCGGTACTGAAACAACTGGTGGCCTACGTAGGCTTTGATGCCTTCATTGCCGGCTCCCGTCAGTACTTCCGGGACCATGCGTTCGGCAATACCTCTCTCCAGGACCTCCTCCGCGCACTCAGCACCGCATCAGGAAGGGACCTTGGAGACTGGGCCCGTCAATGGCTTCAGACGTCCGGCATCTCCACGATTTCGGCAGAAATCGTGGACGACAACGGCGTCTTTGGCGCCGTGACGCTTCGGCAGGATGCCATTGACCCCATCACGGGACATCAGGAACTC
Source organism: Arthrobacter sp. D5-1 (assembly GCF_017357425.1). Classification (NCBI taxonomy): domain Bacteria; kingdom Bacillati; phylum Actinomycetota; class Actinomycetes; order Micrococcales; family Micrococcaceae; genus Arthrobacter; species Arthrobacter sp. D5-1. The sequence goes on along the minus strand of NZ_CP014571.1, from coordinate 2,453,866 downwards.
CGACCCCACCGGTTGCGGTTGGGCCTGTACGACGCTGATGCTTCGGGCCGGCTCGTCCGGTCCGAAAGCCATGAGGTGGACGTGACAGGGCCCAGCACGTTGGTGCCCCAACTGAACGGCAAGCGCCGTCCAGCCCTGCTTCTGGTCAACGATGATGACCTGAGCTACGCCAAGGTCCGCCTGGATCCGGATTCCGAACACACGGTCCGGACGTCGCTCGACAAAATCACCGATCCCATGGCCCGCGCCCTGTGCTGGACCGCATTGTGGGATTCTGCCCGCGACGGTGTGACGCCCGCCGTGCGCTACGTGGCCGCAGTGGAGCAGTTTGCCTCCTCGGAGACCGGCATTGGGGTCCTGTTGAACGTGCTTGGCAATGCCTCCGGCGCCATTGAACGCTACGTTCCGGCGGCAGCCCGTGAAGGGGTACGCAAGGATTTCCTCGCAGTCGTGGCGGCCAGGATGAAGGCAGCAGCCCCCGGTTCAGACCAACAACTGGCATGGGCCAGGACCTTGGCAGACGTGTCCCGGCATGGGGACACTGAACTTCCTTTGCTGCGCGGAATCCTGGAAGGCAACATTGTCATTGACGGACTTGCGGTGGACGCAGAACTGCGGTGGAGCTTCTGGCAGGCCCTGTCCGCCCAAGGCCAGGCGTCACGTGCCGAACTGGACCGGGAACTGCAGGCCGATACGACAGCGTCCGGCAGGGAGGGCCATGCTCTGGCATCGGCCGCCGTGCCGGATGCCTCAGTCAAGGCAGCTGCGTGGGATTCCATGGTTAACAGCCCTGGGCTCTCCAACGAGATCCTGAGCGCAACCATCACGGGTTTCTCCACGGCCCCAGGGTTCCTGTTGGAACCGTATGTGGAACGCTACTTCGACTGTCTCGAGCAGGTATGGGCGGAACGCAGCATCGAGATTGCCGGCAGGATTGTGCGCGGATTGTTCCCGGGCGCCCAGGACTTGAGCGAGGGCATGCAGCCCGCCGAACATCCGGTGCTGGTACGGACGGATGCTTGGCTGAAGGCGCACGCTGACGCTCCCCGCGCCCTGCGCCGGATAGTCATCGAGCAGCGAAGCCACTTGCTGCGGGCACTCACGGCACAGGCCGCCGTGGGGTAGTTCCCACCGGCCGGCTACGGAACCCGGTTCAACCATTCGTCGGTGCCGAACTTGGCCTCTACACGTTTCCTGGCCTCACCGAGCTCGGCCTCGGTGAGGCGGGACTCTTCGGCGCCATAGCGTTCCGCGAAGACCTCCTGCATGGCCGCGAGGATAGCCGCGCGGGCGAGCCCCGTTTGGCGTCGAAGCGGATCAACACGCTTCTTGGCGCTCCGTGTCCCCTTGTCCGAGAGTTTTTCCTTGCCGATGCGAAGAACATCCACCATTTTGTCGGCATCGATGTCGTAGCTCATGGTGACGTGGTGCAGCATGCCACCGTTCGCCAGGCGCTTCTGGGCTGCGCCCCCGATCTTGCCTTGTTCGGTAGCGATGTCATTGAGGGGAACGTAGAAAGCCGTGATGCCCAGTTTCTCCAAGGCTGCCATCACCCAGGCATCCAGGAAAGCATAGGAGTCGGCAAAACTGGTGCCGTCCACCAGGGTCTGGGGCAGGTAGAGCGAATAGGTGATGCAATTGCCGGCTTCCATGAACATGGCGCCGCCACCGCTGATGCGTCGCACCACGGTTATGCCGTGGCGGGCTACACCCTCCGGGTCCACCTCGTTGCGTACCGACTGGAAGCTGCCTATCACCACGGATGGCTCCTCCCAGTCCCAGAAGCGCAGCGTAGGATTGCGCAATCCGGCGCCTACCTCTTCAGTGAGGACCTCGTCCAGGGCGACGTTCACCTGGGTGGGCAGCACGGACGGCGGGATGACGTCCCACTGGTGGTCCGCCCAGCTGGTGGCTTTGGCCAGTGCACGGCGGACGGTGACAGCTACGGCTTCCGCGGAGAACCCAAACAGGACGGCATCCTTGGGCAGCCCGGCCGTGACGGCTGCGGCGATGTCTGCTGCCGTTGAGCTGTCCGGAAGTCCGGTGAGTGAGGCGTTGATGGCCTGCAGGGCTTCGTCCGGTTCAAGGAAGAAGTCACCGCTCAGCGAGACGTTGGCGTACTTCCCCGCCACGACGTCCAGGTCAACCACCACCAGTTTGCCGCCGGGAACTTTATATTCGCCGTGAAAGGGGTGGTCGGCGTCGTTGAGGGTGGGTCGCTGCCCAGGGCTGGAAGTCATGCGTTCCATCTTGCCGGAAAACGCAAAGGCCCGCATCGCCGGAGATCCAGCAATGCGGGCCTTGAAAGCCTTGGGGTGAAGTGGTTACTTCTTGCCGCCGAAGCCCTTGAAGCGGGCGTTGAAGCGCTCGACGCGGCCAGCGGAGTCCATGATGCGCTGCTTGCCCGTGTAGAACGGGTGGGACTCCGAAGAGATTTCGACGTCGATAACCGGGTAGGTGTTTCCGTCTTCCCACTCGATGGTCTTCGAGGAAGACACGGTGGACTTGGTCAGGAACTGCGTACCGGAAGCCAGGTCGTTGAAAACAACAGCTTCGTACTTCGGGTGGATATCAGACTTCATAATGGGACCTTTTGTTCACGCAACTGGATTTTGCCAGTTGCCAGGTATGAATGGAGGTGGTCCGGTTGCTGCAGGATGAATAATCCAGCTGCCGGGCCAACAACCAATCATAGCGGAAAGCGCCCCGCCAGACGAACCGCCGGTCAGTCCCGTGGGCGGAGTTCCCAGAAGGCCACCGCCGAGGCAGCGGCGACGTTGAGTGAGTCAACGCCGGCACGCATGGGAATCTTGACTGCGAGGTCCGCCGCGGCCAACGTGTCCTGGCTCATGCCGGCACCCTCTGTACCGAGCACCAAGGCCAGTTTGGAATATTGCTTCGCCGCAAGATCATCCAGATCCACCGCGTCCTCGGTCAACTCCATTGCTGCCACGGTGAAGCCTTGCTCCTTGAGGCGGAACAAGTCGTCAGGCCAGCTTTCCAGGCGTGCCCAGGGAACCTGGAAGACCGTTCCCATGCTGACCCGGACACTGCGCCTGTAGAGCGGATCTCCACAGCGTGGAGAGACCAGGACAGCGTCCACGCCAAGTGCAGCAGCGGACCTGAAGATGGCTCCCACGTTGGTGTGGTCAACAATGTCCTCGAGCACGGCCACGCGCCGCGCGTTGGCCAGCAGCACTTCCAGGGGAACAGGGGCCGGCCGGTGCATTGCCGCCATTGCACCGCGGTGCAGGTGGAATCCCGTGATTTCCTCCAGCAAGGCAGCCTTGCCGATAAACACCGGAACGTCCGGATATGCCTGGAAAACGTCGTCGAGGTCTTCCATCCACTTCTCTGCCAGGAAAAAGGAGCGGGGCTGGTGCCCGGCCGCCAGTGCCCTGCGCAGGACCCTGGAGGATTCGGCGATATACATGCCTTCTTCCGGCTCGCGCAACTTCCGCAGGTGCACATCGGTGAGGGTGGTGTAGTCCGTCACGCGCGGATCATCCGCGGACTCAAGGTAGTGGAATCTCACCGGGTGATTATTTCAGCAGGTTGGCGATCATGAAGCCCAGGGCCACTATCCCCAGGGTGAAGATGACGGCCCTGAGGACGCGCGGGGACAACTTCCGGCCAACCTTTGATCCCACCAAGCCGCCGATGGTGGAGCTCACGGCAATGAGGAGGACCACCAGCCATTCGATGCGGTCGAAAGCAAAAATCAGGTAGGAGATTGCTGCCACCATGTTGACACCGAGCACCAGGATGTTCTTCATGGCGTTGGCATTTTGCATGGTTCCCGTGAGGAACACACCGAGGATGCCTACCAGCAAGATCCCTTGCGCCGCCACGAAATAGCCACCGTAGACGCCGGCGAGGTAGACAAGCACCACCAGGAGGATGCCGTGGCTGCGGTCCCGGATGGCATGTTCGGGGTTTTGTTCCCTGCTGCGCACCCAGGCCTGCAGCTTGGGCTGGAACAGCACCATCAGGAGCGCCAGGACAAGCAGGACGGGCGCTACGTAGTGGAAGACTTTCTCCGGCAGATGCAGCAACAGCCAAGCACCGGTGATGCCGCCCAGCAGTGAGGCCGGCAGCAGCTTCATCAGCTGCCGTCCCCTGCCGGCCAACTCGCGGCGGTAACCCCACGCCCCTGCTGCTGTGCCAGCCACCAGGCCCATGGCGTTGCTCATGGACGCAACCACGGGTGTGATGCCGATGGCGATGAGCACGGGGAAGGTCACCAGCGTGCCGGAGCCGACTACCGCGTTGATGGTGCCGGCCCACAAGCCGGCAAAAAAGACCAGGATGCTGCTAAGAATCTCCACTGTTGGCTACCGGACCGCTCTAGCGGCGGGCGGTGGCAGTGTAACGGCCACCGTTTTCCGAGACATCCAGGGCAAGGCCGAACGTGGTGCTCAGGTGTTCGTCGGTGAGGACTTCCTTGATGGGGCCGGCAGCGACCACTCCACCTTCGCGAAGCAGCATGGCGTGGGTGAACCCTGGAGGCACTTCTTCAAGGTGGTGGGTGACCAGCACCATGGCGGGTGCGGCTTCGTCGCCGGCCAACTCGCCGAGCTTATGGACCAGTTCCTCCCGGCCGCCGAGGTCCAGGCCCGCAGCCGGTTCATCCAAGAGCAACAGTTCGGGGTCCGTCATGAGGGCGCGGGCAATCTGCACACGCTTGCGCTCCCCTTCGGACAACGTGGCAAAGGTCCGGTTGAGCAGCGGGCCCATCCCCCAGTCGTTCAGCAGCCCAAAGGCGCGACGTTCGTCGTCGCGCTCGTAGCCCTCACGCCACCGTCCGGTAACACCGTAGGCGGCGGTAACCACCACGTTCAGGACGTTCTCGTGCTCGGGAATCTGGGTAGCAAGTGCGGCCGAGGAGAGTCCGATCCGGGGGCGGAGTTCAAAGACGTCAACGCGACCCAGGACCTCATCCAGGATCCCGGCCTTTCCGCTGCTGGGGTGGAGCCGGGCTGCGGCAATTTGGAGAAGGGTGGTCTTGCCTGCGCCGTTCGGTCCCAGAATGACCCAGCGCTCCCCTTCGTTGACCTGCCAGTCAACCTTGTCCAGCAGGGTCTTCTTGCCTCGGACAACGCTGACGGAAGCCAATTCCAGAACATCACTCATAGCAGTAGACACTAGGACAAAAATCCATATGACTGATAACCGGTCACGTAGCAGTGTTTGCCAGTCGAAATGAATTCGGGCGGACAGGAAGTGCTCAGTAGGATTGACGCCATGACTTCGAACTTGGCTGCAGTCAGCTATGGCGTGCATTTGTCCCCCGAATCCCTCGTTGGCCTTCGGAGGGTACTTGCTGACGCCGGCGTCGAGGTGTCATCGGAATCACAGGGTGGCGATCATCGTTTCAGTGTCATGACGGCCGGTCTTGCTGCGGGCACGGACACGTTGGCGGATCTTGCAACCGTTCGGCGGCACGTTGCTGCGGCAGCCAGTGACGGCTTTGATACAGCCATTGTTCCCGAGGGCCTGCGCCAGGCCACCCGGAAGCTCCTCATCATGGATGTCGATTCCACGCTGATCCAGCAGGAAGTCATTGAATTGCTGGCAGCCCACGCAGGCAAGCGCGAGGAAGTCGCTGCTGTCACCGAGGCCGCCATGCGCGGTGAATTGGACTTCGCCCAGAGTCTCCATGCCCGGGTTGCCGTGCTCGCAGGGTTGCCCGTGGCGGTCGTCGAGTCAGTCCGGCAAGAGGTGCGCCTCAGCCTTGGTGCTGCAGAACTCGTCGCCGCCTTCAAGGAAGCAGGCCACGTTGTTGCCGTGGTGTCCGGCGGCTTCAACCAGATTCTTCGTCCCATTGCCGCAGACCTTGGACTGGACCATTGGATCGCCAATGAGCTCGAAATCATCGACGGCGTGTTGACGGGCAAGGTGCTTGGCGCTGTGATCGACCGGGCGGCCAAAGAGAAGTACTTGCGTGAGTGGGCAGCAGCGGAGAGCATCAGTCTTGAGCACACCATCGCAGTGGGCGACGGCGCCAATGACCTGGACATGCTCAGTGCGGCAGGAATTGGTATTGCCTTCAATGCCAAACCAGCAGTTCGTGAGGTAGCGGACGCTGCAATCAACATGCCTTACCTTGACGCCGTACGGCACATCGCCAACGTCTGACTCCTGCTGTGCCCACGCCGCGGTGACCCGCGGCCAGCTGCACTTTGCGGCAATCCGCTTCAGCGCGCCCAAAAACAAGTGATGCCTCATCTGCACCCCCTGGTTGCCTGTCGCGTGAAACAACAATGTGTATTTCGTGACGCGGTTATTCTGACTATTTATCAAATCGTCATTAATAGCACATTCTTTGCCAAGGATTCGATGGAAATGAACGCTCTTTCCGTTATCCCCGTAATTCATGTGTAGAGTGAAAAACTCGACGAAGAAATCCGTAGAACATACGGCAGTCTGAATGACGGAAGTGCAGGGTCAGTAAGTGAACCGTTCGGAGCGTACGTGGAAATGGTGGAAACGCAGCGAAGGATTTGAACCCCTTCCAACACCGCTCCACGAGATCATTCGCGAGCGGCACCCTGACGCGGTGGCAACGGGAATGGCTCCCAATCAATGGGATTCCGGCCCCGGTGCGCCCGCCTACCAGGAAGTTCCGTCCGTCTATTTCATGGCTGCCAGTGATGAAACCACAGAACAGGAAGAACTGATCATGAGCTCACTTGACGAAGCTACGAAAGAACTGCTCGCCATAGAAGGCGCCACGGGCGCGGCCATTGTTGACTACACCAGCGGAATGGCGCTGGCGCAGGGCGGCAACCCAGGCTTCGATCTGGGCGTCGCTGCTGCCGGAAACTCCAATGTTGTCAGCTCCAAGCTCCGAACCATGGCCGACCTCGGACTGGACAGCTCCATCGAGGACGTCCTCATCACCCTGGATTCGCAGTACCATCTCATCAATGTCCTGAACTCGGCGGGGTCCAAGGGGCTCTTTGTCTACCTCGTGCTGGACCGGACCTATGCCAACCTGGCGCTGGCACGGCACAAGCTCAATAACATCGCCAAGGCCATTGCCATCTGATCTCCGGTGCTAACCGTGGGGGCGGCTGCGAATATCGCAGCCGCCCCCCTTCATTCGCCGGTGTTTCAGGAAGCGTCAGACTTTCGCGCGGCGGGCCGCGCTGCCCCCCGATTCGAACTTGACGCCCAGCATATGGTGCACCAAAACATCCTCATTGGTATTGGCGTTGGCCTCAATGGTGACAAGTTCCCCGTCCCGCATGACACCAATCCGGTGGCACCAGTTGACCATCTCCGAGAGGTCTGAGGACAGGAGAATGATGGCGACACCAGTCTTGCTGAGCTGCGTCAACATCTTGTACACAACCTCTTTGGCTCCAACGTCAATCCCGCGGCTGGGATGACTGAGAATCAGGATGTCACAGTCGCTGGAGATCCATCGGGCCAGTTCCACCTTCTGGCGGTCGCCGCCGGACAAAGTGGAGAGGGCGCCCTGGATGTTGGTGGTGTTGATGCGCATGCGGTGAACAACGTCAGCCACATTCCTCAGGTGGGTGATCTCATCCCGAAGGTTTTCAGCGCCCGCCCCGGCGCCCTGATGAAGCCCTTCCGCAATGCTCGTCCCAGGACCAAGGGTAAAGGCCGCATCCGGCGAGTAACCGATCTTCAACCGCTGCGCGTCCTGGGGCCCGCGGATTTGGACGTGGGTTCCGTTCACGTAGATCTCTCCCGAAGTGCAGGGGCGGATACCCGCCAGGGCTGATATCAGTTGATAGACGCCCGATCTGTGGGTTCCTGCCAGTCCGAAAATTTCGCCTTTGGCCACACTGAAGCTCGCATCACGGACTTTCTCCTCCACGCTGAGGTGGGAGATCCGCAAGGCCTCTCCCCCGGCCGCAGGGCCGGAGGGCCGGGAAATCCGCTCCAGTTCCTGCTGCAGCAGGAGGAAGGCAAGTTCGTCGACGTCGGTCTTGCTGGCCTCCACGATCTTGTGCACCTTACCGTCGCGCATAACAGCAATACGGTGGGCTATGGAACGGACCTCATCAAGGCGGTGGGTGATGTAGATGATGGCCCGGCCCTGCCGTGTGAGCATTCTCAGGACCTGATGCAAAACCGCGACATCGTGGTCCGGAAGTGACGCGGCCACTTCGTCCATGATCACCAGTTGGGCTTCCTCGGCCACCATCCGGAGTACCTCCACCAAGGCCTGCTCGGCTCGAATCAGCGTTCCGACCCTCGCGTCGGGGTCCATGGTGATACCAATGTCCCGGATGAGCTTGCCCGCTTGATCGCGGAGTTCCGCGTGTGGCCGGCCCGACTGGAAGGTTCCGCGAAAGATGGCTTCGGTGATGGTCAGTTCCGGGTCTATGTGGAAGTTCTGGGGAATATGCCCCACTCCGCAAGCCTGCGCTTCTGCGATGGAATCCGGCATGTATTTTTCACCCGCCAGGGTGATCCGTCCATGGTCGTGCTTGACGGAACCGGCCAGGACGCCCATCAGGGTGGTCTTGCCGGCGCCGTTGGTCCCAATCAACCCCAGGATCTCGCCGCGATGCAACGAAAGCCCCACACCTTTGAGGATGCGCCGTTGATCATACGACGCGTGAATATCATCAGCATCTAATAACAGGTCCAAAGAAGCTCCTAAGGCATGCATAAACCCTCTCATTGTGGTTTACGCAACGTGCTGACAACTACGTGCGAGGCTGCCTTGGAGAGTCAATCAGAAGAATTCTTATAATGCAAAGCCATTTATTCGAAACGACTATTCGCATTTCGTGACGCGAAAATCCAGATAATTTACCAAAATGATACTTCAAAGCGTGGGTGACTATTGCGCTGCTGTGGCGTTAAACAGCTGTGGCCCGGGAACAGGTCCCGGGCCACAGCTGTGGTGGTATTTGCTACTCTGCAGTCTTGCCGAAGTAATCGGCTCCGCCAACGTATTCCGTGTGTCCGGATTCGACGTCCGCGGTGACCATCTTCGCAACCTCGGCAGCGAATTCCTCCACGGAGTAAAGCTTGCCGGCCTCGGCACGGCGCGCTTCGATGGCTCCCGGGTTGGAGCGATCCAGCAGTGTCGCAGTCACTGTGCCCTCGATCATGTCACCGGAGACCACTACCAGCGAGATGCCCTTGTCCGCGAGGTGGGGAATCAGTTCACGCAGTGCGTCCTCACCGGCGCGCTTGCTCTTCGCGACGGGCTCGTACTCCGGCATGGTGGGAACAGTCTCCACAAAATGCGCCTGGTGGCTGGTCACGAAAACGACGCGTGAACCCTCAGGCATGAGCGGAACGGCTGCGTTGAGCATATTGACCTGGGCATCACGGTTAAGTTTGAGGGCGTAACCCTCTTCCATGCCCGATTCCATGCCGCCTGACGCGTTCAGCACCAAGACGTCAAGGGATCCGAACTCCTCCATGGCTTTGCTGGCAAGGGCGTGCACGCCTTCATCGGTGGTCAGGTCAGCGCCCACGGCAGCCGCGCGGCCGCCTGCTTCCTGGATGCCCGCCACTACCTTGTTGGCGCGGGGCGCCTTCTGCCGGTAATTAACGACGACGGCGGCACCCTCGCCCGCGAGGATCTTGGCAACTTCGGCGCCAATTCCGCGGGAAGATCCCGTGACGATGGCGGTCTTGTTATCCAGCGTTCCCATTCATGCTCCTTTTGTTCACTTCATCCAAATTCCGTGGCCTCGCCTTCCATCATGCCAGCGGCAAGGACGAAATCGGTTGTGGGCCCCGGACAAAAACCGCGTTTGAGGCTAGTGGCCCATACCCAGACCACCATCCACCGGGATCACGGCCCCTGAGATGTACGCAGCTTCGTCACTGGCAACCCAGCGCACTACGTCAGCCACTTCGGAGGCCTCGGCAAAGCGACCTGCCGGGACGTTGGCCAGGTAGGCCTTCTGGGTGTCCTCGGGCAGTTCAGCCGTCATGTCGGTGTTGATGAAACCTGGCGCCACCACGTTGGCGGTGATACCCCGGCTGCCGAGCTCGCGGGTCAGTGAACGTGCAATGCCCACCATGCCGGCCTTGGACGCGGAATAGTTGATCTGGCCGGGTGCTCCGTAGAGGCCGGAGACGGAAGAGATGAGGACTACACGGCCCTTCCGGAGCCGGATCATTCCCTTGGATGCCCGCTTGATCACACGGAATGCGCCGGTGAGGTTGGTGTCCAGGACCGACGTGAAGTCGTCTTCGCTCATGCGGAGCAGGAGCGTGTCCTTCGTGATGCCGGCATTGGCAACCAGGACTTCAACAGGTCCATGGGCTTCCTCGACGATTTTGAACGCAGCGTCAACGGAGGCCTCGTCCGTGACGTCTGCCCGAACGCCCAGGATGCCTTCAGGCAGTTGTGTTTCACTCCGGTAGGTCACTGCCACCTTGTCGCCGTTGGCGAGGAACGATTCGGCAATGGCCAGGCCAATGCCGCGGTTGCCGCCGGTGATCAAGACGCTGCGGCCGGTTGTGACTGCTTCAGACATGCTGTGGCTCCAGGTTCCGCGGCATCGAAGTGCCGCATTAAAGGGGGATTTTCCTGTGTCGATCTTATCCGTCGCCCATCCCAACCCGTGGGTAACCCTCAGCCTGCGCGGTTTGGGCCGTTACGGCCTTGGTGAGAGAATTGGGAGAGGCCTTTGGAGCGTGATGATTCAGTTGTGACACGAGAAAACAGTCCCCTGCAGCAAGTGCCCGGGGAACCGGGCGCTTTTTCCGGCGACCCCGAGGTCCACAGCATCACGGATGCCGCCGCTGCCCACTCCGAGGACATGCGTGAGCGCATGATCAAGTATGCGGTGGCCATGGGTATCCGTATGGTCTGCATCGTCCTCATTTTCGTGGTTGATGGATGGTTCAAGATCATTGCGATCGCAGGCGCTGTTTTCCTCCCTTGGATCGCGGTTGTCATCGCCAACGGCAATGACAAAGCTGAGGACCACAGCGAGTCGTTGTTGGACTACGTGGCTGTCCCTGAAATCGAGCGCTCCTCCCAGCCGGAAGAAGCCACCGCGGATGGACCCACGGTGCTCCTGGGCGAGCTGGTGGACGACGAACCAACAAGCAATCCAGGCGGCCCTTCGAGAGGCCCTGCAAGCGAGGCCGGACACCCCGGCGACGAACGGGCGGCTTCATGAACATCTTCAACCTCGGTGGCCCAGGTACGGCCGGCCAGGACTCCGAACGTGCCACGGCTCCGGCTGTGTGCTCCCGGAAGGGGTGCCGGTCCGGTGCCCAGTGGCAACTCCTGTGGAACAACCCGCGTATCCACACTCCGGAACGGCGCAAAGTGTGGCTTTCCTGCGGAGACCATCGGGAGTGGTTGGAGGAGTATCTGACCACCCGGGGACTCTGGAAAGAAACGATTGCCTTCACGGCCGGCGACGCTGCAGTGAACGAGGCCGGCTGAATGTACCGCTTCCTCTTCTCCAGCAAGTGGCTGGGGTACTTTGTCCTGGCTGTCATTTTTGCCACAGCGTGTGTTTTCCTGGGCCGCTGGCAGATGGACCGCCGCGCCGAGACTTTGGCCGAAATAAATCGCGTGGTGAGCAACTACTCGGCCACGCCTGTCCCTTACACAGAAATCAAGGACCAGTTCAATTCCCTGGATCCCGAAAAGGAATGGACCCAGGTCCAGCTGCGCGGCAGCTACGACGTGGAGGGCCAGCGGGTTGTCCGAAACCGCCCGCTGAACGGGCAGCCAGGTTACGACGTCGTGGTTCCCTTCCGGCTTACCACCGGCGAAGCGGTGGTCATTGACCGTGGTTGGCTGCCCATCGGCAACAACACTCCCGGCCGTCCCGACGTTATACCGGCCCCACCAGCGGGTCAGGTGACGGTGGTGGCGCGCCTCAAGCCTGCTGAACCCAAGTTGGACCGCGGAGCGGTGGACGGGCAGTTGGCCTCCATTGACCTGGCGGGTTTCGCCAGCGAGCTCCCCTACCCCATCGCCACCGGGGCCTATGGGCAGCTGGCCAGTGAAGATCCTGCAGTACAGCCGATGCCGACGCCCTTCCCTAAACCGGCAACCGAGGAGGGGACGCACCTCTCCTACTCCCTGCAGTGGTTTGCCTTTGGTGTCCTGATGTTTATCGGGTTCGGCTACGCAGCGCGGCAACAGGCCCGCAACGCGGCCATTGACGCCGAAGAGGAAGAGGACGAGCACATCATCGCTGCTGGTGGCACGCCGAAGAAGCGTAGTCCGGCTCCCCGGAAGAACAAGCGCGCTACGTCCGAAGAAGAGGAAGACGCCATCCTGGACGCCCAAGGGTACTGAATGATTCCGGATCCTGTACTGAACGTAAAATCAGCCCTGACTGCCGCCGGTGTTGCGGACACGGTGCAAATCTTCGAGGACGAGGTTCCGACGGCGGGCGCAGCTGCGTCTGTCCTGGGGTGCGAGCTCGCCGCGATCACCAACAGCCTGATCTTCGAGCTCGACGGGTCACCCCTGCTCATCCTTGCCAGCGGCGCGGCAAGGGTAGATACAGCGTTGGTGGCAGATCAGCTGGGAAGTGGAAAGATCCGGCGCGCAACGCCGGACTTCGTCCTGGAACACACCGGCCAGCAGGTCGGAGGCGTAGCCCCAGTGGGCCACCCGGAGAAACTCCGCACTATTCTGGACACGTCCCTGCAGGAACACCCGCTGCTCTGGGCCGGAGCCGGAGACCACAAGTCCATGTTCTCCATCAGCTACGAAGAGCTGGCGCGCATCACCGCCGCCGAACCATTGCAAGTCCGCTAGGCAGCACGCGGCAGATCAGGCGCGCCGCGCAGCGGAACGCAACACACGCCGCGGACCGCCCAGCGAGGCTTACGCCAGCGTGATCAGGTCCAGGTAGTCCTCGTTCCAGTGATCCTCCACGCCATCCGGGAGCAACACCACACGTTCGGGGTTCAACGCGGACACAGCGCCTTCGTCGTGGCTGACCATGACGACGGCGCCGCTGTAGTTCTTGAGTGCACCCAGGATTTCCGCACGGCTGGCGGGGTCCAGGTTGTTGGTGGGTTCATCGAGGAGGAGGACGTTGGCGCTGGAAGCCACGATGGTTGCGAGGGCCAAGCGGGTCTTCTCACCACCGGAGAGAACCCCAGCCGGCTTGTCGACGTCGTCACCGGAGAAGAGGAACGAACCCAGGATGCCGCGGACTTCAGCATCTTTCATGTCCGGCGCGGATGACCGCATGTTTTCCAGGACGGTGCGGTCGACGTCGAGCGTCTCATGTTCCTGGGCGTAATAGCCCACTTTGAGACCATGACCGGGAATGATGTCGCCCGTATCCGGCTTGTCGACGCCAGCCAGCATGCGCAGCAGGGTGGTCTTGCCGGCACCGTTGAGACCCAGGATGACCACCTTGGATCCGCGGTCGATGGCGAGGTCCACATCCGTGAAGATTTCCAGCGAACCGTAAGACTTGCTGAGACCCTCCGCGGTGAGGGGAGTCTTGCCGCAGGGTGAGGGATCCGGGAACCGCAGTGCGGCCACGCGGTCGTTCTCCCGTACAGCCTCCAGGCCGCTCAGGAGCCGCTCAGCACGCTTGGCCATGTTCTGGGCGGCGACAGCCTTGGTGGCCTTGGCCCGCATCTTGTTGGCCTGGTCAATCAGGACCTGGGCCTTCTTTTCAGCGTTGGCACGTTCGCGCTTCCTGGCGCGCTCGTCCGTTTCGCGCTGGAGCAGGTAGCGCTTCCAGTCCATGTTGTAGTAATCGATCTGGGCGCGGTTGGCGTCCAGCAGGTAGACCTTGTTGACCGTTGCTTCCAGCAGTTCGGTGTCGTGGCTGATCACGATCAGTCCACCCTGGTGGTTCTTCAGGAAGTCGCGCAGCCACGTGATGGAGTCGGCATCGAGGTGGTTGGTGGGTTCGTCGAGGAGCAAGGTCTCGGCGTCGGAGTACAGGATGCGCGCCAATTCGACGCGGCGGCGCTGGCCGCCGGAAAGGGTCTTCAGCGGCTGGTTGAGGAGACGGTCCGGCAGTGCGAGGTTGGAGGAGATCGCGGCGGCTTCAGCTTCCGCAGCGTAGCCGCCACCGGCCAGGAATTCAGCTTCCAGACGGTCGTAGCGGTTCATGGCTTTGCGCTGGACGGCTGCGTCGTCGCTGGCCATGTCGTCGTGGGCCTTTTTGAGCTTGCCCACCACCACGTCCAAGCCGCGCGCGGAGAGGATGCGGTCGCGGGCGAGCTGCTCCATGTCCGGGGTCCGCGGGTCCTGGGGAAGGTAGCCGATTTCACCGGTACGGGTGACCTTGCCGCCTGCCGGAAGGCCTTCGCCGGCGAGGACCCGGGTGAGGGTGGTCTTGCCGGCACCGTTGCGTCCGACGAGTCCAATCTTGTCCCCTTTGTCCACCCTGAAGTTGACCTGGTCCATGAGCAGGCGTGCGCCGGCGCGGAGTTCGAGGTCCTGGACGGTAATCAATTCGGGTGATGCCTTTCAATGGGGAACGCTCGCGGGGACCGGTGGGTCCGATAAGTGCGGCGGGGTGCGGCTATGAGAACAGCCTGTCCAAGTCTACCGGTACCCCGGCCGCGGGGTGACAACGGGCCCCGCAAGCGGAAACTGTGCCAACGGCCAAACAATTCCTGGCCGGCTTTGTGGGAAGGCTCTAAAATCCTGTGTCCGCGCCATCCGTATTCTCGAGAACAGGGGAGAACGCTCCGCATTCATCGCATCGCATTACACCTGATTGGACCCGCCATGAGCCAGACAAACGCTGCCACGGTGCAGCACAAACCAACGACCCGTCAACGGTGGACTGCCACCGATCTCGGTCTCATCGCGGTTTTCGCAGCCCTCGTGGCAGCCTCCGCGATCGTTCCCGGCATCCCGGTAGGCGCCCTGGGCGTTCCCATCACCCTGGTGACCCTGACGGTGATGCTCAGCGGTCTGGTGCTCGGCGCCGGGCGCGGGTTCGCCGCCGTCGGTCTCTATGTACTGCTGGGTTTGGCGGGGCTGCCGATCTTCAGCGGCGGCCGCAGCGGATTGGGTATCCTGGCGACTCCCTCCGCCGGTTACATCATTGCGTTTCCCTTGGCCGCAGCAGCCACCGGCTACCTGGCGGCCATAGTCATCCGTCGGACCGTTAAGTCCAGGGCCCTCTGGTTGTTCGCCGCCACCATGGTGAGCAGCATCGTGGTCATTCATGCTCTGGGTGTTGTGGGCATGATGGTCAACGCAAAGCTGGACTTCGCCAAGGCCTTCCTCGCCGACCTTCCTTTTGTTCCCGGCGATATCCTTAAGAACGTCCTGGCCGTGATCATCGCCACGGCAATCCATAAAGCCTTCCCGGACGTCCTGGTGCGTCGGGTCAAGTAAAGCGGGACCAACCACGCCATGAATTCCATCAGTTTCAGTAGGGTCGCGGTGCGTGTCGCCGTCGATGGCAGCGACACACCCAAGACCCTGCTGCACGATTTTTCCCTTGACCTGGCCGAACGCCGGATCGGAGTGATCGGTGCCAACGGATCCGGGAAGTCCACTCTGCTGCGGCTTGTGAATGGCTTGGTTGCGCCGACCCAGGGCAGCGTAGTGGTCCACGGTGACAACACTGTTGGCGCCGTGCGCCGCGTCCGGGGCAACGTGGGTTTTGTTTTCACCGATCCTTTGTCGCAACTGGTGATGCCCACAGGGCGCGAAGACGTTGAGCTTTCCTTGCGCCGTTCCATCAAGAACTCCAAAGAGCGGGCGGCCCGGGCAGAAACAGTCCTGGATCGATTCGGCCTGCTGCACCTGGCCGATCAGAGCATCTACGAACTGTCCGGTGGTGAACGGCAGTTGCTGGCCTTGGCCGCAGTCCTGGCCGTCGATCCCACCGTGCTGGTCCTTGACGAACCGTCGACGCTGCTGGACCTAAGGAACCGTGAACTCCTGCGGCGTACCGTCGCCGGCCTGGACCAACAGGTGATCATGTCCACCCATGATCTGGACCTTGCGCTCGACATGGACAGGGTCCTGGTGGTGGAGTCCGGACGCATCGTGTTCGACGGCGGTGCTGCCGAAGGCGTTGCCCATTACCGTGCGCTGTGCGCAACTCCCCTGCCCAGTGCCCGCTTGGGTGACGTGTCCAGGTGAGAGGCCATGGTTTCCTGCTCGCCAACCATGTCCGCGGCAACTCGATCATCCACCGCACTCCCCTGTGGCTGAAATTGGTGGTGGTGGCGGCCTGTGGAGCGGCGTCGTTCCTCATTGTCGACTGGGCCGTGTCGCTGGCGATTTTTGCCGTCATGTGTGGGTTGTTCATGCTGACCGGCGCCGGGTTGCGTCGCCTCGTGCGGGCTATCTGGATGGTGATGCCCATCCTCTTGGTCATCGGCCTCTTCCAGTGGTGGCAACTCGGCGCGCCAACCGCTGCCCGCATCGTGTTGAACGTGCTGGTGTGTGTGGTGGCAGCTTCAGTGTTGACAGCCACCACCCCCGTGCAGGATTTGTTGGATGGTGTGGTGGCACTGGCAAAGCCCTTCCGGCGCTTCGGGGCCGACCCTGAGCGCTTTGCTTTGACCATCGCAGTGATGCTCAGGAGCATTCCCTTTATCGCCGGCGCCTTCTCGGACGTAAGGGACTCTGCACGGGCACGCGGGCTTGAACGCAATCCCCGGGCGCTGGTTCTTCCGGTCTTCATCACCACTGTGGCGTATGCCCGGCAAACCGGTGATGCCCTGGCAGCCCGCGGATTGGGCGAAAGGGACTGACCAGGGCAGAAACTAGAGCCTTGAGTACCGCAGGAGCGCTGCGGTTCCCATGCCGCCTGCGCTGCTGATCATGGCCAACACCAGTGGGCGCTGTCCTTTGACGGTATCCATGCTGCGTGCCTGGGCCAGCAAACGGGTCACCAGGACAGCCCCAGAGGCACCATAACCGTGCCCCAGTGCCAAGGCGCCGCCCTGGAGGTTGGCTCTCGTCGGATCGATGCCCACGTACTCCAGGCAGGCAATGGTTTGGGATGCGAAGGCCTCGTTGAATTCCACAAGGTGAATGTCACTTGCGTCTACAGCGTGGCTGTCCAGGAGACGTCCTGCCGCATGCGCCGCACCGATACCGGGAAACTGCGGATCAACCCCGGTGGTGTCGCACCCCAGCACCATCAATCCGTCGGTGGCCCCCATGGTGCGGGCACGTTTCAGTGACGTGATGACGACGGCGGATGCTGCGTCCGCGTCGAAGCAAGAGTTCGCTGCCGTAACCGTTCCGCCGGGCACGAATGCCGCAGGGAACCTGGCCATCAACGGCGCCCGGAGGGCGGCACGGGGGCCGTCGTCGCAATCCACCAATTTTTCGCTGCATCGCAGGGGAACGATCTCCGCAGAGAAGCCGCCTGTCCTGGCCGCTTCAACGGCGCGACGATGGCTCCGGAGGGCGTAGTCATCCTGGCGCTCACGTGTAACGCCAAACGCGCGGGCAACGTTCTCGGCGGCAACGCCCATGTCAGGGTCGCCAAACTGTGGTGGCACAAAGCTGGCCCTGGAGTAGAAGTCGAGTTCGCCGTCGTCGTTCCTGTTGGCCCTTGCCGGGGCGGTACTGATGCTTTCAACGCCGCCCGCCAGGAACAGCGGATCACCGCCCGCCGCCACCAGGCGGGACGCCAGTGAAATGGCGTCCAGGCCCGAACCGCATTGCCGGTCAACGGTAATCCCGGGAACGGTGATGGGCAGGCCCGCCTGGAGCGCCGCGAAGCGCGCCACGTTCCCGCCGCCGCCGACGGCGTTGCCCAAGATGACGTCGTCAACGTCCGCCGGGTCCATACCTGTTGTTTCCACCAGGGCGGCCAGGACAGGTGCCGCGAGGTCCGGGGCACGGAGATGCTTCAGTTGGCCGTTGGCGCGACAAATTGGAGACCGAAGCGCAGCGATGATCACCGGCAGGCGGGACTCGTCGGCTTCTCCGGCGGAGTCGTAGCCGCTATCCAAGAAGCTGCGCCCTGGGGTCATGGTTCTTGATCCAGTCCAGGAGAACTTTTCTGCTGACTTTGCCCCGGTCGGTCAGGGGCAACTCCGCCAACAAGTAGTACTGAAGAGGCCATTTGTCCCGTGCCAGCAAACCATCCAGTCCCGTTCGGAGCTGGGTGGCAGTGACCGCACCGCAGGCAGGCACAACGCCGGCGATCACCTTCTGGCCGCGGACATCGTCGGGCGCCCCGGCCGCAACAACACTGTCCACGCCGGGTACGGAGGCGACGGCAAGCTCCACCTCATGCGGGTAGACGTTCTTTCCCGAGGTAATGATCATGTCTGACCTGCGGCCCAGGATGTGGAGGGTGCCCTTCTCCAGGAAACCCTGATCTCCTACGGTGTACCAACCGTCGAGGCACCTCAGGGCTTGGCCATCGTCTCCCCACAGGTAGCCATTGCTGACCATCCCGCTGCGAACGCTGATGTTTCCGTGGCCGCCGTCCGGCAGTGGCTTGCCGTCGTCGTCGAGGATGCTCAGTTCAACGCCCGGGAAAGGCGAGCCAATGCCGGTACCACCGGCGTCCATTGGTTCCCCGGCAGCCAGGCGGGTGCCCGAAACAAAGCTTAGTTCGGAAGCGCCGTAGTACTCGTAGATGGCCGCCCGGGGCGCCCACCGCCGGGCCGCCTCCAAGGTTCGGCCGTCCAGCTTGGAACCAGCACAGATGATGCTCCGGATGCCTGAGGCGTCCACGTCTCCTGCCAGTCCCCGTTCGCTGAGCAATCGCAGCGCGGTGGGTGCGAGGACCAAGCGGGTGATGCCGTCGTGGCTGATGGCAGCGTGGGCGTCTCCCACGTCGAAGGATTCGAGCGTGTGAAACGCGGCACCCGCGTACAGGCACTCCGAGAGCGCGTACAGATTAAGGCTGGCTGACAGAGGGCCCGGCGCCAGTGTCCGGTCGTCCTGTGAGAGGCCGAAGAACTCGATGGATGCCTCGAAGGACACTTGCCAGGACCGGCGGGACCTGGTGAAGGCTTTGGGGACAGAGGTAGTGCCCGACGTCAGGCCGATGAGGAACGTACTGGACGGGTCCCCGTCCAACAACCCGGTCTCGACTGGCCTGATGGTCCCGCCGATGCGCGCCGAGACTTCTTCGATCATCGGAACCGGCCACTCGGGGTCGAGCACGGCGCAGCTCCGCTCCCCGGCCACCGCCGCCGTGTAGCGCTCCACAAAGCGAACGGAGTTTGGCTCGGCAAGAACAGCAGTGGCGTTCGCGTCGTCCAGCAGCGCTGCTGCGGCGTCACGGAGTTCCGCCCAGGTGAGCCGGCTGCTGCCCACAACGACCGCGGTGTCGTGAGGGCGCTCTTCGGCCCAGAGCTGAAGTTTGTCCAGGAAAGGCATCCTCACGATTTTACGGCAGTGTCAGGCGCCGGGCACCAATAGTGACGTCTATTCTGACTGTATGAGTTTCAATGACGGCGCACAGCTTGACCCCTCCCAGGTGGAGGACCGACGTGGCAGTGGAATGGGCCGCGGGACCAAGATCGGCGGTGGCATTGGCGGCGGGATCGTGGTCCTGCTGCTGGCACTCTTCGGTATAAACCCCAACATCCTGGGCGACCTGACAGGCAGCGGAACCCAGCCGCCCGCCGTCGAAAGTGGCGGCGCCGGAGGTGTCCAGGAATGCCAGACCGGAGCTGACGCGGACAAACGACTGGATTGCCGCATCACTGGAACGGTGAACAGCCTGAACGCTTTCTGGCCTGACTACCTGGCCGACTACAACGTCCAGTATCCGCGCCCCAAGACCGTCATCTTCAGTGCGGCCACCAACACCGGCTGTGGTGCAGCCACCAGCGCTGTGGGTCCGTTCTATTGCCCTGCAGACACCACCGCGTATTTTGACCCTGGCTTTTTCGACGAACTGGTGACCCGCTTTGGGTCCTCCGGAGGACCGCTGGCGCAGGAGTATGTAGTGGCCCACGAGTTCGGACACCATGTCCAGAATGTCCTCGGAAACCTGGATCAGGCACAGCAGGATCCCCAGGGCCCGCAGTCGGGTGCCGTCAGGGTGGAACTGCAGGCTGACTGCTATGCGGGTTTGTGGGTCAGGCATGCAACGACGCAAACGGATGCCAGCGGCAGGCCCTTCCTTGATCCCCTGACCGAGCAGGATCTGCAGGATGCGCTCTCCGCTGCTTCCGCGGTCGGCGATGACCGCATCCAGGAGGCGGCTACAGGGCGCGTCTCCCCTGAGTCATGGACTCACGGCTCCAGTGAGCAGCGGCAAAAGTGGTTCTATCAGGGATACACCACGGGCGACATCAACAAATGCGACACGTTTGGGGTACCCACGCCTTAGTGCAGCGGGCAAACGACAAAGGAAGGGTTCCAGGCCGATGGCCCGGAACCCTTCCTTTTGCCCGCAGGAAGCGAGCGGAGACTGCTGATCAGATGTTGAAGCCGAGGGCCCGCATCTGGTCCTTGCCGTCATCGGTGATCCGCTCGGGACCCCATGGCGGCATCCATACCCAGTTCAGGCGCCAATCATCAACCACGCCGTCAAGGGACTTGCCTACCTGCTCTTCAAGCACGTCCGTCAGCGGGCAGGCCGCAGTGGTCAACGTCATGTCGATCAGGAGGGCGCCGTCGTCGTCGGAGTACTTCAGTCCGTAAAGAAGGCCCAAGTCCACAATGTTGACCCCGAGTTCGGGGTCAATGACGTCCTTGAGCGCTTCCTCGACGTCCTCGAGGCTGGTGCGCGCCGTGTTGATTTCGGTCATGAAACGATCCTAACTAGGCCTGTACGGCAGGAGCAACGGCAACGCCGGCGCCTGGGGCGTAGCGGTCGTAGCCCTCGTCTTCAAGACGGTCGGCGAGCTCGGGGCCGCCCTCTTCGACAACCTTGCCGTCAACGAACACGTGAACGAAGTCCGGCTTGATGTACCGCAGGATGCGGGTGTAGTGCGTGATGAGCAGGGTGCCCATGTTGCCCTCTTCATGAGCGCGGTTAACACCCTCGGAGACAACTTTCAAGGCGTCTACGTCAAGACCGGAATCGGTCTCGTCAAGGATGGCGAACTTCGGCTTGAAGAGTTCGAGCTGAAGGATCTCAACACGCTTCTTCTCACCACCGGAGAAGCCCTCGTTGACATTGCGCTGTGCGAAGTCGGCGTCGATACGGAGCTGCTGCATGGCAGCCTTGACGTCCTTGGTCCACGTGCGCAGGGCCGGTGCTTCGCCGTCGATTGCGGTCTTGGCGGTCCGCAGGAAGTTGGTCATGGTGACGCCGGGAACCTCTACCGGGTACTGCATGGCCAGGAAGACGCCTGCGCGGGCGCGCTCGTCGACACTCATTTCCAACACATTTTCGCCATCCAGCGTGATGGTGCCGCTGGTGACGTTGTAGCGCGGGTGTCCGGCGATCGTGGAGGCGAGAGTGGACTTGCCCGAGCCGTTGGGGCCCATGATGGCGTGCGTCTCACCGGTCTTAATGGTGAGGCTGACGCCCTTCAGGATCTCCTTGGTGCCCTGCTCCGTCTCGATGCTGACGTGCAGGTCCTTGATTTCAAGAGTTGACATGCTCTTCTTTCTTTCCGTTCGTAAGTCTGGCGGTACTGGGCGCTCAGTAGTGATCTACCGAGGCGCCGTTCACAACGTTGGTCACGTCCACATACACGTCGTCTCCGTCGATGGTGACGGCGAAAACAGGGACGGGGTCATAAGCAGGCAGCTGGAGCGGCTGTCCGCTGCGGAGGTCAAACTGGGACCCGTGGCCCCAGCACTCGATCGCGCAGCCTTCAACCTCACCCTCGGACAAAGAGATGTCCGCGTGCGAGCAAGTATCGGCGATGGCGTGGATCTCGCCCATCGAGTCCTTGACGATGGCTACGGGGTAGTCATCGATCAGGACGCGCAGCGCCTGCTTGACCTGGATGTCATTGGCGTTGCATACCAGTTCGCCCTTGGTTTCTTCACTCATTGTTGCTCTGCCTGGCCTGTCTTAGTTGTCGGTCGCGGCGAGTTCGCGCTCAACAGCTGCGGTCAGGCGATCTTCGATTGCCGGGACCTTGATCTGCTGGATGATCTCGTTGAGGAAGCCTCGGACCACCAGGCGGCGGGCAACCTTCTCGGGGATGCCGCGGGCCATGAGGTAGAACAGGTGTTCGTCGTCGAACCGGCCGGTGGCACTGGCGTGGCCAGCACCCTCGATCAAGCCGGTTTCGATTTCGAGGTTGGGTACGGAGTCGGCGCGGGCACCGTCCGTGAGGACCAGGTTGCGGTTGGCCTCGTAGGTGTCCGTGCCCTCTGCTTCCTTGCGGATCAGGACGTCGCCGACCCACACGCTGTGGGCATTGCGGCCCTGGAGCGCACCCTTGTAGAGAACGCGCGACTTGCAGTTGGCCACTGCGTGGTCAACGAAGAGGCGCTGCTCAAGGTGCTGTCCGGCATCGGCGAAGTACAGGCCGAACATCTCGACGTCGGCACCGGGAGCCGTGAAGCGCGTGGACGGCGTGACGCGAACGAGGTCGCCGCCAAGGCTGACCACGATGTGCTTGAACTTGGCGTCGCGGCCGATCTTTGCCTGCTGCGATGACGCGTGGACAGCGTTGTCTGCCCATTCCTGCAAGGAGACAACGGTCAGTTCAGCACCGTCTTCAACGATGATTTCCACGTTCTCGGAGACAACCGCGGTGCCCTGGTGGTCCAGGACTACGACACCCTTGGAGAAGCGTTCTGCCACAATCACGATGTGCTGGGCAGATGGTGCCTCGCCCGCACCGGTGATCAGGACCGAAACTTCACTCTCGGCCTGCAGCTCGGCGGGCACGGTGATGACCGTGGCCTCGGCGAAGTTCTCCCAGGCGTTGGCGGACACAAGGTCCTCCGGGATGGCTGCCTGGCCGATGCGCTGGTCATTGCGACCAACGGTTTCAACAACGACGCCGGCGGGTGCGGTGACGCTGACAGCCGGGGCTGCGCCGTTGAGGACGTCGGTGTGAAGGCCGCGAAGCCGCTTCAGCGGAGTGAAGCGCCAGTCTTCTTCAAGTCCGTTCAGGGGCTTGAAGTCTGCCAGCTTGTAGGAGGTGAGGCGGCCTGCACGGGAGCTGTCCGGGATGCCTACGCCGCCACCATGCGAGTGGCTCTTGGCCGAAGCGCCGGCCAGCGGACCAGCGGAAGGCTGCTCCGACGTCGTGCTGGTGTTCGTTCCGGTGTTCACGGGCGAAAGGTTCTCGCCTTCCTCGGTGAAGCCGTTGATAAACGGCTGGGCCGAGGGCGCGCCGATGCGCGCCTTTTCAGTAGTGATATCAGTCATTGTTAACCGACGGACCCTTCCATCTGCAGTTCAATCAAGCGGTTCAGCTCAAGGGCGTATTCCATGGGCAGTTCACGGGCGATCGGCTCAATGAAGCCGCGCACGATCATGGCCATGGCCTCGTCTTCAGGCATACCGCGGGACATCAGATAGAAGAGCTGCTCTTCGCTGACGCGGGAAACGGTGGCCTCGTGGCCCATGACAACGTCATCCTCGCGGATGTCGATGTACGGGTACGTGTCCGAGCGGGAAATGGTGTCCACCAGGAGGGCATCGCAACGGACCGTGTTGGCCGAGTGCTTGGCGCCTTCGCGGACCTGGACGAGGCCGCGGTAAGCAGCACGTCCGCCGCCGCGGGCCACGGACTTGGAAATGATGGAACTCTTGGTATTCGGTGCGATGTGCACCATCTTGGAGCCCGTGTCCTGGTGCTGGCCCTCGCCGGCGAAGGCGATGGACAGCGTCTCACCCTTGGCGTGCTCGCCCACAAGGTACACGGCCGGGTACTTCATGGTCACCTTGGAACCGATGTTGCCATCGATCCACTCCATGGTGGCGCCCTCTTCGCAGATGGCGCGCTTGGTGACCAGGTTGTACACGTTGGTGGACCAGTTCTGAATGGTCGTGTAGCGGACGCGGGCGCCCTTCTTCACGATGATCTCCACAACGGCCGAGTGCAGGGAATCCGAGGTGTAGATCGGAGCCGTGCAGCCCTCGATGTAGTGAACGTAGGAGTCCTCATCGGCGATGATCAGCGTGCGCTCGAACTGGCCCATGTTTTCCGTGTTGATACGGAAGTAGGCCTGCAGCGGAATGTCCACGTGGACACCCTTGGGCACGTACACGAAGGAACCGCCTGACCAGACAGCCGTGTTCAGCGATGCGAACTTGTTGTCGCCCACCGGAATGATGGTGCCGAAGTACTCCTGGAAGATCTCCGGGTGCTCGCGCAGTGCGGTGTCAGTGTCCAGGAAGATGACGCCTTGGGCTTCAAGGTCCTCGCGGATCTGGTGGTAGACCACCTCGGACTCGTACTGGGCAGCGACGCCCGAGACGAGGCGGCTGCGCTCAGCTTCCGGGATGCCCAGCTTCTCGTAAGTGTTCCGGATGTCTTCCGGAAGATCTTCCCACGTTGCCGCCTGCTTCTCGGTGGAACGCACAAAGTACTTGATGTTGTCGAAGTCAATGCCGGAGAGGTCTGCACCCCAGGTAGGCATGGGCTTGCGGTCGAAGTACTTCAGGCCCTTAAGCCGCAGATCGAGCATCCATTCGGGCTCGTTCTTCTTCGAGGAGATGTCGCGGACGACCTCCTCGTTGAGGCCACGACGGGCGTTTGCGCCTACGTCGTTCTTGTCGGCCCAGCCGTACTCGTAGTTTCCGATACCGTGCAGTTCGGGATTCTTCTCCAGAATCTCCGAGATCACAGTGCCGTCAGCTACCGCTTTCTCTGCTATTTGGTCCGTCATCACGGCCTTTCTTGCTGGTTGTTTGATTCCTGGTACGGGTTCCCGGTCTGCTCTGCGACATCTGGGGATGCCGTGGCAGCCGGGCGCCCGGTAGGTATGTGGGTGGTGCAGACATGGCCGCCCTGCGCGAGTGTGGAGAGGCGCCGGACATCGACGCCGACCAAACGCGAGAAGACCTTGGTCTCGGTATCGCAAAAAACGGGAAACTCCGCGGCGAGCCGCTGGATGGGGCAATGACCCTGGCACAACTGAACGCTGGACAGCGCAGCCGGCAACGGGGCTTTGGCCTCAATGGAGTGTGCTGACGCCACGAAGCGGTCGCGGCTCAGGGCCTTGGAGAGTGCCATGGCCCGGGCGGTGATGTCATCTCCGGCGGCGTCGACCTCGGGGGCGTAGCGCCGTTCCATGTCGGAGAAGCGTTCCTCCGCGTATTCACGGACTGCCTCTTCGCCGGCGAGTTCCTGGAGGCGGCGGAGCGCCGAACTGGCGATGTTCAGGTAGTCGTCGCCCAGAGTGGACTGCCCCTGGGAGCTTAGGACGTAGCGGCGCGCGGGACGTCCCGCCCCGGAACCAGCCTTTGCCACACGTTTGACCTCAATGACGCCGCTGCGTTCCAAGTGGTCAAGGTGGCGGCGGACCGCAGCCGGCGTGAAACCGAGGAGGTCGCCGAGTTCAGCGGCGCTCACCGGACCGTTTTCGAGGACGGCGCTCAGCACCCGGTCCCTTGTACGGTCATCCGCGTCCGGCAGCGCATGTGGGGCAGCGAATGCCCCCGCCGCTGCAGCATGCCGTGGTGAGGGCATGGAAGTTGGACTGCTCATGGAATACACAACACAATCATGTCGTAATTTGTTTCATGCATCCAGTAAGGCAAGACTGACCTCAGCCGCCCGCCAAGTGTGACCGTACTACTTCACGTAGAATACTCTGGTGCGCTCACCCGAATCCCCTGTCCTCACCATAGACGGACTCATTAAGGATGTAGGCCCCCTGGCCTCCCTTGACGGCAAAATGCTCCGGGTGGTCAGCGGACTGTCCCTGGTTGCGGAGCGCGGCCAGGTGACCGCCCTCCTCGGCGCCAATGGAGCCGGCAAGACCACCACCCTTGAATGTGCGCAAGGACTGCAAAAGCGGACCGGCGGGAGTATCTCGCTCCTCGGCGCGGACCCCGATGCGGCCGGCGCCGACTTGAGGTCCCGCGTGGGCGTCATGCTCCAGGACGGCGGGCTGCCGCCGTCGGCCCGTCCCATCCCGCTGTTGCGGCACGTGGCCGGTATGTACCAAAACCCCATGGATGTTGACGCGCTGGTGGAACGGTTGGGAATCGGCCAGTTCAGCAGGACCAGCGTCCGTCGGCTTTCCGGCGGCCAAAAGCAACGCCTCGCCCTGGCGGCAGCCTTGGTGGGAAACCCGGAGATCCTGTTCCTGGATGAGCCCAGTGCGGGGCTGGATCCGCAATCGCGCCAGATGGTTTTCGACCTGATCGCCGAACTTCGGGACGCCGGCATGGGAATTGTCCTGACCACGCACCTGATGGACGACGCCGAGCGTCTGGCCGACTACGTCTACATCATCGACGGCGGCCACAATGTGGTGGAGGGAACGGTTGCGGAACTCCTTCGACATGACCACGCCACGGATTCTCCCATCACGGACCGGACGCTCTACTTCGATGCTCCGGGCGGACTCGACTTTGCCGGCGCACTGGGCCCGGGACTTCAACTGACCGAGACACGCTCGGGAAGCTACTCCATCACGGGTGCGATCACACCGAAAGACCTTGCAGCGCTGACTGCCTGGTGGGCGGAACGGAACATCATGCCCGCCTCACTTCGGCTGGAAGCCCGCAGCCTCGAAGACGTGTTCCTGGACATTTCAGGAAGGGACCTCCGATGAGCAAGCTCCTCTCCCCCAACGCGGGACCCGCATCCCTGCCGCGCCGCATCATGCTGCAGGGACGCTATGAGACCATCACCATGCTGCGGAACGGCGAACAGCTGATCCTTGCCATCGTCCTGCCCTTGATGGCTTTGGTGGGACTGGTAGTGACGCCCCTCCTGGATGGCCTGGGGGGATCACGTGTGGACGTAGCCACGCCGGGCATCCTCGCTCTGTGCGCGATGTCGACGGCCTTCACCGGGCAAGGTATTGCCACCGGCTTCGACCGCCGCTATGGAGTCCTCCGGTTCCTGTCCACCACACCCTTGGGCAGGGGTGGACTCATTGCCGGCAAGATCCTTGCCGTGCTGGTGGTTCTATTCCTGCAGGTAGTGGTGGTGGGCGCCATTGCCGCCTTGTTGGGGTGGCAGCCCCGGCCCGAGGCTTGGCTCCCCGGGCTCGGACTGCTGGTTCTCGGTGCCGCCGCCTTCACCGCCCTGGGACTGCTGGTAGCGGGCACGGTCCGCCCGGAAGCAACGCTGGCCATCACCAATCTGCTGTGGATCCTGTTGGGTGCGTTGGGCGGCATCGTGGTCCCGTCCGAACGACTTCCCGGCCTGCTCCAGGGCATCGTCCACTTCCTTCCGTCGGGCGCCCTTGGCCAGGCGCTCCGCGACGCTTTCCTGATGGGCGCCGTTCCATTCCCGGCGGTCCTTGTCCTTTTGCTGTGGACGGTACTTGCCGGCGCCGCGGCCATACGCTGGTTCAAGTGGAACTAATCCAACGGGCACCAACAACAATGCAGAACTGAGAAGTGAGAAAACTGTGAGCACGGCATCGCGCCTCCCCAAAACCGTTCAGCGGTTCACGTCCAAGCTGCCTACCGAGGTAAATAAGGCCGTCCGCCGGCTGGCTTTGTTGTCACTCATTGGGCAGACGGTCCTCGTGGTGACCGGAGGTGCCGTCCGCCTTACCGCTTCCGGGCTGGGCTGCCCCACGTGGCCGCGATGCACCAATGACTCGCTGGTCAATACACCGGAAATGGGCATCCACGGGTTCATCGAATTCGGGAACCGCCTGCTGACCTTCGCCCTCGCAGCCGTTGCCGCGCTCATGCTGGTGTACTTGTGGAACCTCCGCAAAGAACGCCGCGACCTGTTCATCCTTGCCCTGGGCCTGCTGGCAAGCATCCCGGCCCAGGCAATTATCGGCGGCATCACTGTTTTGTCCGGCCTCAACCCATGGGTGGTGGGCCTGCACTTCCTGGTCTCCATGGCTTTGGTGGTCTTCGCCACGCTGCTTGTCAACCGGGCCTATGGTCGTACCGGTGGCCATATGAACCGGATCCTGCCCGCGCTGCCGGCCTTGGCTCGCCCTGTGATGCTGGCCGTTGCTGTTTTCTCAGCAGTGTCGGTGATGCTGGGTGTCGTGGTTACTGGTGCCGGGCCTCATGCTGGAGACGCTGACGCACCCCGGAACGACCTCGACTGGGACCTCTTCTCCCACATCCACGCCGTCCCCGCTTACCTGATCACGGCCGGAACGCTGTTCGCGGTGTACTTGGTGGTCCGCCACAAGATCAACGGTCCGTTCCGGACAGCGGCATACCTGCTGCTCGGCGTGACACTGCTGCAGGCTGTCATCGGCTTCACCCAGTACTACAACGGAATTCCGGCTCTCCTGGTCGGTGCGCACATGTTCGGGGCAGCCGTCCTCATGAGTGCCGCTACCAATGCGGCCGACCTTGCGAAGCACAGCCCGGTCGGCTAGCAGATTTCCTCCGCCGCTCCTACGCCCGGATCAGGTGCGCGGGGTTTGACCGCATGGCCAGAATCGCCGGGTATACGGCAGACAGGGTGCCGCTGACGAGTCCTGCCCCCAGGCCCCACATGGACGCGTACCAAGGAATTACTGCCACCCAGCCTTCACTGGCCGCGTAGGCCAGGACTGCGCCCATTCCGGCTGCTGCGCCTGCTGCCCCGCCCAAGGCTCCCACTGCGGCGCCCTCGGTGAGGAACATCGACGCCAGCATTCCTCGTCGCATGCCCAAGGCCAGTCGCAGTGCAATCTCGCTTGATCGCGCCAGCACGCCCAGGTACATGGTGGTTCCGGCGCTGAGGACGGCCATGGCGAGCAGGATGACGGAGACAATGGCCACCAGCCGGCCGAGGTCCGTATCAATCCCTTGTTTGAGTTCCCGGAGGTCGGCCACCGTTTGTACTTCCACGATCCCGGGTTCAGCAGGATTGAGTGCTTTTGGCAGTGCCTCTGCAATAGCTGCCGGCATCCCTGGACTCGTCCGAAGGACCAGGCTGGCTGCCACGTTGCTGGTCAAAGTGTAAGACCCCGCACCCACCATCACCGCTGACGGCAGTACCGGGTCACGTCCCGGGTCTTCAACGATTCCCACCACCGGGACCGCCTGGCCATACAACCACACCACGACGCCGGGACCGGGCCTTGCGATTCCCAGCTGTAGGGCGGCATCCTGACCCAGAACGGCGACGGGCCCTCCGAATGAGTGGTCCAGCAAGGCGGCGTCACCATAGGAGACGGTAGCCCCTTGGACCCGCAGGTAAGCTGAGTCGATAATCCGGACGGCTCCGTTGAAAGCGGGTTGTTCGGGAAAGGACGCAGGCCGGAATGTTGATGGCTGCACCACGGAGGATGAGAGTTCGGCGATGACTCCGGCATCGTGCACGCCGTTCAGTCCCTCGGATGCCTTGAGATCGCTTTTGACGGCTTCCCATGATGCATAACCAGCCGCTCGGGTCACCCTGACTTCGTCGCTCGAGGCTGCGTCAATCCGGGCAGATACCTTGACAGAGGCGCTCTGGCTGAGTCCGATGGCCGCAACCAATCCTCCACTGCCAAGGAGGAATGCCATGATCAGCAAAAGGGCCTTGGCGGGACGAACCGTCAGCGCAGACAGCGCGTCGGCAACAACATCAATGGCCTCGTGGCGCCGGCGCCGAACGAAGGCGCGTTGCGTGCTTTCCGGACCTGCAGCTGATGTTGCTGGAACGGGATCGGCTCCCCTGCTGTGGCCTGTGTCCGTGACGATCGCTCCGTCGCGCATCGTGATGATCCGGTCTGCGGCTGCCGCAATGTCCGGATCATGGGTCACCATGGCCACCGTGGTGCCGGCATCACTGAGCCCCCGCAGATGGCGGATGACGATGTTGCCATTCTCTGTGTCCAAGCTGCCTGTGGGCTCGTCCGCGAGGACTACCTTGGGTGCTCCGATCACTGCCCTGGCGATGGCAAGGCGTTGTCGCTCTCCCCCGGACAAGAGTGACGCCGGGGTTGCTGCCCTATGCCCAAGCCCAAACTTGTCAAGAACCGGCATGACCAGTTGTTTCTGAACCACGAACCCGATGCCCCGTGCACGTAGCCCCAACACAGCATTGCGGGCCGCGGCGTCCCGGCCCACCATATGTGATTCCTGGAAGACGAAGCCAAAAACTTCGGCCCGCCGATCTTCCCGCTGCCTCTCGTTGAACTCGGCGACGTCCGTACCTCTGATGCGATATGTACCTGACGTGGGTCTGTCCAGAAGGCCCAGGACATTGAGGAGCGTGGACTTTCCCGAACCGGAGGGACCGACTATGGCGACAAACTCCCCCTCATGAATGTCGAGATGCACGTCCACCAGTGCCTTCGTTCCGGGAAACCCCCGGTTTACGCCCCGCAGGCTAAGGACAGGCAGGGGGTGACCGGGCCCTGCGGATTCGTGCGTGGAAGCCGGTGCGCTCATTGGAGTTTCACCCGTTCCCCAACAACCAGACCATCCACGTCAGCGATCGCCGCCCAACCATCCGCCTGTGCGGTGACCTTCACTTCAAGGCGGCGGGGCTCGTGGCTCCCTTCAATCAAGAGGTACGGTGTCCCACGATCCTGGCGAATCGCTATCAGAGGAACGGCGAGGGACTCTGCAGTTTCGCTGCCTGCAGTTACGGTGACTGATTGGTCCGCCGCGAATCCCGGTGACCCTGGGGGAATTGCCACCGTGATGTCTTTTCCAGGGATTTCATTCTTGCTTGGGTCCCCCTCCAGGAAGCCGCTGATCTTGGCCACAGTGGTGTCCAGAACCGTTGAGCCGACCCTGACCGTGACGGGCGCACCCACCGCAAAACTCTCGGACTGGACAACGTCGGCCCGCGCAACAATCGAATCGTCGGCAACTCTTATGCGGGCTACGATTCCATCCTCAGCCAGCAGGGCCCCCGGGCCAGCTACGGATGCAATTGTCCCGGAGTCGCCGGGGACCTGCACGAATTCCCGCCAACGGAACATGATGTCGGACCCGGCAGGCTTTCGTGCCGCCTTGCCGGCGTCCCCCTGGGGGAGTTGAGCGGGCGCTGTGGGCGCCTTGAACCCTGCGGACTCGTACCAGGATCCCAATGCCTGCTGGGTATCCAGGTCAAAGGTTCCTGTTGTGGTGCATGCATACCCAAACATCGCCAGTGCCGCCTGGAGGGCGATGACGTCAGGTCCCGACTCCCCATGGATAATGTCACGGTACAACGGCACACTGCTGGGCAGTATCAGCAGGGGCCTGCCGGAAACGACCGCCAGCAGTTCACCGGGCACCACGACGCTCCCAGCTTCTTTGGCCACCGCCGTCACCACCAGCCTGTCAACACCTTCGGCCGGGCTTGCCTGCAGTGCGGACTGGGCTCCTGCTATGACTTTTCCCGAAAGAACCACCTGTTTGGCCACCGCACGGCGCTCCACCGTGGCCGAAACAGGAACCACCTCGGGCACGGGTGGCCCTGGCTCCATCCCGGCCGTGCTGGCAGCCCCCGCCCAATAGGTGACGCCCAAACCTGCAATGACAATGGACGCGGCGACAGGCATCAGCCACCAGCGCGGAACACGCCGCATGCCGCGGCGAATCAGGATTGACTCAGAGTCTTGCATCAGCCACGCCATGGTCCCGCAGTATTTGCTTGGCCCGCTCCACGGCGGCCGTCTTCTCTTCTGCCAGGGCGTTGAGCTCGGCCTGATGGTCCTTCATCTGTGCTGCCTGGTATTCCGCGAGAATGTCATAGGGTTTCCTGGCCCCGCCGCTGGCCTCCTTACATTCAAGGTCCAGCAAGGCGACTCGAATCTCGTCTTCCTTGGAGCCGCTCGATGACAGATTCCAGGAACCCGCCTCCGCGACCTTCAGGCCCTTGCCGGCCACACAGTCCTCCCAGCTCTTCCGGTAGGCAAGGTAGTCGGAATCGCGCTCCGTCAGCGCCACGGCGTTACCGGTGATCCGGTGTTGGAGGGATGTGTCTCCGGCCAGCCCCTCCAGGAGTTCGGGCAAGCCTGCCCGCCCCACGGAGTTGGTGCACTTCACTTCTTCCTCCTGCTGCCTGGCGCTCAGGGGCGGGCGCTCCGGTTGCTCGTCCAGCACCCCTGGTACTTCGCGTATCTCCGGCATGGCGCCGTTCCTGGCTGCCAATGGACGGGACCATTGACCAAACCTGTAGTCCTGCAGGGCCTTGCCTCCGCCGCCCCACGGCGCCACCGTAAACCCGGCTTCTTCCACGCAGTCGTAGATGAGGAAAGCGACCGCCGAATTTACGATCACGTTCTCACGGTCCGAGTACCAGTAGGCACTCATGGGAAGGAGCACCTCACCGCTCACTTCGTTGAGGGACGCTTTGGCCCTGGCGCCGGCAGAGCGATCGATGGCGGGCAAACTGGTGGCCATGGATTCGCTGGGCGACGATGCCGGCGGGCCGGAACAGGCAGCGCAGGCCATCACGATCCCTGCCAGCAACGAGGCGACCTTCACGGTGGACCGAAGAGCGGGCGATTGCAAGGCTAACCCCAAATGCTTGAGATCTCGTCGTCCCAGTTCACACCGGCATACATTGACACACCCCGGAGATCGTTCACTGCGTTCCCACCACGGAAGATCACTGCATGCCCGGAGTAATTGAGGTCCCGGTACAGATACACGTAGGGCGATTGAACGTTCGCGGCCGGGCCTATGACGACGGAACTGGCTTTATCGTTCGCCGCGTCGCCCACATACGAAGCGACCCAGTTGTAGGTCCGCTGCGTTCCGGTGAACCAGTAGTTGTCGTAGAGACATACACGTGCCGTGGAGCAGGCCGGCGCTGCTTGCGCGGCTGTCACTCCGGTCAAAACTGAAGCCGACGCGATGGTCACGATTCCTGCAGTACGGAGGAGCGCTTTCATTGTTTTCCCCAATGCTCGTGCGGTGTGGAACGGCTCTGTTCCATTTCGAACATTAGGGTGCGCACGGCACCACCTAGACGACTTTTCCGCAAACTAGGTGGCATTTGGGCAAGAAATAGGTGCCCGGAAGGGCGAAACTAGGTGCTGCCAAGAGAACTCTAGGTATAGAAGCGCGTCAAAGCCCTCCGTTGCCGCGTCCGACATACTTGTCTTATGCAGGCGACAACTGTGCTGGTCGAGGGTGAAAGCGACAGGTTGGCCGTAGAAGCCCTGGCCTTTCGATGTGACCACAACTTGGCTTCAGAACGTGTGCAAATCATCCCGATGGGTGGCGCCACGAGTATCGTCCACTACCTCGAGCGCTACGGCCCGAAGGGATCCGGCCACCGAATACTTGGGCTTTGTGATGCAGGCGAGTCCAAAGTCATTGCCAGGGCACTCCTGCATGCCGGTGTGGGATCCGGACCGTTGGAAGAGCGCTGGTTCCAGGTTTGTGACACCGATCTGGAGGATGAACTTATCCGATGCCTGGGAATCGACGCCGTGCTCGACGTCATCGGGGCTGAAGGCGAGCTGGCCTCGTTCAGGCTCCTCCAACGCCAGCCCTCACTGCGGGACCGGTCCGTGGAAGTCCAATTACGACGGTTCTTCGGAGGCCGGAGTGGCAACAAGATTCGCTACGCTCCCCTGCTGGTCTCTGCGCTGCCCGCCGGCAAGGCGCCTCCCCCGTTGGCTCACTTGGTTGCGTCTTTTGGGATGTGAGCGAGCGTTGGGATCAAGGGCTTGGGATGTGGGCGAGCGTCAGGTGGCGTGAGGGAAAAGCGCGACGCCGGCACTCTGGCGGGCACCGGCGTCGAACGTTGTTTCCTGACGAAGCGCGAAACTTAGCCGCCGACGATCGCTGAGCCAATGAAGGGGTCAACGGCCAGTGCGATGAAGAGCAGCGTCAGGTAGCTGATGGATCCGTGGAAGACCTTCATGGCGCCCTTGTTGGAGACGTCGCCACCCTGTGCGCGCTTGTACAGAGCGTGGCTCTCGTAGAGGAACCAAGCACCGGCGGCAACGGCGACGATCGTGTAAACCCAGCCGGCACCTCCAACGGGAACCATCAAGAGTGAACAGGCAACCATGGCCCAGGCATAGAGGACAACTTGTACCGATACCACCTTGGCGCCGGCGATGGCACCGAGCATGGGCACCTTGGCGTTGCGGTAATCCTCGCCGTAGCGCATGGACAGGGGCCAGTAGTGCGGGGGCGTCCACAGGAAGATCACCATGAAGAGCACGATTGCCGGCCACTCCACCGTATTGGTGACAGCGGCCCAGGCGATCAGCACGGGGAAGCATCCGGCCGCTCCGCCCCACACAATATTCTGGGCCGTGCGGCGCTTCAGGATCATGGTGTAAATAACCACATAAAAGACGATGGCACCGAGCCCGAGCCAGGCGGACAGAGGATTGGCGCCGAACCACAGGATGGCGATTGACGCTGCACCCAGGATCCAGGCGAAGACCAGGGCCTCGCGCGGCGTGACCTCACCCGTGACCAAGGGGCGCTTCTCGGTGCGGTGCATCAGTTTGTCGATGTCGCGGTCGATGTAGCAGTTGAAGACTCCGGCGCTGCCGGCTGCAAACGCTCCGCCGACGAGGGTGGCCAGGATCAGGCCGATGAAGGGGAAGCCACGCTGGGCGAAGATCATGGTGGGCAGGGTGCTGACCAGGAGGAGTTCGATGACCCGGGGTTTGGTGAGTGCCAGATACGCCTTGAACTTACGGGAAATTCCGATGCTTCCCCGGGCCGGGGACGCGTTGAGGGGCGTATCAGTTGTGCTCACGGCGGCAGTCACTCTGTTCTATGCTCTGGGGTTCTCGCAACGGCTGCCGTCCCGGTCTTCGAAAGCTGACACGGGCGCATGAACCGCTGGTGGCCTCCAAATATCATACCGTGGCCGGAAGTGGACCAATGTCCGCAAAATCCGTCAATGTTTCCGAATCTTCACTCCGCTTCCGGGCCATCGTGATTCATATAAGGGAATTTCTGTCCAGTTAGTGGGATTCCCTGAGTTCCGTGACACGTTTAGGGCTAAGCTGTTGAGCAGATCAGCACACGTTGACGATCCGGGAAACCGTATTCTCGGGAATCCGTGCGTCTGGATGAGAGATCAACGTTTCAATGGTGAACGGCTGGTAGACACATTGCAGCGGGCGCCATCCTGTGCTTCCTGCGTGCCGTGTCCATACGCCTGCCGTCAGCACAGAGAGGGGCTCGGTTTTCGTGCCACATTTGGAAGAGCAAGAACTGTCATGGACCGATCTGGACAAGAAGGCAGTTGACACCGTTCGTGTGTTGGCCGCAGACGCCGTGGAGAAGGTCGGCAACGGCCACCCCGGTACGGCGATGAGCTTGGCTCCGGCAGCATACTTGCTGTTCCAGAAGCTGATGCGCCATGACCCAAAGAACCCGGACTGGCTTGGCCGCGACCGGTTCGTCCTGTCCCCCGGCCACACGTCGTTGACCCTTTACATCCAGTTGTTCCTGTCCGGTTACGGCCTGGAATTGAAGGACCTTGAGGCGCTCCGCACCTGGGGTTCACTGACCCCTGGCCACCCCGAGTACAAGCACACCGCCGGCGTGGAAATCACCACCGGCCCGCTGGGCCAGGGCTTGGCCTCGGCTGTTGGTTTCGCGTACTCCCAGCGTCGCCAGCGCGGCCTGTTCGACGCCGATGCTCCCGCCGGCGAATCGCCGTTCGACCACACCATCTGGGTCATCGCCTCCGATGGCGATCTCCAGGAAGGCGTGACCTCCGAGGCGTCCTCGCTGGCCGGCCACCAGGAACTTGGCAACCTCGTAGTGATCTACGACGAGAACCACATCTCCATCGAAGACGACACCGACATCGCCTTCACCGAGGACGTCCTCAAGCGCTACGAGGCCTACGGCTGGCACACCCAGCGCGTTGACTGGACCAAGACCGGAGACTACGTCGAAGACGTCCAGGAACTCTACTCAGCACTGCTCGCGGCGAAGGCTGAGACGAACAAGCCGTCCATCATTTCGCTGCGCACCATCATTGGGTACCCGGCGCCGAAGAAGCAGAACACCGGCAAGATCCACGGTTCCGCCCTGGGTGCCGAGGAAGTCGCGGCCCTGAAGACCGTGCTCGGCTTCGATCCTGCCAAGTCCTTCGATGTTGACGAAGAAGTCCTGGCACACGCCCGTAAGGTCCTGGACCGTGGCGCCGAGTCACGCGCTGCCTGGCAGAGCTCGTTCGAGGCATGGCAGTCCGCCAACCCGGACGCCGCTGCCCTGCTGGAACGCGTTGAAGCGAAGAAGCTCCCCGTGGGCATCGATGCTGCGCTTCCCGTGTTCGAAGCAGGCAAGGACGTTTCCACCCGCGCGGCTTCGGGCAAGGTCCTGAACGCCATCGGCCCGGTCCTGCCGGAGCTGTGGGGCGGTTCGGCCGACCTCGCCGAGTCCAACAACACCACGATCGAAGGCTCGCCGTCGTTCATCCCGACCTCGCGCTCCACGGACGCCTGGAAGGGCAACCCGTACGGACGGGTGCTGCACTTCGGTATCCGTGAGCACGCTGCTGCGTCGATTGTGAACGGCATTTCCCTGCATGGCCGTACCCGCGCTTTCTCCGGTACGTTCCTCATCTTCAGCGACTACCAGCGCCCGGCCATCCGCCTTGGCGCGCTGATGGGTGTTCCGTCCCTGTACGTATGGACACACGACTCCATCGGCCTGGGCGAAGACGGCCCCACCCACCAGCCGGTTGAGCAGCTCGCTTCGCTGCGCGCCATCCCGGGCCTGGACGTTGTCCGTCCCGGTGATGCGAACGAGGTTTCCGCGGCATGGAAGGCCATGCTGGAGAACCACGAGAACCCGGCAGGTATCGTCCTGACCCGTCAGAACATCCCCACCTACGCCCGCGGCGAAGGTGAAGCAACCGGTGACACGTTCGGTTCCACCGCAGGCGTTGCCAAGGGCGGCTACGTGCTGGCCGAAGCTTCCAAGGACGGCGAAACCGTTGACGCCCAGGTCATCCTGATCGGCACCGGCTCCGAAGTCCAGCTGGCAGTCCAGGCCCGCGAAGCCCTCCAGGCCGAAGGCATCGCAGCCCGCGTTGTCTCCATGCCCTGCGTTGAGTGGTTCAACAAGCAGGACGAGGCCTACCGCGAATCCGTGCTCCCCGCTTCCGTGAAAGCCCGCGTTTCTGTTGAAGCCGGCCTTGCACTCGGCTGGCGCGAATTCGTCGGCGACGCCGGCCGCTCCATCTCCCTTGAGCACTTCGGTGCCTCGGCCGACTACAAGCGGCTCTTCAACGAATTCGGCATCACCGCCGAAGCCGTCGCAGCCGCAGCCAAAGACTCCCTCGCAGACGTCAACGCATAACAGTCTGCTCCCCTCTCACAGGAGAAAAACACATGTCTAGCACTCCCACGCAGCAGCTTTCCGACGCCGGCGTTTCCATCTGGCTCGATGACCTCTCCCGCACCCGCCTGGACACAGGCACCCTGCAGAAGCTCATCGACGAAAAGAACGTGGTTGGCGTGACCACCAACCCGTCCATCTTCCACGCCGCGATCACCGCCGGCACGGACTACGACGCCATCATCGCAGCGCAGGCCGCGGCCGGCGCCAGCGTCGAAGAGACCATTTTTGAAATCACCACCACTGATGTCGCAGACGCCTGCGATCTCTTTGCACCGGTAGCCGCCGCCACCAATGGTGTGGACGGCCGCGTTTCCATCGAGGTGGATCCCCGCCTTGCCTGGGACACCGCCGGCACCATCGCCGAGGCCAAGCACCTCTACGCCAAGGTCAACAAGGACAACGTCCACATCAAGATCCCAGCAACCCTGGAAGGCCTCGAAGCCATCACGGCTACCCTGGCCGAGGGCATCAGCGTCAACGTGACCCTGATCTTCTCCCTGGAGCGCTACCGCGCGGTCATCAACGCCTTCCAGTCCGGCCTTGAGCAGGCCAAGGAGAACGGCCACGACCTCTCCAGGATCCACTCCGTTGCTTCGTTCTTCGTGTCCCGCGTTGACTCCGAGATCGACAAGCGCCTCGACGCCATCGGCACCGATGAAGCCAAGGCACTCAAGGGCAAGGCCGGTGTCGCCAACGCACGCCTGGCTTACCAGGTCTACGAAGAGCTCTTCTCCACCGAGCGCTGGGCAGTGCTGGCAGAGGCCGGCGCCCTCCCGCAGCGTCCGCTGTGGGCCTCCACCGGCGTCAAGGACCCTGCCTACCCGGATACCCTCTACGTGACCGAACTCGTGGCAGCCGGCGTGGTCAACACCATGCCGGAGAAAACGCTGGATGCCACGTTCGACCACGGTGTCGTCACTGGTGACACCATCACCGGCACTTACGACGAGGCAAACGAGACCCTCAACGCCCTCGAAGCCCTCGGCGTTTCCTACAACGACGTCGTGACGTTGCTTGAGACCGAAGGCCTTGAGAAGTTCGTAGGCTCCTGGAAGGAACTCCTCGCCGACGTCGAAGGCGCCCTCGCCACCGCACGGAAGGCTTCCTAACCCACCATGAGCACAATCAGCTACGACGCCAGCGGTGCCGCGCAACAGGCCATCGCCCAGCACATTGACAGCCTGGTTGAGGACAGGATCGCCACGCGGATTTTCGCTAAGGACCACACTCTGTGGGGTCCTGAGGCAGAGTCCGAGTCTGCGATCCGTCTCGGCTGGGTAGAGGCCGCCACAGTGTCCCAGGCCTTGGTCGGTGACATTCTGGAACTTCGTGACGCCCTTCGTGCCGAAGGAGTTACCCGCATTGTCCTGTGTGGCATGGGTGGGTCTTCGCTGGCTCCCGAGGTCATTGCCGGTACTGCCGGCGTCGAGCTGACTGTGCTGGACAGCACTGATCCTGAACAGGTCAGTGCTGCCCTGGCGGATCGGTTGGCGGAAACGGCGATCGTCGTTTCCTCCAAGTCCGGCTCCACCGTTGAGACCGACTCCCAGCGCCGTGTATTCGAGAAGGCGTTCAACGACGCCGGCATCGACGCTGGGAGCCGCATCATCATCGTTACTGATCCGGGGTCGCCCCTGGATAAGGCGTCGCGCGAGGCAGGCTACCGCGCGGTATTCAACGCCGACCCCAACGTGGGAGGCCGTTTCTCAGCACTGACTGCGTTCGGCCTGGTCCCTTGTGGGCTTGCCGGTGTGGACATCCAGGCCTTCCTGGATGAGGCGGAGGAAGCTGCGGAGATCCTCAACGAGGACTCCGCCGACAACATCGGCCTGGCACTGGGCATAGCTTTGGGTGGTACCAGCCCGCTGCGCAACAAGGTGGTCATCGCCGAAGACGGCTCAGGTATTGTCGGTTTCGCTGATTGGGCCGAACAGCTCATTGCGGAATCCACCGGCAAACTGGGTACGGGCGTCCTGCCTGTCGTTGCCGGCCCGGACTCTCCTGAGGCCCTGAACGGTGCCGACGACGTCCTGGTGGTGCGGCTGGTCAGCGCGGATGCCGACGTCGAGCTTCGTGGGAACGAGGTAGCCATCGCCGGTGGGCTGGCCTCGCAGATGTTTGTCTGGGAATTCGCAACCGCCGTGGCGGGCCGGCTCCTGGGCATCAACCCGTTTGACCAGCCCGACGTCGAGGCCGCCAAGGTGGCAGCCCGCGGCTTGCTGGACGCCCGTCCCGAACCCACCCCCGCGGCCTTCACCGACGGTGCTGTGGAAGTACGCGGAGGTGGATGGCTCGGTAACGCCTCAACGGTAAGCGAGGCTGTGCAGGCACTGCTCAGCCAGCTCGGCACGGATGGCTACTTGAGCGTGCAGGCATACCTCGACCGTATTTCCCACGCGCCGCTTGAAGGTATCCGGGATGAACTCGCGGCCGTCAGCGGGCGTCCTGTGACATTCGGTTGGGGTCCGCGGTTCCTTCACTCCACGGGCCAGTTCCACAAGGGCGGACCGGCCATCGGAGTATTCCTGCAGGTCACTGCAGCATCCTCCACTGATCTGGACATCCCGGAGCGGCCCTTCACTTTCGGCCAGCTCATTGCCGCCCAGGCCTCGGGCGACGCCCAGGTCTTGGAAGGCCATGGCCGTCCTGTTTTGCGCCTGCACCTCACCGAACGTGCTGCCGGCGTGGCCCAACTCCAGGAAGTCGTCGCTGCGTTGGCCGACCAAGCCAGCGCACTCGAAAGCTAAGGCACAGAACCAAACATGCCAGAAACTGAAAACGGCAGGAAAAACGCCGGTCTGCGGAATCCTCTGCGGGATCCGCGGGACCGGCGCCTGAACCGCATCGCCGGGCCGTCGTCGTTGGTGTTCTTCGGAGTCACCGGCGACCTCGCCCGTAAAAAACTCATGCCGGCGGTCTATGACCTCGCCAACCGTGGTCTGTTGCCTCCCAGCTTCGCGCTGGTTGGTTTCGGCCGCCGTGACTGGGACAACGCTGACTTCGCGGCCGAGGTCAAGGAAAACGTCAAAGCCCACGCCCGGACCAAGTTCGATGAAGCGGTATGGGAGCAATTGGCCTCGGGTATTCGCTTTGTCCAGGGAGAGTTCGACGACGACGACGCTTTTGAGCGCCTCGGTGATGTCCTTGATGAGCTGGATGAGACCCGCGGAACCCGCGGAAACCACGGCTTCTACTTGTCGATCCCACCCAAGGCCTTTGAACAGGTCTGCCGCCAGCTGTCCAAGCATGGCCTTGCCCAGGCCAAGCCTGGCCAATGGCGACGTGTGGTGATCGAGAAGCCGTTTGGGCATGACCTCGAGTCCGCCCGCCAGCTGAACGACATCGTCGAATCCGTGTTCCCGGCCGATGCCGTGTTCAGGATTGACCACTACCTCGGCAAAGAGACGGTGCAAAACATCCTGGCTTTGCGCTTCGCGAACCAGTTGTTTGAGCCGCTCTGGAACGCCAACTACGTGGACCACGTCCAGATCACCATGGCCGAGGACATCGGCACCGGCGGGCGTGCAGGGTATTACGACGGCGTGGGTGCTGCCCGCGATGTCATCCAGAACCACCTGCTCCAGTTGCTGGCGTTGACGGCGATGGAGGAGCCCATTTCCTTTAATGCCGATGATTTGAGGGCGGAGAAGGAAAAAGTCCTCGCGGCGGTCAAGCTGCCCGACGACCTCTCCACCCACTCCGCACGTGGTCAGTTCACCGGTGGCTGGCAGGGCGGCGAAGAAGTACTCGGTTACCTGGATGAGGACGGCATCCCTGCCGATTCCAAGACCGAGACGTATGCTGCGATCCGGGTGGACATCAACACCCGCCGCTGGAACGGTGTGCCGTTCTACCTGCGCGCCGGTAAGCGTTTGGGTCGTCGTGTCACCGAAATCGCCGTGGTGTTCAAGCGCGCGCCGAACCTGTTGTTCCGCGACCATGGTGAGGACGACTTCGGCCAGAACGCCGTGGTGATCCGCGTCCAGCCCGACGAAGGCGCCACCATCCGTTTCGGTTCCAAGGTCCCGGGCACCCAGATGGAAGTCCGCGACGTCACCATGGACTTTGGCTACGGCCACTCCTTCACGGAGTCCAGCCCCGAAGCCTACGAGCGACTCATTCTGGACGTACTCCTGGGTGAACCGCCGCTCTTCCCGCGCCACCAGGAAGTGGAATTGTCCTGGAAGATCCTGGACCCGTTCGAGGAATACTGGGCCGGCCTGGACGAACAACCGCAACCCTATGCACCCGGCAGTTGGGGACCGGCCTCGGCCGATGACCTGCTCGCCCGTGACGGACGAACCTGGAGAAGGCCATGATTGTAGATCTTCCCGATACCACCACCTCCAAGATCTCCAAGAAGATCATGTCGCTGCGTGAACAGGGCGGCGTCATCGCCTTGGGCCGTGTCCTGACCCTGGTGGTGGTGACCAAGTCCGGGCAGGAAGAAGAAGCCATAGAGGCCGCCAATGAAGCCAGCCGGGAACACCCCTGCCGGATCATTGTCCTGGCCGACGCCGGCGTTGAGGGTCCTGACCGTCTTGATGCTCAAATCCGTGTCGGCGGCGACGCCGGCGCATCCGAGGTCATCGTCCTGCGCGGGCATGGGCACATGGCCCACGAGAGCGAATCCCTGGTGGCCGCCCTGCTGTTGCCGGATGCCCCGATCGTTGCCTGGTGGCCGCACGGAGCCCCGGAAAGCGCCTGCGAAACCTCCATCGGCCGCATCGCGCACCGCCGCATCACCGACTCCGCCAACGAACCTGACCCCCGCCGGGCACTGGAGAACATCCGGGCAACGTACAAAGCCGGCGACACCGACCTTGCCTGGACCCGCCTGACCAACTGGCGCATGCAACTCGCAGCTGTCTTCGACCAAGTCGACAGCGACCCCGTCTCAGCCGTGGCTGTGGAAGGCGCATCGGACTCTCCCAGCACCCTGCTGCTGGCTGCCTGGCTGAGCCTGGCGCTGGAGGCGCCCGTCACGATTGTGGCGGACCCTGCAGGTACCGGCATTCGGCGGGTCCGGCTGACCCGTGCAAGCGGCGATGTCCAGCTTTTCCGTCCCGGACTGTCCGTGGCGGAACTGACCCAACCTGGACAGCCGGCACAGCGTATCACCCTCCCCCGGCGCAGCCTTAAAGATTGCCTCGCCGAAGAACTCCGACGGCTCGACCCCGACGAAGTCTTCGGAGAAGTGATTACGATGGGACTGCCACTTACCAGCCAGAGGAGAGTCCAGACAAGTGCACGCTGAGCCAAGAGTTAGCATCCATCCCGACTCCAAGGTGTTGATGGCCGCCATCGCGGCACGCCTCATTACCAAGCTTGTGGATGTCCAGGACAAGCACGGCGAGGCCACGGTGGTCCTGACCGGCGGCACCGTCGGAATCGGAACGCTGAAGGCTGTGGCCGATTCAGCTGCAGCACCGGCCGTCGACTGGTCAAAAGTTAACTTCTGGTGGGGTGATGAACGCTTCGTTGCTGCTGACAGCGAGGACAGGAATACCCGTCAAGCGCACCAGGCCCTGCTGGCCCACCTGGCTGTAGATCCTGCCAGGGTCCACGAGCCCGGCTCGGCGGACGACTTTGCCACAGCTGACGAAGCCGCCTTTGCCTATGCCGAGGAACTCAAGGCAGCAGCCGAAGCCGAGCATGCAGCTGACATGTCTGATAGCCGCTCCGACGAGCCTGGCCTCCTGCCGCGCTTTGATGTCCTGCTTCTTGGCGTGGGCCCGGACGCCCACGTGGCGTCGCTCTTTCCCGAGCAGGCCGGCGTCCGTGAGAAGAAACGCACGGTGGTGGGTGTCGAGAACTCGCCCAAGCCGCCGTCGTCGCGTATCTCCTTGACGCTGCCCGCCATCAACACCGCCCAGGAGATCTGGATGGTTGTTGCCGGCGAAGATAAGGCAGGAGCTGTTGGCCTGGCCTTGGCTGGCGCCAACCCGGTCCAGGTGCCCGCCTCCGGTCCCGTTGGCCGTGCGCGGACCCTGTGGCTTATAGACGAGAACGCAGCCTCACGCGTCCCCCAGCAGCTGGTCCGGAAGGACCCCGCGGGCGCGTAGCCGCTCCAACGCTCCAGTCAGGACAATTTCTGCGTCTTGGCTGGAGCGTCTCTCTTTAACGTAATCGAGGTGCGATTTGAAGAGCTCGTCCTCTGGCCGGGCCGAGGCCGGACGGCCGGGATCACGGGAGGCCGGAAGGCCGCACTTAGGGCAGTCCCAGGTCCTGGGAATTTGCTCGTCCGGCAGTTTAAGAAAAACAAGCCGGGTTTCGTGTCCTTTGGCGCACCAA
The DNA here is from genome assembly GCF_017357425.1 of Arthrobacter sp. D5-1. NCBI lineage: Bacteria > Bacillati > Actinomycetota > Actinomycetes > Micrococcales > Micrococcaceae > Arthrobacter > Arthrobacter sp. D5-1. The sequence goes on along the minus strand of NZ_CP014571.1, from coordinate 2,410,391 downwards.
TAGGGAACCCGAATCCGCGGCAGCTGGACTCCCCCGCCATGGTCGCTTTGGTTTCTCGGAGTAGAACCTTGGGCCACACCTACGCGGGTGCCCCGATATCCTGGCGTGCCATGAACCATTTTCGAACCCCTAGCGACTCGGTGGTCGGCCGTCACGGCCCGTGGGCCTTTCGGCCAACACGGACATTCTAGTGCGAAGTGCTCGACGACGGCACTGGGGATGGGTAACCAACAAAAAGAGGAGTGGTCCCTGGGAAGGAACCACTCCTCTTGTGATAGATCCGTTGAGGTGGGGACTAGGAGTCGCCACCTGAGGTGAAGCGCATGATCAGGCCAAGGCCGATGATGACAGCTCCCCATGTGATACCGAGAATGATGGTGAAGCGGTTCAGGTTGCGCTCGGCTACACCGGACGAACTCAATCCGGAGCTCATTCCGCCACCGAACATGTCGGACAAACCGCCGCCACGTCCCTTGTGCAGGAGAATGAGCAGCGTCAGCAGAAGACTGGTGATTCCCAGCAGGATCTGCAGAATGACTTGAAGAACGTCCACGACGGCCTTTCGAAGAAGCGGAAAACGGGAGCCGGACTAGTCCGTGACGAGGTGGCTCTCGAACCTGACAATGTTAGCAAACTCAGCGGGGTCCAGGCTTGCGCCACCCACAAGCAATCCGTCAACGTCACTTTCGGCCATGATGGCGGCTGCATTGTTGGCCTTGACGGAACCGCCATAAAGGAGACGGGTCTTTGCTGCGACGGTCTCGTCGAAGAGTTCGGCAAGTTCGGCTCGGATGGCTGCACACATTTCCTGTGCATCCTCCGGACCGGCAACTTCGCCCGTGCCGATGGCCCAGACGGGTTCGTAGGCAACCACGAGTTCCGCAGCCTGCTCAGCCGTGAGTCCTTCAACACCGGCGCGCAGTTGGGCAAGGGTGTGCTCCACATGCGTTCCTGCCTGGCGGATCTCGAGGCCTTCGCCGACGCAGAGGACAGGGATGACGCCGTGGCGGAACCCAGCTTTGACCTTGGCGTTCAGGACGTCGTCGGATTCGTTGTGGACGGTGCGGCGCTCACTGTGGCCCACCAGGACGTAGGTGCAGCCCAACTTGCTGAGGAACTGACCGGAGATATCACCGGTGTAGGCTCCGGAGTCGAACTGCGAGAGGTCCTGGCCACCGTAGACCACCTCGAGGTCGTCACCCTGGACCAGCGTCTGGACGCCACGGAGGTCCGTGAACGGCGGGAAGACGGCAACCTCGGCACGGTTGTAGTCGTGCTTGGCGTCGGACAGCGTCCAGGCGAGCTTCTGCAGCAAGGTGATGCCCTGGACGTGGTCCATGTTCATCTTCCAGTTGCCGGCGATGAAGGGCTTGCGGACAAAGTTGCCGTTGGCAGAGGTAGTCACATGAACTCCAAAGAATGCGTTGAAATATGGAACGGCCGGCAGAACGCGATGGCGTCCTGCCGGCCGGATGGTGCTTAGCGGTCCAGGACGCTCAGGCCGGGAAGTTCCTTGCCTTCAAGGTATTCCAGGCTTGCGCCACCACCAGTGGAGATGTGTCCGAACTGCGAGTCCTCGAACCCTAGGGTCCGAACGGCTGCGGCGGAATCGCCACCCCCCACAACGGTGAAGGCAACCGTATCCGTCAACGCCTGGGCGATGGCCCGCGTGCCGCTGGAGAAGGCCTCGAATTCGAAGACACCCATGGGGCCGTTCCAGAAGACGGTCTTGGCGCCTTCGATCTGGGCTGCGAACGCGGAAGCGGATTCCGGTCCGATGTCCAGGCCGATACCGGAAGCTCCGAAAGCGCTGTCCTCAATGGCGTCCGCCCTGACGACCTCGTGGTCTGCATCAGCTGCAAAGCGGCTGGCCACTACTACGTCGGTGGGGATCACAAAGGAGGTACCCGCAGCCGAAGCGCGCTGGAGGTAGTCCTGGACTACGGGGATCTGGTCCTCCTCAAGAAGGCTTCCCGCAACCTTATGGCCTGCTGCGGCCAAGAAAGTAAAGAGCATGCCGCCGCCAACAAGGATGGTGTCCGCTTTGCCCAGAAGGTTCTCGATCACCGCCAGCTTGTCCGAGACCTTGGAGCCACCAAGAACTACGACATACGGGCGCTGCGTGTCCGTGGTGAGCTTCCGGAGAACCTCTACCTCGGTGTGGACGAGGTCGCCCAGATAGGACGGCAACCGGGTGGCCACGTCATAAACGCTCGCGTGCTTGCGGTGGACCGCTCCAAAGGCATCGTCCACGAAGGCGCCGTTACTTCCCGTGAGGGCAACCAGCTCGTCGGCGAAGGCGCCGCGCTGGGCGTCGTCCTTGCTGGTTTCGCGGGCATCGAAGCGAACGTTCTCCAAGATGAGTACGTCCCCGTCGTTGAGGCCGGATGAGAGCTCCTTGGCGGAGTCCCCCACCGTGTCGGCGGCGAGCTGTACCGGGAAGTCCGCCAGCTCCGCAAGGCGGGCCGCAGCGGGCTTCAAGGAGTACTTTTCTTCGGGAGCGCCCTTGGGGCGTCCAAGGTGTGCGGTAACGAGCACACGGGCACCGGCGTCCGAGAGCTTCTTGAGGACCGGAAGTGAGGCCTTGATGCGGCCGTCGTCGGTCACTGTAGAGCCGTCGAGCGGCACATTGAGGTCACTTCTGACCAGAATGTACCGCCCGCGGACACCTTCAGCGATGAGTTCGTTGAGGGTGTGAGATGTCATGTGTCTACCCTAGCCCAGCTTGGATGCGACGAGCTCCGTGAGGTCTACGAGACGGTTGGAGTAACCCCACTCGTTGTCGTACCAGGAAACAACCTTGACCTGGTTGCCAATGACCTTGGTCAGGCCGGAGTCGAAGATGGAAGACGCCGGGTCTCCGACGATGTCAGAGGACACGATGGGAGCGTCGGTGTAGCTAAGGATGCCGGCGAACTGTTCTGACTCAGCGGCAGCCTTGACTGCTGCGTTGACTTCTTCAACCGTTACTTCGCGGGAGACGGTGACCGTGAGGTCCGTAGCGGAACCCGTGGGGACCGGAACGCGGATGGCGTAGCCGTCCAGCTTGCCCTTGAGCTCCGGCAGGACCAGTCCGATTGCCTTGGCTGCACCGGTGGACGTAGGAACCATGTTGATGGCGGCGGCACGGGCGCGGCGGAGATCGCCGTGCGGTCCGTCCTGCAGGTTCTGGTCGGCCGTGTAGGCGTGGACCGTGGTCATGAGGCCACGCTCGATGCCGAAGGCGTCATTGACTACCTTGGCCAGCGGGCCGAGGCAGTTGGTGGTGCAGGAGGCGTTGGAGATGATGTTGTGCGCTGCGGGATCGTAAAGCTCGTGGTTGACGCCCATGACGATGGTGATGTCTTCGTCGCTTGCGGGAGCCGAGATGAGGACCTTCTTGGCGCCGGCATCAATGTGCTTCTGGGCTGCTGCGGCCTTGGTGAAGAAGCCGGTGGACTCGATGACAATGTCAACGCCCAATTCGCCCCAGGGAAGGTTGGCGGGATCGCGCTCAGCCAGGACCTTGATGGACTTGCCATCGACTACCAGGTTTCCATCGACAACTTCCACGGTCTGGGCGAGGCGTCCACCGACGGAGTCGTACTTCAGGAGGTGGGCGAGAGTCTCGGGGCTGGTGAGGTCGTTGACGGCGACGATCTCAAGGTCTGCGCCCTGGGCCAGTGCTGCGCGGAAGTAGTTACGGCCGATGCGGCCGAAGCCGTTGATACCAATACGGGTGGTCACTATGTGTCAATCTCCTTGGTGCTCTTGCAAGCACGCCTAGTGAGTCGGATTTATTATTTCCAACCAACAGACCCCGCACGTCTTTGGGCAGAGGTGATTATCAGATCGGAGGGCGACCAGCCACGTTGCTGAAGGCTAACCGCCTTCCGTGATCCATCTTACGTTTAACTAAGCCTGCCCCCGCAACTGCGGAGGCAGGCTTTCCAGCATTTGGCCCCAATTCACGCAAAAAGTGACTTTTGTTACATCGGCGTGAACCGGGGCTCACCAACTAAAGGACGATGAGGCCCGTGGCGTTGGCGCGCGCGGCTTCGAAGCGCTTTGCAACGTCCGCCCAGTTGACGATGTTCCAGAAGGCCTTGACGTAGTCAGCCTTGACGTTGACGTAGTCCAGGTAGAAGGCGTGCTCCCACATGTCCAGCATCAGGAGCGGCGTGGTACCTACTGCAACGTTGCCCTGCTGATCGTAGAGCTGCTCGATGAGCAGGTTGCCACCGATGGGCTCGTAGGCCAGGAAAGCCCAGCCGGAACCCTGCAAGCCAAGTGCGGCAGCGCTGAACTGCGCACGGAAAGCGTCGAACGAACCAAAGGCGTCATCGATGGCTGCTGCGAGCTCACCTTCGGGCTTGTCGCCGCCGTCCGGGGAAATGTTGTTCCAGAAAACGGAGTGGTTGATGTGTCCGCCGGTGTGGAACGCGAGGTCCTTGGAGAGACGGTTGATGTTGGCGTAGTCACCCTTCTCGCGGGCATCGGCCAGCTGGGAGAGGGCATTGTTGGCGCCTGCAACGTAAGCAGCATGGTGCTTGCTGTGGTGCAGCTCCATGATCTTTGCCGAAATGTGCGGCTCGAGTGCTGCATAGTCATAGCCGAGCTCGGGCAGAACGTACTCTGTCACGAAATCCTCCAATGTAATGGACTGACGTCCGGGTTGGTAACTCTCGTTATGTCATCCGGCCAGCATGCTGGCCGGAAATCCTTGGCGAAGAAGCCTGCTCTTGCCTCCATCGGGAACAACCCCGGGTGGCCTCGCAGTATTTCCTCCACGCATTTTCGATTCTATGGGTGCGGACTACTCGTCCATCATTTCCGGAGTCACATTTGCCTCAGTACCCGGGATGCCCAGGTCGAGGGCCCGCTTATCCGCCATGGCGAGGAGGCGGCGGATGCGACCCGCAATGGCGTCCTTGGTCATGGGCGGATCCGCCAGGCGTCCGAGTTCATCCAGGCTGGCCTGCTTGTGGGCAACACGGAGCTCCCCGGCGTACTTGAGATGGTCCGGTACGTCGTCTCCCAGGATTTCCAGGGCACGGTCCACCCTGGCACCCGCGGCCACTGCTGCCTGGGCAGACCGGCGCAGGTTGGCGTCGTCAAAGTTGGCAAGCCTGTTGGCCGTCGCCCGGACTTCCTTGCGCATGCGCCGTTCTTCCCACACCATCAGCGCGTCATGCGCACCCATGCGGGTCAGGAGGGCAGCAATGGTGTCTCCGTCTCGGATGACTACGCGATCCACTCCGCGCACCTCACGGGCCTTGGCCTGGATGCCGAGCCGCCTGGCAGCCCCAACGAGTGCCAGCGCGGATTCGGGGCCGGGGCACGTGACTTCCAGCGAGGAAGAACGACCCGGCTCAGTGAGTGAACCGTGGGCGAGGAACGCTCCCCGCCAGACAGCCTCGGCGTCTGCAGCCGAGCCGTTGACCACCACCGAGGGCAGCCCTCGCACAGGACGTCCGCGTCCGTCCAGCAGGCCCGTTTGGCGGGCGAGTGCTTCACCGTCCCGGACCACACGGACAACATAGCGGCTTCCCCGGCGCAGGCCGCCACCGGAAACGACGATGATTTCGCTCTGGTGGCCGTACACTTCCGCGATCGCGGCCCGGAGGCGGCGTGCCGTGGAAGCGAGGTCGACTTCAGCCTCGATGACGATCCTGCCCGAAATGATGTGCAGGCCACCCGCGAAGCGCAGCATTGCCGAAACTTCAGCCTTGCGGACTGAAGACTTTTTGATGTCCAGCCGGGACAGTTCGTCCTTGACCGACGCAGTAAGTGCCATCGCGTATTCCTAACTGTTCCCGAAAATATCGTGGTACGCCGCTGCCAGCAGCAGTGGATCATGGACGGGGCGGCGCCTCGACGCCCCCACTCTACCCAACACCACTTCAGCCCCGATCATCCCCGCGGCCTTCTCGAAGGCTTTGAGGTCCTGGATTGCAGCAGGATCCGCAAGGACCACATCGACGCTGAATTCAGGTGCATAGCGGCGCAGGACATCCAGATGGTCCGCGGCCGTCATGCCCGAGGTTTCCTTGGTTTCGACGTCAAGGTTCATGGTGAGGCAGCGCTTCGCAGCGGTGTCGCCCAGGGCTTGGCGCAGCTCAGGCAGCAGCAGATGCGGCAGGACCGAGGTGTACCAGGAACCGGGTCCAAGGATGACCCAGTCAGCCAGTTCGATGGCCGTCAGGGCTTCTGTGCAGGCCGGAGCATCCTCAGGCAGCAGCCTGACGTCTTCAAGCTTGCCCGCCACAGCGCATTTGGCCTGGCCCCGGACCGTACGCAGTTCCTGGCCACCTCCCGGAAGGTCAATGTGGGCCTGGCCCTCAATGGTGAGGGGAACGCTGGACATGGGCAGCACCTGGCCCCTGGCTCCCAGCAGGGCGCCGGCCCACTTCAGGCCGGCAACCGTATCTCCCAAGAGCTCCCACAGGGTCACGATCAGCAGATTGCCCATGGCGTGATGGTCCAGTGAGCCGCCTTTGGCGGACCCGGCATTGAAACGGTGCTGCATGACGTCCCGCCAGGTCCGGCCCCAGTCGGTATCGTCGCACAGGGCGCTGAGCGCCATCCGCAGGTCGCCGGGCGGAAGGACGCCGTACTCCTCGCGAAGACGCCCGGACGAGCCGCCGTCGTCCGCTACTGTGACGATTGCCGTCAGCTCGGAGGTGAGCAGGCGCAGTGCCGACAGCGACGCCGCCAGTCCGTGGCCGCCACCCAGGGCAACCACTGACGGACTTTTCTTTTGCTGGCTGCCGGGGACGCCTTTGGGCGGGATCAGGGGCAGTGGGCCGGTGAGGACGCCCACTACTCGCGTCCCAGGTCTCGGTGGGTGGTGGTGACTGTGACACGGGGATACTGCGCCAAACGCTTCGAAAGTTCGACGGCGACCGCCACCGATCGGTGCTTGCCTCCAGTGCAGCCAACAGCCAAGGTAGCGTAGTGCTTGTTCTCCTGGCGGTAGCCGTCCAGGACAGGCTCCAGGGCCCGTACGTACCTGTCCACGAACTCGTGCACGCCATCGGCAGCCAGCACGTAGTTGCTGACGTCCTCATCCAGCCCTGTATGGGGCCGAAGCTTGGGAACCCAGTGCGGGTTGGGAATAAAACGGGCATCGGCCACGAAGTTGGCATCCACAGGGAGTCCGTACTTGAATCCAAAGCTCATGACGTTCAGGCGCAGGGTCACCGGGCCTGTGTCGCTGAACAGTTCGGTGATGGCTGTTGCCAGGCCGTGGACATTGAAGTCGGAGGTGTCCAGCACGACGTCGGCATGCTCGCGCAGTTCCCGCAGGACCTCGCGCTCGACCCCGATGCCATCAAGGATCCTGCCGCCGCCCTGCAGGGGATGCGGACGGCGTCCTTGCTCGAAACGGCGGACCAGGACGTCATCATTGGCGTCCAGGAAGAGCACCCGGAAGGTGATGCCGCTGGCGCTGAGCGCGCCCAGCGCCGTCTGGATGTCAGTGAAGAGGTCCTTGCTGCGGACATCCACCACCACCGCCAGCTTGGGAATGGATTTGGGAGCATGCGAGACAATTTCGGCCAGGGTTCCCAGCATCTGCGGTGGGAGGTTGTCCACCACATACCAGCCGTGGTCTTCCAGGGCATCCGAGGCCGTACTGCGTCCTGCCCCTGACATGCCGGTGACGACCAGCAGTTCCGCCTCCGGGGGCTTGACGGGCGTGAGGCCGTCCTGCTCCGTTCCGGACCCTGCCGTTGCCTCATCCATGAGTTGTTCCCCGTTTCGTCCGAAGTGGTGTTTACGGCCTGAGGTGCGCTCCCCTTGGGTCAACGCACCCTCGACATGTTCAAGAGCCGGTGGCCGCTGATGCGGCCATCGGCCAGGTTCTAACCCTAGCTAAGATTCAAGGATTTCGCCGGTGGTCATGTTGATCGCCGGGACTGCCCCGGCGGAGTCTTCCGTCTTACCCAGGTGTTGAACCACGGCAGCTGCCAGCGCAGGGCCGATACCTTTGGCAGACGTGAGCTCTTCAACGGAAGCCGCTTTGATCTTTTTCAGCGAGCCGAAGTGCGCCACCAAAGCCTTGCGCTTGGCTTCACCAAGGCCCGGCACCCCGTCCAGGACGGATACCGTCATGGCCTTCCCGCGCTTCTGCCGATGGAAAGTGATGGCGAAGCGGTGGGCTTCGTCACGGATCCGTTGAAGTAGATACAGTCCCTGCGATGTCCTCGGCAGGATGACCGGGAAGTCGCTGTCAGGCAGCCAGACTTCTTCCAGGCGCTTGGCAAGGCCCACCACGTAGACGTCGTCGATGCCGAGCTCCGCCAGCGCACGCTTGGCGGCGTTGACCTGCGGCTGCCCGCCGTCCACCACCACAAGGTTGGGCGGGTACGCGAACTTGGCCTTGGGGGCCGGCATCGTGGGGTCCGACGGCGGGGCTTCAGTGTTGCTCTTGGCCCCCGCACGCGTCGGGTTGACGATCTCGCCGGATATCACGGGGACCTGGGCAGCCTTGTCCGTCAGGTAATGCCGGAACCGCCGGGTCAGGACGTCATGCATCGCCGCGGTGTCGTCAGCTGCCGCTGCGCCCGTGATGGAGAACTTGCGGTAGTCCGCTTTCTTGGGCAGACCGTCCTCCACCACCACCATGGAGGCCACCACGTTGGTGCCCTGCACGTGCGAAATATCGAAGCACTCTATCCGCAGCAAGGGAACCGGAATTTCCAGGGCTTCCTGCAATTCCTGAAGCGCCACGGAGCGGACAGTGATGTCGCCGGCCCTGCGGGTCTTGTGCAATTTGAGGGCTTGCTCCGCGTTCTCGCGCACCGTGGACATCAGGGCGGCCTTGTCACCACGCTGGGGCACGCGGATGTCCACCTTGGCACCACGCAGCCCGCCCAGCCACTCAGTGAGTTCGGCATGGTTGCTGGGTGCTTCCGGCACCAGGACTTCGCGGGGAATCCGGCCCTGGACCTCGCTGTCCTCGCCGTAGACCTGCTGCAGCAAATGTTCGATCAACTCTGGGGTCGTGGCATCTTCAACTTTCTCGACCACCCAGCCACGCTGTCCGCGGACCCGGCCACCGCGGACGTGGAAGACCTGCACGGAAGCCTCCAGTTCGTCGTCGTGGAGCGCGAAGACGTCAGCGTCGGTATCTTCGGCGAGGACCACGGCATTGCGCTCAAAAACCTTCCGGAGCGCGATGATGTCGTCCCTGAGCCCGGCAGCCCGCTCGTAGTCGAGTTCGGCCACGGCTGCTGCCATGTCCTTTTCCAGGCGGCTTATAAATCGTTTCGCTTCGCCGCCCATGAAGGAACAGAAATCCTCGGCGAGGTTGCGGTGTTCATCCGGACTCACCCGGCCGACGCAAGGGGCCGAACATTTGTCGATGTAGCCGAGCAGGCAAGGACGCCCGCTGGATTCCGCGCGCTTGAAGACGCCCGCGCTGCAGCTGCGGACCGGGAAAACCCGCAGCAGGGTATCCATCGTTTCGCGGATGGCGCCGGCGGTGTAGGGCCCGAAGTACTTGGTGCCCTTCCTGCGCTCACCTCGCATGACCTGCACCCGGGGGTACTTCTCCCCCATGGTGACGGCAAGGTAGGGATAGGTTTTGTCGTCGCGGAAAACTACGTTGAAGCGCGGCTTGAACTCTTTGATCCACGTGTATTCCAGCTGCAACGATTCCAGCTCGCTGCCCACCACGGTCCATTCGACGCTGCTGGCCGCATGCACCATGGCGTGGGTCTTGGGAAGCAGTCCTGCAGGGTTGGCAAAGTAGGAATTAAGCCTGGACCTGAGATTCTTTGCCTTGCCTACATAGATGACCCGGCCATGGGGGTCGCGGAATCGATAGACGCCCGGGGTGGTCGGAATCTCACCTGTTTGGGGCCGGTAACTTGCTGGATCTGCCACGTTTCCAGTCTAGTGAACCGGAACGACAACCATTGCCACGTCATCCCCCGGCAGCTGCTGCTAGTCGACGGATTTGCTCTGGTTGTAGCTTGCAGAGCGTTCCTGGCCGCTGAGCAGGGCGATGGCGTCCATGATCCTGTCGGTGACTTCACGCCGCGCCGGAAGCGAGTGGTCCGGCCCGGTCTTCTCGAAATAGAGCGGCTCGCCCACCTTCATGGTGAAGTGCTGTGGCCTTACTGCGTTCTTGTCCGCAGGCTGCAGCCTTTCGGTCCCGATCAGGCCCACGGGAATGACAGGCGCGCCTGTGGTCAGGGCAAGCCACCCCACGCCCGTACGCCCACGGTAGAGGATGCCATCGCGCGATCTGGTGCCCTCGGGGTAGATGCCGATGCCCTTGCCTGACTCGAGGATGTCCAGCAGGGTCTTGAGCGCCTGCACGCTGGCAGCCTGCTCACCTCGTTCCACCGGAATGGATCCCACGGCTTCGAAGAAGGACTTCATGACGGCACCTTTGACGCCCTTGGTGGTGAAGTATTCGGCCTTGGCAAAAAAGGCGACCGGACGCGGCATCAGAGCCTGGACGATCACGCTGTCAAGGAAGGAAAGGTGGTTGGGGGCCACAATGAAGGGCCCCTCTTTGGGAACGTTCTCCAAACCAATGACAGTAGGCCGGCACGTGGAGGAAATCAGTCCACGGGTTGTCCACCGGATCGCATCAAAGACTGCCATCGTTTTGTACCTCGCTCAGGGCTGCCGCACGGACAGCGTCAAGTTCTTCAATTTTGATCCGCAATTCGGCTGCGGTTTGCACTACGGCCACAGCGCCGGCTTCTTCGAGTTCACCGTCCGGGGCGAATCCCCAGGCCACCCCGATGCAATCCAGGCCGTTTGCCATGGCTCCTGCGACGTCCTGATGCCTGTCTCCCACCATCACTGCCGGCTGTGAATGCAGGTCAGCCAAGGCTGCCCCAACAATCTCGACTTTGCCGGATGCCGTATTCGCTTCCAGGGACTCGTTGTCAGCCGCCCCGCGTATGGACACGAAGAAATCAGCAATTTTATGGTGTTCGAGGACGAGCCTCGCAATGGACTGCGGCTTCTGAGTAGCAACTGCTACAGCCCGGCCGGATTCAGCAAAGTACTCAAGAAGTTCGAAGATCCCGGGGTAAAGCTTGCTCTGCCCGATACCCGTTTCCTTGTAATGGCGCCGGTAACGCTCAATGGTTTCATTGACCAGGGTTTCCGGGACGTTGGCCAAATGCAGCAGGGAATCGCTGAGCTTGGGACCCACCATGGAATTCAGCACGGCCTGCCCAGGAACGGGAAGGTTCAATTCACGGAGGGCCTCGGAGATTCCTCCCGTGATACCGCCGGCTGGATCGACAAGGGTGCCGTCCAGATCGAATATTACGGGCACCGTTGTTTGAGTCACCGGGTTAGTTTCTCACGAGTAGCGGCATGCCTGAAACTCGCATGCCGCTACCGGAATACTTCTGGCGCCTATCCGAGAATCTCGGCCAGGAACGTTGCTGTGTGGCTCTCCGTGGATGTTGCCACCTGTTCGGGTGTTCCGGTGGCAACAATCTTTCCGCCACCCGAGCCACCGTTGGGGCCCAGATCCACAATCCAGTCCGCGGACTTGATGACGTCGAGGTTGTGCTCGATGGTGATGACCGTATTGCCTTTGTCCACCAGGCCCTGAAGCACCATCAGGAGCTTACGGATGTCCTCGAAGTGCAGGCCCGTGGTGGGCTCGTCCAAGACATAGATGCTGCGTCCGTTGGAGCGCTTCTGCAGCTCTGCGGCAAGCTTCACGCGCTGGGCCTCGCCACCGGACAGCGTGGTTGCCGGCTGTCCCAGACGCACGTAGCCAAGGCCAACGTCCACCAGAGTAGTCAAGTGGCGTGCAATGGGGGTGAAGGCGGCAAAGAACTCGGCACCCTCCTCAATGGGCATGTTGAGGACATCAGCAATGGTTTTGCCCTTGTAGTGGACTTCAAGGGTTTCCCGGTTGTACCGGGCACCATGGCAGACCTCGCAAGGAACATAGACGTCCGGCAGGAAGTTCATCTCGATCTTCAAGGTGCCGTCGCCCGAACACGCCTCGCAGCGACCGCCCTTGACGTTGAAGGAGAACCGTCCGGGCAGGTATCCACGGACCTTGGCTTCGGTGGTCTCGGCGAAGAGCTTGCGGATGTTGTCGAACACCCCGGTGTACGTCGCGGGGTTGGAGCGCGGAGTACGCCCGATGGGACTCTGATCGACATGGACCACCTTGTCCAGGTGTTCCAGGCCGGCCACCGTCCGGTGCCGTCCTGCCACTTGCTTGGCACCGTTGAGCTTATTGGCGAGGACCTTGTACAGGATCTCGTTGACCAGCGTGGACTTACCGGAACCGCTGACGCCGGTCACCGCAGTAAAGAGCCCCAGCGGGAACGTGGCATCGACATTGTTCAGGTTGTTCTCACGGGCACCGACAACCTTGAGCTCACGCTTCTTGTCGTACTTACGGCGTTTGGTGGGAATGTCGATCTTCCGGCGTCCTGACAGGTAGTCACCCGTCAGGGAATCCGTGTTCTCCAACAGCTCCTTGTAGGTACCTGAGTGCACCACCTGGCCTCCGTGCTCACCGGCGCCTGGTCCGATGTCCACCACCCAGTCAGCCTCGTGAATGGTGTCTTCGTCATGCTCCACCACAATCAGCGTGTTGCCGAGGTCCCGGAGACGGGTAAGGGTCTCGATGAGTCGACGGTTGTCACGCTGGTGGAGGCCGATGGACGGCTCGTCAAGGACATACAGGACGCCCACCAGGCCGGAACCGATCTGGGTTGCCAGCCGGATGCGCTGGGCCTCCCCGCCGGACAGGGTTCCTGACGGCCGCTCGAGATTGAGGTATTCCAACCCCACGTCCAGAAGGAAGGTCAGGCGGGCCTGGATCTCCTTCAGCACCTGATTAGCGATTTGCGCTTCCCTGCTGGTGAGGGTCAGGCTGCCCAGGAACTCAGCGCATTCGCGCATGGGCATGGCAGCAACCGCTGCGATCGACTTGCCGTTGATCAACACGGACAACGATGCCGGGTTGAGGCGTGCACCATTGCACTCAGGGCAGGGAATCTGGCGCATGTACTCTTCGTACCGGTCACGGGCCCAGTCGGAATCGGTTTCACCGTGCTTCCGGTGGACGTACTGGATAGCGCCTTCAAAGCCCGTGCTGTACTTGCGTTCACGGCCAAAACGGTTCTTGTACTGGACAACAACCTTGTGGTCCTTGCCATGCAGCACGGTGTTCCGGACTTCTTTGGAGAGTTTCTCCCAAGGCGTCTTCATGGAGAAACCGAGCTCATGGGCCAAGCCCTCAAGGAGGCGGTTCCAGTACTCAGTGGTTGCCGTTCCCAAGGACCACGGGGCAATGGCGCCTTCACCCAAGGAGAGTTCAGGATTGGGGACGATGAGTTCTTCGTCGACTTCAAGCTTGGTTCCGATGCCGCTGCATGCCGAGCAGGCACCAAAGGGGTTGTTGAAGGAGAACGAGCGGGGCTCGATTTCATCGATCGCCAAAGGGTGCTCGTTGGGGCAGGCAAGATTCTCGGAGAAAGCCCGGATACGACCGGGATCCGCGGGGTCAAGATCCACGAACTCCACCAGGACACGGCCCTCCGCCAGGCCCAGGGCGGTCTCCACGGAATCCGTGAGCCGCTGGCTGATGTCTTCCTTGACCACCAAGCGGTCAACCACCACTTCGATGGTGTGCTTGAACTGCTTCCCCAGCTTGGGAGGATCGCTCAGTTGGACGAGCTCGCCGTCAACGCGTGCACGGGAATAGCCTTTGGCGGTCAGTTCCTTGAACAGGTCGACGAATTCGCCCTTGCGTCCGCGGACCACCGGGGCGAGGACCTGGAAACGTGTGCCTGTCTCAAGTTCCAGAAGCTGGTCAACAATCTGCTGCGGTGTCTGGCGGGCGATGGGTTCGCCACATACGGGGCAGTGCGGGCGGCCAACGCGGGCCCACAGCAACCGCATGTAGTCGTAGATCTCCGTGATGGTACCCACGGTGGAACGGGGGTTCTTGCTGGTGGATTTCTGGTCGATGGAGACCGCGGGCGACAATCCCTCGATGAAGTCGACATCAGGTTTGTCCACCTGGCCCAGGAACTGGCGCGCGTACGCGGACAGCGACTCTACGTAGCGGCGCTGCCCTTCGGCGAAGATGGTGTCGAAAGCCAACGATGACTTACCGGAACCCGAGAGTCCCGTGAACACGATCATGGCATCGCGCGGAAGGTCGACGTCCACGTTGCGCAGGTTATGTTCCCGGGCACCCTTGACCACCAGCCGCGAGAGGTCTGGCCTCGCGGGTTTGGAGTCAGGAACCACAGGGATGCTGTTCGGGGATTCGATGGCGGTATCTTCAGCTAAGGCTTTGGGCACTTACCAATGCTAATCGAAAACTTCTTCGAATTTCCATGTCGTGCCTCACATGCTACCGATCGGTATCAATCCGCGTCATACGCTGCGGCGAGAAGCTGGACTGCCTCGGCGAAAGAGGCGCCCTGTGCCTTCGCGGCGGACGCATACTGCCCGGCCACCTCGGCCAGCGCTCCCCAGCGATCGTCCCGGGCACAGACCACGGTGCCGTTCCGACCGCGGGTTGCCACGACGCCCGCGGCTTCCAGTTCTTTGTAAGCCCGGGCGACGGTGTGGGGTGCGACGTCCAGTACGCCGGCCAGATTGCGCACGGGTGGCAGTTTCGCTCCAACCGCCAGGACTCCCGAGTCAGCGAGCTCGATGATCCGCAACCTTAACTGTTCAAAGAGGGCGACAGCGCTGGTGGTGTTGGGCCGCCAGGTGCCCGGGAAATCGCCGGTGGGAGTCACAACGACCTCCGCCCGGGTGCCGGCATGTGGCGGGGCGTTTGATGTCGGAAGCGTCCTTGGTCCATGCCGAGAATTAGACCAGCGACGACGGCAGTGGACAAGCCATGACGACAGGCACATCCACATCGAGGACCAGGCAGATCACCATGCAGCTCACGGCGCAAGAAGGTCGCTGCCTCCCCTCCCGGGGAATCCAACGGCGTCACGCGTTCTTCCGTGCCACGGCAAAAATGCGTCGAAACGGATAGACGGTTCCATGGCTTGTTGCGGGATAGGCCTCGCGCAGCATTGCGGCGTACTCCGTCTCGAAGTCGGCAGCTTCTTCAGAGGACAATGCCGCCAACAAGGGACGGAGACCTGTGCCGCGGACCCATTGCAGGACCGGGTCACTGCCCGGCAGTACCTGCTGGTAGGTGGTTTCCCAAGCGTCGGCCGAGCATCCGGCGTCGAGCATGATTCCCAAGTAGTCCGCCGGGCTCCCTACTGCACCGTCATGTCGAAGAACGCCGTCCAGCCGGGCCGACCACTGGGGCGATTCCGCGAGGTGCCGCATCAGGGTGTGGGAAGGAGAGGTGAAATTGCCGGGAACCTGCAAGGCAAACCATGCCCCGGGCTGCAGGGCCCGCAGCCAGCCGGCCAGCATGTCCTGGTGACCGGGAACCCACTGGAGCGCCGCATTGCTGACAACTACATCGGTATCGGCGTCGGGCGACCATTTCGCGATATCACCCTGTATAAATTCCAGATGCGTGAACTGCTGCGTGAGGGCGCCTGCTTGAGCGAGCATCTCCGCAGAGGAGTCCAGGCCAACAATGCGGGCGCCTGGCCAGCGCTCGGTGAGCGTAGCAGTAAGGTTTCCGGGGCCACAGCCGAGGTCCACTACCGTGCGGGGTTCACTGGCCTGGACCCTCGCGACGAGGTCGTGGAATGGACGGTCCCTATGGTTTCCGAATTCCACATACTTGGACGGATCCCACTTCATCAAAGCCTCCTCGCATCTGCCACCATTGCTGGGCCGAGCCTAAACCGTGCGGGCACTAAGCTGGAAACCAATGAAACTTCTTGAGCAGCTTCCCGGTTCCACCGCCACCGGTCCCCTGGACCCGGACGAAATCTACACACGGTTCGTGGAGTGGACGGAAACCCGCGGGTTACAGCTGTATCCGGCCCAGGACGAGGCGATCATGGAGCTTGCCTCCGGCGCCAACGTCATCCTCGCCACCCCCACGGGCTCCGGAAAATCGTTGGTGGCCATCGCGGCACACTTCGAGGCGATGGCACGGGGCCAGCGCAGCTACTACACGGCTCCGATCAAGGCATTGGTGTCCGAAAAGTTCTTTGCCCTCTGCGACATCTTCGGCGCGGAGAACGTGGGAATGATTACGGGCGATTCCGGCGTCAACCAGGATGCCCCAATCATCTGCTGCACCGCTGAAATCCTGGCCAACATTGCCCTCCGCGAAGGCTCGACGGCGGAGCTCGGCTCTGTGGTCATGGACGAATTCCACTTCTACTCCGATCCCCAGCGCGGATGGGCGTGGCAGGTACCCCTGCTGGAACTCCCCCAGGCACAGTTCCTCCTGATGTCCGCGACCCTGGGCGACGTCACACGCTTCGAAACCGGTCTGACTGAACTCACTGGCCGGTCCACCACCACAGTGAGCTCAGCCGAACGTCCTATCCCGCTGCACTACTACTACCACCTGACCCCGGTCCACGAGAGCTTGGAAGAACTGCTGTCCACCAAGCAGGTCCCGGTGTACGTGGTCCACTTCAGCCAGGCCGAAGCCATTGAGCGTGCCCAGAACCTCATGAGCATCAATATGTGCAGCCGCGCGGAGAAAGACCGGATCGCTGAGCTCATTGCAGGTTTCCGGTTCGCCGCCGGTTTCGGAAAAACCCTTAACAGGCTGGTCCGCCACGGTATCGGTGTCCACCACGCCGGCATGCTTCCCAAATACCGCCGCTTGGTGGAGCAACTGGCCCAAGCCGGGCTGCTGAAAGTCATCTGCGGTACCGATACCTTGGGGGTGGGCATCAACGTGCCCATCCGGACCGTGTTGTTGACTGCTCTGAGCAAGTACGACGGCGTACGCACCAGATCGCTTAACTCACGTGAGTTCCACCAGATTGCCGGACGCGCCGGACGCGCGGGGTACGACACTGCCGGGACGGTGGTCGTCCAGGCGCCGGACCACGTGGTGGAAAACACCAAGGCGATGGCCAAGGCAACCGCCAAGTTCGGCGATGACCAAAAGAAGTTGCGGCAGGTGGTGAAGAAGAAGCCTCCTGAGGGATTTGTCTCCTGGGGTGAGCCCACGTTCAAGCGGCTGGTGGAGTCCGTGCCTGAGCCGCTGACGTCCAGTTTCACTGTGACCCACGCGATGCTCCTGAACCTTATGGAGCGCCCGGGTGACCCGTTCCAGGCCACCAGGCGCTTGCTCAGCGAGAACCACGAGAACCGCGCTTCCCAGCTCAAGCTCATGAAGAAGGCTCTGGGGATTTACCGCGAGCTGCTGGCCGCAGGTGTGGTTGAACGCATCCCGGAGGAGGAGCAGGAAGTTGAGGGGCGCTCCGTACGCCTGACAGTTCACCTGCAGGCAAACTTCGCCCTGAACCAGCCGCTCTCCCCCTTCGCGTTGGCCGCCTTGGAGTTGCTTGATCCCGAGTCGCCGTCCTACGCCCTGGACGTTGTCTCCGTGATCGAGTCAACCTTGGAGAAGCCCCGCCAGATTCTTTCGGCGCAGCAGAAGAAGGCACGCGGCGAGGCCGTTGCGGCGATGAAAGCCGATGGCATCGAGTACGACCAGCGGATGGCCATGCTTGACGAAGTTACGTACCCCATGCCTTTGGCGGACATTCTCGGCGAAGCTTTTGAGGTCTACCGCAAGGCTGCGCCGTGGGTGGGCGACTTTGAGCTTGCGCCGAAATCCATCATCCGGGACATGTACGAGCGCGCCATGAATTTTGGTGAGTTCGTGCAGTTCTATGGCCTGGCCCGCTCGGAGGGCATCGTCCTGCGCTACCTGGCGGACGGGTTCCGCGCCCTGCGCCAGACCGTTCCCCAGGATTCGCTGCGGGAGGACCTTGAAGACCTGATTGCGTGGCTGGGAGAACTGGTCCGCCAGGTTGACTCCAGCCTGCTGGATGAATGGGAAGAGCTCACTTCGGGGCTTGCCCCCACACCGCACGACGCTCCCCCTCCCCCGCCCCCGCTCCTGACGTCCAACATCCGGGCTTTCCGTGTGATGGTCCGGAACGAAATGTTCCGCCGGGTTGAACTCTTTGCTGATGAGGACTCAGCGGCACTGGGCGAGCTGGATGGCGATGCCGGCTGGGACGCAGAACGCTGGGAAGAAGTCCTGGATGACTACTTTGATGAACACGACGACATCGGCACGGGTCCTGATGCCCGTGGCCCGGGACTGCTCATCATCACCGAGGAACCCGGCAGCTGGAAAGTGCGGCAGATCTTCGATGATCCTGCGGGCAACCATGACTGGGGAATCTCGGCCGAAGTTGACCTGGCCGCATCTGACGAGACCGGTACCGCCGTGGTCCGCGTGACAGACGCCGGCAGGCTCTAGGCCAACCGCTGTGGAACCGGTCCCGGACCTGACCGGCAGCCTGCGGTTGCTGGACGCCTTCGCTACTGCAGAGCCGGCAGCCTGCATCGGTCCGCGCTGGTGGTGGGGTGGCAGCTTGGACGTCGAAGGGCTCGCGTTGGGGTCCGTCCAGGCAGCAGCCACTGCCCTCGAATCCCTGACGGGTTCTACGGGCCGTTACGCGGTGTCGTCAGAATTGACGGCAGCGTCTTTTGATTCGTTGGGGCACCTGAGGATCTCGGGCCGGAAACCCCAGGGTTTTGCTCCGATGTCCGGGTTCCGTCCCACCGCAGATGGCTGGATCCGTCTGCATGCCAACTACCCGCACCATGCGGCGCGGCTGATGGAAACGCTTCGGATTTCGACGCCCGATGGGCTTGACCGAGTGCTGCTTTCCATGACCGCTCTGGAGGCAGAGGAAGCAATTATTGCCGGGAGGGGTGTGGCCGCGGCCGTCCGTAGTCGGGAAGAGTGGACTGCCACACCCATGCATACCGCGGCAAGCACGGGACCGTGGATTGGATTCACGTCTCCTGCAGCGCCGGTTGAAAGTCCGCGGTCGTCGTCGTGGGTTCCCTCAACAGACCCATTCCGTCCCCTGGCCGGACTCAGGGTCCTGGACCTGACCCGCGTCATAGCGGGGCCCACGGCCAC
This sequence comes from Arthrobacter sp. D5-1, assembly GCF_017357425.1. Lineage (NCBI taxonomy): Bacteria > Bacillati > Actinomycetota > Actinomycetes > Micrococcales > Micrococcaceae > Arthrobacter > Arthrobacter sp. D5-1. The sequence continues at coordinate 2,391,388 of NZ_CP014571.1, read as the reverse complement.
CCGACTTCTGGGCGCCCTGGGTGCGGATGTCCTGCGGATCGATCCGCCGGGTCTTCCTGAGCTCACTGATGCCTTTGTTGATTCCGGGTTCGATAAGCGCAGTGCCGAAGCCGACCTCAACAATGCCGAGGCTTTGGACGTGGTGCACCGCCTGCTTTCGGCGGCCGACGTCGCAGTGACCGGCTACCGTCACGGTGGACTGGACAGATTCGGTGTGAACCCGGACAGGATGCTGGCCGCCAGGCCTGATCTGGTGGTGGTGACATTAAGCGCCTGGGGCGACTCAGGACCGTGGAATGACCGGCGCGGCTTCGACAGCCTGGTACAGGCAGCCTGCGGAATCGCGGAGCGATACGGAAACGTCGACGACGGGTGGACACCCGGCGCGCTGCCCGTCCAGGCACTGGACCACGCAACGGGGTACGGTGTTGCTGCAGCCGCCCTGGCTCTCCTGTCAGAGCGCCTCCACACTGGACGAGGAGGATCGGCACACGTTTCCCTGGTCCGCACGGCGGAGGTGCTCTTCCGCCTGTCGGTGCCCGGGCCCGCCAGCGGCGTCGGCGGAATGCCCATCCCGGACTTCCGTCTGGTGGACAGCCCCTACGGGCCACTCCGCTTCGTAGGGCCACCCCTGACCGTGGACGGTGTCCCCCTCCAATACCGCAAGGCCCCGGTGAAGTACGGAACGTCCGCCTTGGCTTGGCAGTAAGGAAGAACCGGGAGCGGCAGGCGCGGCTCCCCTAGTAAGCTCGGAGCCATGAGTGTAATCCGCCCAGCCACTGTAGACGACGTCCCTGCCATCCTCCGGATGATCCATGATCTTGCGATCTACGAGAAGGAACCGGACGCAGTCAAAAATACACCGGCCATGCTGACCGAAGTACTTTTCGGCGAGAACCCCCGTGTCTACGCCACCATGGCCGAAAACAGTGCCGGCGCAGTTCAAGGGTTTGCCCTCTGGTTCCTGAACTACTCCACGTGGGAGGGCGTCCACGGCATCTACCTGGAAGACCTCTACGTGATCCCCGAAGCACGTGGCGAGGGCCATGGCAAGGCGCTGTTGCAGCATCTGGCGGCCACCGCCGTCGAACGTGGTTACGCCCGTGTTGAGTGGAGCGTCCTTGACTGGAACGAACCCTCCATCACGTTCTACAAGAACCTGGGCGCTTTCCCCATGGAAGAGTGGTCCACGTTCCGCCTGACCGGCGAGGCCCTTGAGGCCTTCGGCACGAACGCGGGCCAGGCGAACGAGGCTCTCGCCCGTGGCTGACCAGTCCCCCGGACAGACCGCCGGCCGCAACACTGCCGGCGTGCACAGTGTCCACGCACGCCACGAGTTCCGCGGGCTGCGAACGGCGGAGCACTATTTCACCGTTCCCTTGGTGCACGTACCGGATGAATCAGCCACCGCCGGCGAGACCATCACGGTCTTTGCCAGGGAATACTCATCCACCGACCACACGGCCGAGGAAGCCGCCAGGCTGCCCTGGTTGTTGTTCCTGCAAGGCGGCCCGGGCGGCCGCGGCAACCGGGTCACATCGTTGTCGGGTTGGATGAAGGCGGCCGCGAAGGAATTCCGCATCCTGATGCTCGACCAACGCGGCACAGGCTTGTCCACACCCGTTGAACAACAGTCACTCGAACTCCGGGGCGACCCTTCAGCACAAGCCGAATACCTGACCCACTTCCGTGCCGACTCGATCGTGGCTGACGCTGAGTACATCCGCCGTGTGCTCGGTTCCGGTCCATGGTCTGTCCTCGGCCAGAGTTTCGGCGGCTTCTGCGCGTTGACGTACCTCTCCTTCGCGCCGGAGGGCCTCCGCGAGGTCCTTATCACTGGTGGGCTGGCGCCGCTCCACGGTCCGGCGGACCGCGTGTACCAGGCCACGTTCCACCGTGTCGCTTTGCGGAACGCGGAATACTTCTCCTGGTACCCGGAAGACCGGGACATCGTCACCCGGATCGCCCGCCACCTGGACCAGCATGCTGAGTTCCTCGCCAGCGGCGAAAGGCTCACGACCGAGCGTTTCCAGATGGTCGGGTCCTTCCTCGGGGGCAACACCCGGGTGGATGCGCTGCACTACCTCCTGGAGGATGCATTTATTGACACGCCCTCCGGTCCACGCTTGTCCGAGGCGTTCCTTGAACAAGTGCGGAGCCTCGTGAGTCGCGCGGCCAACCCTCTGTACGCCGTCGTCCATGAGTCGATTTACGGACAGGGTGAGGCAACCAACTGGGCCGCGTGGCGGGTACTGGAGGACCATCCGGAATTTAAACCCGATGCGAACGAGCCACTGCTCACCGGTGAGATGGTCTACCCCTGGTATTTCGAACAGGATCCGGCCTTGGTTCCCCTGCGGGACGTGGCTGGGCATTTGGCGGCCAAGAAGGACTGGAAGCCCCTGTACAGCCCCGAACGGCTGGCGGTAAACACTGTCCCCGTAGCGGCCGCCGTCTATAAGGACGATATCTATGTGGACCATGACCTGTCCCTGGAAACTGCGGCTGCAGTGCGGGGCCTTCAACCATGGGTCACCGCGGATTTCCACCACGATGGTATCGGGGAAGATGGCGAGGGAATCTTCGCACGTCTCCTTGGGATGGTTCGGGCGGTCCGTTAGGCCGGCGGCTGGTGCGACGGCGCGTCCTGGGCCCGTGCTGACCGTACGGCCATGACGAGCGTCAAAACCAGCACTACGGCAGCCAGGGCGCCCGAGGCGATGTTCAAGCCTTGGTATCCGATCCACGCGAGCAGCAGACCGGAGGTGGCGCCGCCAATGGCGCCGGCGCCACCCATGAGGGTGTCAGAGACGCCCTGAACGGTAACGCGCGCATCGGGGGCGACGCTTTCAGCCAGCAACGTTGACCCGGAGATGGTTGCGGCGGACCAGCCCAGGCCCAGGAGGATCAGGCCAGCGGTGACGAGACCAGGCTCGTGCTGGCCAAAACCGGCAATGAACACGGCAACCAGCAGCAGGCCGTGGCCCATGGCGATGGTTTGCAGGCGCCCTGCCTTGTCAGTGAGCCACCCCCAGAGAGGCGACAAAGCAAACATTCCGGCAATGTGCAGCGAAATCGTGAGGCCGATGATCACCAAGGCATCCTCGCTGTCCGTGGTTCCGCCATGGTGTCCTGCATGGGAACCGCCGACGAGTTGCTGCAGGTGCAGGGGCGTCATGGACATGACGGCCACCATGACGCCGTGCGCGGCCACAACGGCGGCCAGGGCCAGCATCGCCGACGGTGATGAGCGCACGGCGCGCAATCCTGAACGGATGGTACCCCTGACGGGCAGCGCGCCCTCGCCTGCGTCGCCGTTTGCCTGGGATGCCAGCCGCCTGGACAGCACCAGGGGGTCCGGGCGAAGGCCCGCAAACAACAGGACGGCTGCAAGGAACAGGCCGGCCGCAGAAAATACGAAGGGGCCGGCAATGGGCGGCAGCCCGAGTGCCTCCCCAACCACTGCACCCGGCTGGATCAGGTTGGGGCCGGCGACAGCACCAATGGTGATGGCCCAGACCACGGTGGACAATGACCGTCCGCGGTGCTCCGGGTCAGCGAGGTCGACGGCGGCGAACCTCGCCTGCAGGTTCGCGGCGGTTCCAAGACCCAGTAAAGCTGCGCCCAACAAGAGCAGCACGAAGGACTGGCCCACCACGGACGCAATAACCAGGAGCGCCCCCATCATCGCGGCCACCAGTCCTGTCACCAAACCTGTCCGGCGTCCCCGCGTTTCTGCCAGCCGCGCCAGGGGAAGAGCCGCGATCGCTGCGGCCAGTGTCAGCACTGTGGTGATGGAGCCGGCCCACGCTTCTGACCCTGACAGGTCCACTGCCAGCAACGATCCGATGGAGAGCGTGGCTCCGTTGCCGACGCCGCTGAGAAGTTGTGCGGAACTGAGCAGGAAAACAGTACGGCGCTGAACCCGTTGTGGGTCCAGCGCCGTAGTTGAAGTGGTAGTCACTTCACGAGACTACAACTTTCCAAGGAGAGTTACTCTGCCTCGCTCAAGCTCTTTCGTGCGTCTTCTTCCAACCGGGCATCGATCTTGGCCTGGCGTGCTGCAGGGCTCAGGAGGCTGGCTACAACCGCAACGACGATCGTTCCAACGATGACCGCCAAGGAAACGTAGGTGGGGATCTCCGGTGCCCATTCGATGTGCTGTCCGCCGTTGATGAACGGAAGCTCGTTGACGTGCATGGCGTGCAGGACGAGCTTGACGCCAATGAACGCCAGGATGACGGACAGTGCGTGCTTGAGGTACACCAGGCGGGTCATGAGGCCACCGAGGAGGAAGTACAGCTGGCGCAGGCCCATGAGTGCGAAGATGTTTGCGGTGAACACGATGAACGCGCTCTGCGTCAGGCCGAAGATCGCCGGGATGGAGTCCACTGCGAAGAGGAGGTCTGTCAGGCCGATCGTGATGAAGACGATCAGCATGGGGGTGAAGACCTTCTTGCCGTCCACGGTGGTGCGGATCTTGTTGCCGTCGAACTTTTCGGACATCGGCAGGACCCTGCGAAGGCGGGCAATGAGAGGGTTCTCGGTGTCTTCCTCGTCTTCGCCGGAGTCCTTCGCCTGCTTCCAGGCAGTCCACAGCAGGAAGGCGCCGAAGATGTAGAAGACCCAGCTGAACTGCTCGATGACCACGGCACCCAGCGCGATGAAGATACCGCGGAGGATCAGGGCGATGATGATGCCCACCATCAGCACTTCCTGCTGGTACTTACGGGGCACCGAGAAGCGGGCCATGATGATGATGAAAACGAACAGGTTATCGATGCTCAGGCTGTACTCAGTGACCCAGCCGGCGACGAACTGGCCGCCATACTCTGCACCGGCAAAGATGAACATGGCCACGGCAAAGAGCAGTGCCAGTCCTACATAGAAGGCGACCCACAGGCCGGCTTCTTTCATGGAAGGTTCATGGGGACGCTTGACGACCAACAGGAGGTCGATCAGCAGGATGATTCCGAGAACGACAAACGAGCCGATCTCAAACCAGACGGGAAGCTGCATTAAAGGTGCCTTTCGCAGGGTACGGGAAAGCGGTGTAAGTCTCTCCGGCCTGCCAGGGTGCGGTGAATGCAAGAATTGGCGGCCCGCTAGATCCGGCGAGGCATCTGTGCCTTGCGTGCTGACGGACGTAGCGCTTGGGATACTCCCCTACGTGACCTAAACCTTACCTTAGGCGTGCCCGGCGGACTGCATCTGACGTAATTCGCGCTTCAACTCCTTGACTTCGTCACGGATGCGGGCAGCGACTTCGAACTGCAGCTCAGCAGCCGCCCCGTGCATCTGTTCGGTGAGTTGCTCAATGAGTCCCACCAGGTCCTCGGCGGGAGCGGCGGCAAGGCCATCCTGCCGAACTGTCGCCGCACCCTTGGCTGCCGACTTGCCGCGTTTGCCGCCCTTGGCGAGTCGGTTGTTGTTGAGCAGTTCCTGGGTGTCTGCGTCTTCCTTGGCCAACTGGTCCGTGATATCAGCAATTTTCTTCCGCAACGGCTGCGGATCAATGCCATGGTCCGTGTTGTACTGCACCTGGATGGCACGGCGCCGGTTGGTTTCTTCAATGGCGTGGGCCATGGAGTCGGTAATCCGGTCCGCGTACATGTGGACTTGGCCTGACACGTTACGCGCTGCGCGGCCGATGGTCTGGATGAGCGAGGTGGAAGAACGCAGGAAACCTTCCTTGTCAGCGTCGAGGATGCTGACGAGGGAAACCTCAGGCAGGTCAAGGCCTTCGCGGAGGAGGTTGATGCCTACGAGGACATCGAACACGCCCATTCGCAGCTCACGGAGCAGTTCCACGCGCCGGAGGGTGTCGACGTCGGAGTGCAAGTACTCCACCTTGACGCCGTGGCCCACCAGGTAATCTGTGAGATCCTCCGCCATGCGCTTGGTTAACGTGGTGACCAGAACGCGTTCATTCTTTTCCGTGCGGGTCCTGATTTCACCGAGCAGGTCGTCGATCTGACCCTTGGTGGGCTTGACCACTACCTCGGGATCGATGAGGCCGGTGGGACGAATGATCTGCTGCACATAACCGTCAGCTTTGCCGAGCTCATACTTACCGGGAGTTGCGGACAGGTACACCGTCTGGCCGATGCGTTCCAGGAACTCATCCCACTTCAGTGGCCTGTTGTCCATGGCGGATGGGAGGCGGAAGCCGAAGTCCACGAGGTTCCGCTTGCGTGACATGTCGCCCTCATACATGGCACCAATCTGCGGGATGGTGACATGTGATTCGTCGACGACCAGCAGGAAGTCGTCCGGGAAGTAGTCGATGAGGCAATGCGGGGCGGTCCCGGGATTACGGCCGTCAATGTGAACGGAGTAGTTCTCAATGCCGTTGCAGAAACCCATCTGCTGCATCATCTCGAGATCGTACGTGGTGCGCATCCGGAGGCGCTGCGCCTCCACCAGCTTGTTCTGGCCTTCGAGGACCTTCAAACGGTCAGCGAGTTCATCTTCGATGCGCTTGATGGCACGGGCCATGCGCTCCGGACCGGCAACATAGTGCGATGCCGGGAAAACGTACATCTCCTCTTCGTCGCGGAGAACCTCTCCGGTCAGGGGATGGAGGGTTTGGATGTTCTCGATCTCGTCACCGAAGAACTCGATCCTGATGGCCAGTTCCTCGTACATGGGGATAATCTCCACGGTGTCACCACGGACGCGGAACGTTCCCCGGTGGAAGTCCATGTCGTTGCGGGCGTACTGCATGGAGACGAACTTGCGCAGGAGGTGGTCCCGATTCATTTCCGCCCCCTTGCGGAGCGTCACCATGCCGGCGATGTACTCTTCGGGCGTGCCCAGACCGTAGATGCAGGACACCGTGGCCACCACGATGACGTCGCGACGGGTCAGCAGGGCATTGGTGGCAGAGTGCCGGAGGCGTTCCACTTCCTCATTAATGGAGGAATCTTTCTCAATGAAGGTATCCGTCTGTGCTACATATGCTTCGGGTTGGTAGTAGTCGTAGTAGGAGACAAAATACTCCACTGCGTTGTTGGGCAGCAGCTCCCTGAACTCATTGGCCAGCTGCGCGGCGAGTGTCTTGTTCTGGACCATCACCAAGGTGGGTCGCTGGACCTGTTCGATGAGCCACGCCGTGGTGGCACTCTTACCCGTACCAGTGGCGCCGAGGAGGACGACGTCTTTTTCACCGTTGTTGATGCGTTCCGTCAGTTCTGCAATGGCTGTCGGCTGGTCACCGGCGGGCTTGAACTCACTGATTACTTCGAAAGGTGCGACGACACGGTTGATTTCCTGGGCAAGGCTCATAAAACCAATCTACCCCTGCCCCAGGACAGCTACTGTCCGCGTTTGCCTTCAGCTGAAGACAAATACGACGGCGGCAGCCAGCCTGTGCGTTTGGCCCACTCATCCATGAGTGGCCAGGCAACGTCGGTAAACCAAGGCTCCTTGGCATCGGCGTAGGCAGCGGTGCCGCTCTCCCCCGCAAACGTGGCCGCCAACGTGCGCTTGTGCGCCTCGTACAGCGCGGTAGCGGAGGGTTCAGAGCGCAACCAGTCACGGAACAGCAGGGCATACCGCCACCCCGGCGACCCGGCCACGCGGACATGCAGATTCACCGGCCGGCCGGGATCGGCGTTGGCGTGGAACCGCTTCTGCCATTCTGCGGGATCGGGCCGGGCGGGTTTTGGTGTGTCCCGGTTGACTCCCGGAATTGCCGGGAACCCTGCTGCAGCGAGTTGATTCGCCATCAGATCGGCGGCCTCGAGATCGGCCACCGCCACCTGAAGGTCGATCACATCCTTGGCCGCCAGTCCCGGCACCGATGTAGAGCCGACGTGGTCCACCGCGAGGATCTGCTGGGGGGCAGCAACGGCAATACGGGCGGCGAGGCGGTCAGCCTGCCTGCTCCAGTCGCTGTTGTATGGCGTCATGACCGGCCCTACGTGCCGTTCAGCCCTTGTTCCCTGGCTGAGATTCCTGGCAAAAGGCAACAGCCTGTCCGTCCATAACGCCTCAACCTTCGCGAGGAGCTCTTCGCGGTCACCGTCGTTGACCAGGACAACATCGGCAGCCGCGTTGCGTTCTTCCCGCGTGGCCTGGGCCGCGATACGGGCTCGGGCATCGTCGGGAGTCATCGCCCGGAAATCCACCATGCGTTGGACGCGCACCGGCTCCGGCGCATCCACCACCACCACCAAGTGGAAGTTGCTGCCCTGCCCGGTCTCGACCAGCAGTGGAATGTCCTGGACAACGATATAGCCGGGGCCGGCTGCTGAAACGATCGCCCCTGCTGCTTCGCGGACCAGCGGGTGAATGATGCCATTGAGCACCTCGCGCTGCGAAGGATCGTGGAACACGATAGCTCCGAGTTTGGGCCGATCAAGCCTTCCATCAGAGTCGAGGATTCCAGGGCCGAATGCTTCCACAACGCGGGCCAGCCCAGGAGTTCCAGGTTCCACCACTTCCCGCGCAAGGAGGTCAGCGTCCACAAGGATTGCACCCAATTCCCGCAATCTGGACGCCACCAGCGATTTCCCCGAGGCGATGCCGCCCGTCAACCCAATCTTCAGCACCCTCCAACACTAGACTGAAGCGGTGGAAAATGAGGATGACAGCCGCGCGACAACGTATACGACCCTCGCGGTTGGTCCGGATTTCCGCCACGAACTGGAGATCCGGCGGTCCCGGTTCATCACAGTCCTTCGGCGCTCACCTGATGAGCAAACCGCGCGCTCACTGGTCAATGATCTTCGGCGTGAATTCCACGACGCCCGACACCACTGCTCAGCCTTCGTCATAGGTCCGGATCGGATGATCCAACGTTCCAGCGACGACGGGGAACCGTCGGGAACTGCGGGTATCCCCATGCTGGAGGCGCTCATCAAACGGGAGACCTCACCAAGGGTGACGGACCTCAGCGACGTCAGTGTCGTCGTCGTGCGCTATTTCGGTGGGATTTTGCTGGGCGCGGGCGGACTGGTCCGCGCGTACTCCGAATCGGTGTCCGCTGGTTTGGACGAGGCTCCATTGGTTCTCCGGCGAAGATTGCGTCTGTGCGCCATCGACGTCCCCCATGCCGAAGCCGGCCGCTTGGAAAACGAGCTTCGCGGCGCCGGGTACGTCATGGCGGACACCGGATACGAACCCCAGCACACGGTGCTTCACCTCGCCTTGCCCGACGAGGCAACGGCCATCTCCGAGGCACGCGCGCGGTTGGCTTCCCTCACGGCTGGACATCTTGAGCTGCGGCCCCAGGGAACTGAGTGGGTAGACGTCCGCCGCTGAGCAGTTCCCGCATCGCGAAGGCTTTAAGCAGAAGGACCCCTGCCCGGAGGCAGGGGTCCTTCTTTGGCTGTTCAGCACATCCCGTGAGGGAGGCGGAATTAGTTGCCGGTCAGCTTCTCACGCAGTGCGGCGAGTGCTTCGTCGGACGCCAGGGTACCGCCGCCGGTGTTGGACTCAGCAGCAGCCGGCTCCGAGGAGTAGCTCGTGGTGCCGGAATCGCTCTCACCGGACGTTGCAGCAGCAGCGTCGTCAGCAGCGTGCTGGGCAACCTGCTTCTTGTGGGCTTCCCAACGGGTCTGGGCGTCAGCGTACTGCTGCTCCCAAGCTGCACGCTGGGTCTCGTAGCCTTCGAGCCATTCGTTCGACTCGGGGTCGAAGCCCTCAGGGTACTTGTAGTTGCCCTCTTCGTCGTACTCAGCGGCCATGCCGTACAGAGCGGGATCGAACTCGGTGCTGTCAGCGTCAACGCCCTCGTTAGCCTGCTTGAGGGAGAGGGAGATACGGCGACGCTCGAGGTCGATGTCGATGACCTTGACGAACAGTTCGTCGCCAACGGAGACAACCTGCTCGGCGAGCTCCACGTGGCGGACAGCCAGCTCGGAGATGTGCACGAGGCCTTCGATGCCGTCTTCGACGCGAACGAACGCACCGAACGGAACCAGCTTGGTGACCTTACCCGGAACAACCTGGCCGAGGGCGTGGGTGCGGGCGAAGGTCTGCCACGGATCTTCCTGCGTAGCCTTGAGCGACAGGGAGACACGCTCGCGGTCCAGATCCACTTCGAGGACCTCGACGGTGACTTCCTGGCCAACCTCGACAACCTCGGAGGGGTGGTCGATGTGCTTCCAGGACAGCTCGGAAACGTGAACGAGGCCGTCTACGCCGCCCAGGTCCACGAAGGCACCGAAGTTGACGATGGAGGAAACAACGCCCGGACGAACCTGGCCCTTTTCCAGCTTGTTGAGGAACGTGGAGCGAACCTCGGACTGGGTCTGCTCGAGCCATGCACGGCGGGACAGCACAACGTTGTTGCGGTTCTTGTCCAGCTCGATGATCTTGGCTTCGATCTGCTGACCGATGTACGGAGCGAGGTCGCGGACGCGGCGCATCTCGACGAGGGATGCGGGCAGGAAGCCACGCAGGCCGATGTCCAGGATGAGGCCACCCTTGACAACCTCGATGACGGTACCGGTGACGACACCGTCTTCTTCCTTGACCTTCTCGATGTCGCCCCAGGCGCGCTCGTACTGAGCACGCTTCTTGGAGAGGATCAGACGGCCTTCTTTGTCTTCCTTGGTGAGAACCAAAGCTTCGACCTGATCGCCAACGGCGACAACGTCACCGGGATCAACATCGTGCTTGATGGAAAGCTCGCGGGAAGGGATGACACCTTCGGTCTTGTAACCGATGTCGAGCAGGACTTCGTCGCGGTCGACCTTGACGACGGTACCTTCGACGAGGTCTCCGTCGTTGAAGTACTTGATGGTGGCGTCGACAGCTGCGAGGAAGTCCTCAGCGGTACCGATGTCGTTAATAGCGACTACGGGGGTACCGGGCTTCTCGGTGGAGGTGATGGTCATGTAGTAGGGGCTCCGTTGTGGATAGTGAGTCGGTCAGGCAAACCGCTGCCGTCCGGGTCCGGACGGCAGAACACGGCAAAATACCGGGTCATCCTGATTTGTGGATTAATACAAAATGGATGCATGCACGTAGTACACGCCCGTTTATTCTAGTCGCATTGGCAAAGCAGGGTCAAAAGGAGTGTCACGTGGTCAGCACGTCTCCCAGGCGGGCGAACGTGGCGCCCCGGTCCAGCATCCCCGGCAGAGCCCGGGCATAGCCTTCGGCAGTGCCCGCCGCCGGCCTGTTGAAGTGCGAAATAACGATGTCACCGGCAGCTGCGCGAGCCACCTCGGCTGCGACGGTGGCCGCCGGATAGGTGGCCCCACCGTCCCCGTTGATGGTGAAGTTGACCGGCAGCATCCCAAGCCTGCGTGTCATCTCCACAGCGACATCGTCGTAGAAGGCGGTTCCCGGCCGGAAGAACCTGGGAGCGGAGCCGTCGAGTTCACGCATCAGCGCCTGGTTTCCCATCAACTCGTCGTAGGCAGCAGCGGCATTGGCCGTCCCAGGGATCCCGTAGGCAGACCTCCCGTTGACGGAGAGCGGCTGATGCAGGGTGCCGTGGTTGGCAAGTTCGAACAGTGGGTCGGCGGCCAGCTCGGCGGCCAGCGATGGGTTGGCGTGGAGCCAGCGGCTGTTGATGAAGAGCGTCGCCGGGACATTGAGCCGGCGGAGTGTCGTCAGCAGGGCGTGGTCGCAACCAGTACCCCCAGGGCCGCCGCACGCATCGAATGTCAACGCCACGTGCTTCGACGGCGAATTGTTCACCACTCCCGTAATGTGCAGCCCCCACTCGCTGGGCCGCCTGCCAGCGAATTCGGCCAGGATCTGCTGTTTGCCGGGCACTGTGGCGATGGCCGCTGGCGCTAGGGCAGCAGCGGCCTGCTGGCTTGATGCGGCAGCAATCGACGGCGGTGGCGTGGCCGGGCCTGTCGGCGGCGCAACCGATGGTGATGCCGCTCCTGACGGCCCCTCCACCGATGCGCAAGCCGCCAACGCAGCTGATGCGAGGCCCGCCATTCCAAGCAGCACTGATCGCCGGCCGGCCACAGGCCGCCGCGTGGAATCCCCCATGGATGTCCTTAACTAGGTGTGTCTATGTGCTTTTGATGACGTGGTGCAGTTTAGAAGTGCGTCAGGCAATGCGCCGGGCGTTCCACCGCGAACAGTTGCTGGGCCAGGAATGCGGCACCGGCTGATTTCTCACGGACGCGTCCCGCAGCAGCAAGGGTTACCGGAGACACCGCACCAAGATAGATGGACGCGAGGTCGGCCACGTCCATCGTCAGATCCGCTGATTCGCCCGAGGCTTCAGTCACGACCGCCGCAGCCCCACCGTCGGACTCCAAGACCCAGGTGCCGCCAGCCAGCGACAGTGAGTCCGTCACTTCCAGGACCAGGCGTCCTGCGGAGGCGAAGCGGCGTGCCTGCAAGGCGGCCGGGATATCCAGGATCCGGAGCCACAGCATGTCGCGGACCTCGGAGGCCTCGATGCACCGTGGGTCCTCCAATGCCCATGCCAAGGGATCATCCACAGGGGCTTCAGCCCAAGTCACGTCCTCGATGAGGTCAATGCTGCCCAGGAAACGCCACAGATCCAGGTAGGCAGCGTTGGTAGCGGCAACGAGGTCCACAATTTCCATGGTGTATGGCTTGTGGTCCCAACCCTTGAACCGGTATGAGACGTAGCCGTCCAACGCTCCGGAAAGGTCGTAATGCAGGGCACAGCGGACGCTGGTGTCGGGCTTGCCGTCCTGCCCAAGGGAGCCGGAGGCAGCAAGCCGGTAATACTCCTGCCGGTCCACCGATCCCGGCGACAGCCGCTGGACGCGCTCGAACACCCGGGGCGCCACGTCAAGCAGCACGGTAGGATCCGCGACTTCCACAGTTCCCTCCGGTCGCCCCTTCATCCGGAAGCGGGGTCCGGTGTCGACCTTGATGCTGCGCTCAAAGGTAGCAACGCCGAAACCGAAACGACCATAGATGGATCCTTCGGAAGCCGTCAGTGCCGCCATGGCCAGGCCGTCATCCTTGGCGCCCGCCAGGTCAGCCGTGATCATGCCACGCAGGATTCCTTGGCGGCGGTGTGTTCCGCGGACCGTTACAGCCGTCACCAGGTTGGACTCGAGCTGCCGGCCAAAACCGATATTCAGGTCCTTGCGCATGGTGGCGTAGGTTGCCACCGGGACATTCGCCTCGAGGGAGTGTTCTGGTACGACGCCGTTGACGTAGACACCTGTCAGCTCACGCCCGTCCGCCTGGTAGGCGGCGAGGGTCTTTGCAAGGTACTCGTCATCACGACGTTGCTGGTGAAATCCGTGCGATACAGCCTGCACCCAGGTGGCACAGCGGCTATAGGCATCGGCGTCGTCCTTGTCGGCCACAGCGGGGAAACGCTGGACGGAATATTTCCGGGAGGTTGGTTCATTGGGATCAGCCACGATCCCGAGCCTAGCCAGACGCCGCAGGGCGCGCCACCATCCCGGCGGCGCGTCCTGCGGTGATACCCGGAATTCCGGGACCGGACTAGTGTCCGGCCTCGTACCAGCTGGAGCCAACGCCGATCTGGACATCGAGGGGAACGGACAGCTCGGCAGCTGATCCCATCTGCTCGATGACCAGTTTCTCCACGACTTCGCGCTCTCCCGGTGCCACTTCCAGTACGAGTTCGTCGTGGACCTGCAGCAGCATCCGTGACTTCAGGCCCTGGCTGGCGAGCTCGGCGGACACGCCAAGCATGGCGCGCTTGATGAGGTCTGCCGCGGAGCCCTGGATGGGCGAGTTGAGGGCGATGCGTTCTGCCGCTTCCCTCGCCTGGCGGTTGGTACTGGTCAGGTCAGGGAGGTAGCGGCGGCGGCCTTCGATGGTGGCCGTGTAGCCGTCAGTCCGTGCTTGGTCGACGACACCACGCAGGTAGTCGCGCACGCCGCCGAAGCGGTCGAAGTAGTCCTTCATGAGAGTCCGTGCCTCGTCCACGGAGATCTCCAACTGCTTGGAGAGTCCGAAGGACGTGAGTCCATACGCGAGGCCATAAGACATCGCCTTCACTTTGGATCGCATGGCGCTGGTGACTTCGGACGGGTCTACATTGAAGATCCGCGAACCCACGAAACGGTGCAGGTCTTCTCCGTCGCGGTACGCCTGGATCAGGGCTTCGTCACCGGAAAGGTGCGCCATGATGCGCATTTCGATCTGCGAGTAGTCTGCCGACAACAGGCACTCGTAGCCTTCGCTGACCACAAAAATTCCGCGGACCCGCCGGCCTTCTTCGCTGCGGACCGGGATGTTCTGCAGGTTGGGATTGTTGGAGGAGATGCGGCCGGTGGCTGCGATGTTCTGGGCGTACGTGGTGTGGATACGGCCATCCTCCGCGACCGACTTCTTGAGCGTCTCCACCATCTGGGCCAACTTGGAGGACTCACGGTGGGCCATGAGCTGGACCAGGAACTCGTGGCCGGTCTTTTCCAGCAGGCCCTTGAGGGACGCGGCATCGGTGGTGTAGCCGGACTTGATCTTCTTGGTCTTGGGCAGCCCGAGTTCCTCGAAGAGGACAGTCTGGAGCTGTTTGGGTGATCCGAGGTTGACCTCGTGTCCGATCGCCGCGAACGCCTGCTCCTGGGCGTTCTCGATCACCTTGGTGAGGTCCGCGAGTTGCTCGTCCATGCGGCCCGTGGACACAAAGATTCCTGTGAGTTCCATCTGCGCCAGCACGCGTGCAACGGGAAGTTCCAGCGTCGTCAACAGGGCATCAGCCTTGATGTCCGACAGTTCCGATTCGAAGTGCTTGCTGAGGGCGTGTACGACGGCGGCATGCTGGACGAGCGCTGCGGCGGCGGCTTGGTCTGTTTCACCTGAGAGGTCGAGCTCCAGCTGCCCGGACTGGGCAGCGGCTGCGGTAAGTGAGATCTTCAGATGCACTTGCGCGAGTTCTGCGAGATCGTAGCTGCGGCGGTCCGGCTGGATCAGGTAGCCGGAGATGGAGGTGTCATCCACCACGCCTTCCAGGCCGAGGCCACGGTTATGAAGAGCTTTGAGTGCCGACTTGAACTCGTGCAGCACCTTGGCTTCTTCGGGGTCCTTGAGCCAGCGGGCCAAGACCGACTCAGCTGCGGCGTCCAGCCCCGTCAGTTCGATATAGGCCGCTCCGTTGTTCCTGACAACAGCCAGGGCGCCCGCATCATCACCGATGCGTCCGGGGACAAGCTGCACTGCAAGTGCCGAACGCACACCGGATCCGGCGGCGAAGAACGACTCAAGTCCCGCGGCGTCCGTGAGGACCGAATAGTCCGGGGCCTCAATGGTGTCCGGAGCCTCTCCTGCGGTGTCATCACCGTAGAGATCGAACAGCCGCGTACGGAGGGTCCTGAACTCGAGTTCCTCGAAGAGTTCCTCGATCGCCTGGCGATCCGGACGTGGCTCGTGCAAGTCAGCCAAGGTGAGGGGAAGGTCGAGGTCGGTCAGCAACTGGTTCAGCCGGCGGTTCCGCTTGACGTTCTCCAGGTTCTCCTTCAGCGCACCGCCCACCTTGCCGCCGATGGAGTCAAGGTTTTCCAGGATGCCTTCGAGGCCGCCGTACAGGTTGATCCACTTTGCAGCTGTCTTGGGGCCAACGCCCGGGACGCCTGGCAGGTTGTCAGCGGTCTCGCCAACGAGGGCGGCGAGGTCCGAGTACAGGCCGGGCTTGACGAAGTACTTCTCTTCAATCGCCGCAGCGTCCATCCTGGGAATGTTGCTCACGCCCTGCTTGGGGTAGAGCACAAAGACGTTGTCGTTGATCAGCTGGAACGCATCCCTGTCGCCGGAAACGAGAAGGACTTCGAAGCCTGCGGCGTCGCCCTGCGCGGCCAGCGTGGCCAGGACATCGTCTGCCTCGTATCCGGGCATGGCGATCGTTTTGATGCCCCAGGCCTCCATGACCTTGGCGATGAGACCGATCTGGCCCGCGAACTCTGCAGGCGTCGCGTTGCGCCCGCCCTTGTACTCGCTGTACTCGGCCTTGCGGAACGTGGTGTCGTCAGAGACGTCAAAAGCTACGGCGACGTGCGTGGGCTTCTGGTCCTTGATCAGGTTGATCAACATGGAGGTGAAGCCATGGACTGCGTTGGTGTACTGGCCCCTGGCAGTGGAGAAATTCTCGGCCGGAAGCGCATAGAAAGCCCGGAACGCCATGGAGTGGCCGTCAAGGACCAGCAGCCTGGGCCGGCCCTCCCCCGCGGTGCTGGCCGATACTGTGGCAGAGGGGGTGGGGGCTGTCGCAATGGCAGCAGCTTGGGCCGTTGGAACCTGGTCCGGTTTGGTTGTTTCACTCACAGGTGCCAGCCTAGTTGGCATGATGGACAATTTCACGCCGAACCCCTTTGCCGATGAGCTCGCCGAGGCAGGGGTGCCCGAAGAATTCCACGATTGGCTCTCGGCACACGGTGTGGGTGCACTGGTGGTGAAGCTCGGGATCCGGTTCACGGAAATGAGTGCTGAACGAATGGTCGCCACCATGCCGGTGGAAGGAAACACGCAGGTAGCGGGCATCCTTCACGGCGGGGCCCACGTTGTCCTCGCCGAGACCTTGGGATCGTTCGCGGCGTCCCTCCATGCCGGCCGGGGCCGCCATGCGGTAGGCATCGAAGTGGGCGCAACACACCACCGTTCAGTTGCCGGCGGCCTAGTGACGGGCACGTGCACGGCGATTCACCTGGGAGGCACCCTTGCTACCCATGAGATCGTGATGACCGATGACAAGGGCCGGCGGCTTTCGACCGCCCGGATCACCAATATGATCCGGGACAACCGGCACTGACCACCTAATCCGAGCCCTTGGGCAGCCTGTAGTGAAGCTCGGCCGCGGCCCCGCCGATGATCTTGTGCGAGACCAGCTCAAGTGGCGCCGTCGGGCCTTTCAGCGGCAACAGCCGCTTCCCCGCACCCAGCACCACGGGAACGATCGTGACGATCATCTCGTCCAGCAGCCCGGCATTGGCGAACTGGGCCACGAGGTCGCCTCCGCCCACCAACCAGACGTTCTTGTCTCCAGCGTCTTTGAGCAGGTCCGGGGCGAACTCGCGGACGTCTCCGCGGACGAAGGTGATGTCCGCTCCGGCTGGAGCCGAGTACTCATGGTGGGTGAACACCCAGCAGGGAGTGTCCGGATAGGGCCATTGGCCGGGCTCGTGTTCCATCAGCCAGCGGTAGGTGTCCCCGCCCATGACGATGCACCCGACGCCCGCCATGAAGGACTCAATGCCTTGGTTCACACCCTCAACCCGGTCGAACTGCAGGAGCCAGCCGAGGTCGTCGTCCGGGGAGGCTATGAAGCCGTCGATGGTGCAAGCTACGTAGTACTGAAACGTCGACATGGGCCCAGACTAGTCAGTCCGACGCCGGGTTCCCATACTCCACGCGGACACTGCCGTCGTCCTGCAGCACCACCACCCGGCCCCGCTCGAGGGACCAGCCTTCGTTGAGCAGGAAGATCCGTCCGCCGCTGACCACCAGCAACCGCAGCCCGGTGTACCTATACAGGGGCGCCGTATCCGAGCCCGCAGACTCCTCGCGGACGTTCGGGGCACCGACCGCAAGACGTTCCTTGCTGTAGACCACCGCCGTGGGCAAGAGGCTGGAACGTTCCTGGTAGTCGAGGGCAGCACCGCGACCCAGTGCCTGCGCGTAATCCGACGTACCCCAAAACAGCAGCAGCGTGACCAGCACGAACACCAGGGACCTCTCGAGGGCCCTTGGGGTGGTCCTCTGCGCAGGGTGGCCGCGCTCAACGGCCCGGCGTCGCACACTCAGGCCCCAGGCCCCCACCACCAATCCCCCGGCGATCAGGAAGGGCGCGTACAGCACGATCTGGCCGGGACGTGCGGAAACGGCCAGCCACATGGCCGCGGCATAGGCAAAGCCGAGCAACATCACAAGGGTGGCGGTCAGATGGACGGCTTTTCTGTGCCGCCCGGCTTCAAGAAGCCGCGATACTGCGCGGTCCAGCATGAACCACAGCAAACCGATGACCACGAGCCACGCCAACGGCTGGAACAGCGACTGGATACTCCTCAGGACAAAGTCCTGGACTGTGTAACCGAACAGGCTGACATCGAGGCCCATGGCTTTGGCCTGCGCGTCAGTGCGGGCCCAACCGAAATAGACCAGCAGCGCCGTGACGATGGTCAACGGCGGGCCGATGACCGAGAGGACTTCGAGGGTCCGCTGCCAGCGTGTGTTGTTGACTCCTTCTTCGGTATCGGGTGTATCGCTCACGGGGCAGCCGTTGGGGAGGCAGCGCCTGACGGCGGCGCAGTTGGGGGTGGAGTGGCGGAGGGACTGCGGCCGGGCAAACCTGTGCCCGGGCTTGCGGTCTCCGGGGGTGGCACGGAACCGGTGGCGGTACCGGGATCGTCGTAGAAGAAGGTCACCGTTCCGGCAATATCCACGGTGTCCGTGATGGAGATCCGGATCGAGTCCCGGCCGGCTGACGAGGGCATCCGGAGATAGACGGGCTGGTAGTCGTCCCTGGCGCCAACAAACTCAGCGTCCACGGGAACGCCGTCGAACAGGACATCGCCCACCCGGACGTAGTAGCCGTCCAAGCGAACAATCGTGCCACCACTGCTGGGCCCGGAGGCGCGTGCCAGCCCTGGGATCGGCCTGAGCTCTTCGTCAACCACGGTCAATCCAACCAACTGCCTCGGGCATGCTTCGCCCTGTCCCGGCTCCACGATGAAGACAGCGTCGGGATTGCTGCGGTGTTGGGCGAGCAGCGACGCCGAAGTGGCGGCGACCCGGAATTCAAGGCACTGGGTTTGCGGTATCCGCGGCGTGGCAGCAACTGCAATGGAAGCCCGCTGCCAATCCTGCTGACTCCCGCTCTGAAGTGCCTTGCACACGGCGGCGCCGGCCAGCCAGACTGCCGCGTCGTCGGCACCCTCCACGCTCTGGACCAAGGCATCGCATTGGAACTGCTGGAGCAAAAGATATCGCTGGCCGGAGGTGGGATCGTTCGGGCCAATCGGTCCGATGGGGACCCAGCGAACCACTGGAGCATCCGCCTGTGGCGCCCCGGGGCCTGCCGGACCAACCGGTTGTGTGGCGGTAGGAGCGATCGTGCTTGGTACTGGTTGCCCAGTGGTGGCGGCTGTGGAGGGGTTGGAAACCGGAGGCGATGATCCGCCGCCCTCAGCTGCGGGCGGAAGGCAGGCGGAGAGGCCCAGCATCAAGGCCGGAACCAGAGCCAGTCGGATGAGATGGCTTCGGGATGGGCAATTCATGACAGCCCCGCATCTGCCGGATCACAACCACGCAGTTATGTGCATAACTACACTGCTGATTATTCTCCCGAAAGCCCCCGACTGCCAGAGAGGCTGCTACTTTCCGAAGTAGGGAACAATCAGGTAGATCCCGAACAGGACGGCCGCGGCGCACACGCCGAAGCAAACGTAGGCCAGGGACCGGACCAGGACAGGCGACTTCTGCTGGGCGTCACCGGCGATGGCCGTGAGGCGGACCCCCAGGGAGTAAAGGACCACCAAAGTCACGGCCGCCACGAGGGTGACTCCTCCTACCTGCAGCAATTCCAACCATTTCATCGCCGCACATCCTCATTCTGGGTGGTCTTACGGGTCTTCTTCTTCTTGCGGAACCGGACGGCATGGCCGGCTTCTTCAACCTCGACGGCGTTGTGGTGGCCCACATGCGATTTGCGCGAGACAACAAACATGAAGAGCACCGCTGCTGTTCCAACAACTGCCGCGATAATGACGCCCACGACGCCGATGCTCACCAAGAGCGCCGTCAGTGCACCGACAATGGCCGAGGCCGGGAGGGTAAAGAGCCAGCCCAACGCGATCTTGCCTGCGGTACCCCAACGAACCGAGGTGCCCTTACGGCCCAGGCCCGAGCCGATGACCGATCCCGAAGCGACTTGTGTGGTGGACAGGGCGAAGCCGAGGTGGGACGAAGCGAGGATGGCCGAAGCCGTGCTGGTTTCGGCAGAGAAACCCTGGGCGGGCTTGACCTCGGTCAGGCCGGAACCCATGGTGCGGATGATCCGCCAGCCGCCCGCGTAGGTTCCGATGGCGATGGCGAAGGCACAGGCCGCGATTACCCAGAACTGCGGACCGCTGCCCGGAGCCTGGGTTCCTCCGGCGATAAGAACCAAGGTGATGATGCCCATGGTCTTCTGGGCGTCGTTGGTGCCGTGCGCCAGAGCCACCAGGCTGGACGTGAAGATCTGTCCGGTGCGGAAGCCGCCGCGTTTCTGCGTGAGCTTGTCGCCGGTTTCGGGATCGTGGCGCGAGGTCAGTGCGTAGGCGAGGCGGGTGCAGATGTAAGCCACCAGGCCGGCGATCAGCGGCGCGAAGATCGCGGGCAGGATCACCTTCTGCAGCACGGTCTCGAAGTTGATGGAATGGAGCCCGATGCCCACCACTGCCGCGCCAATAAGGCCGCCGAACAAGGCATGGGAGGAGCTCGATGGCAGGCCCTTGAGCCACGTGACCATGTTCCAGAGAACTGCGCCCATGAGTCCGGCAAAGATGATGTCCGGAGTGATGTGGATACCATCCGAGCCTTCCCGGATCAGTCCACCGGAAATGGTCTTGGCCACTTCCGTGGAGAGGAACGCGCCGACGAGGTTGAGCACAGCGGCCAAGGCAACGGCCGTCTTGGGCTTGATCGCCCCCGTGGCGATAGGCGTGGCCATCGCATTCGCTGTGTCGTGAAACCCGTTGGTGAAGTCAAAGAAAAGGGCCAACGCTATTACCAGCGCGACCATGAAGGTGATATCCACCTGTTGCCCAATCTGCAGAGTCGTCGACGTTCAGCAGTTTCACTTCCCCGTACCTGCCATCCACAGCATAGTTCAGCAAGTGTTCAACTGACCGGGCTTGCGGAATTCACTCTGGCGGGCTTGAAACCTTAAGAATCTTACGTGGCATCCAGTGAGCGGACAAACGTACACGGCCTTCCCCTCAGCCCAGATACTCCCTTACTGCTGCAAGGTGGCTCGGGGACAGTCCCTTGCGGGGATCGGGTGAGATGCAAAGCACACGGTCCTGTTGGTATTCAGCCCAGGAGCGGGCGTCGGATTCCCGGCTGAGCTGGTCGTCCAGCCACACGATCCGCCGGCTCCCCGTAGCCGCCAGATCCTTTTGGAGGGCGACAAGTTTCCACCACTCCGGGCCTTGGTCCCAGCCCTGGCTGGACAGTACCGGCCAGTCCTCCCCCTGGAGGCCGATAGCCGGGCAGAGGAACTCGGGTGCAAGGCGCTCCCACGTGGTCAGCCACACGAAACGCGCGGCTGGATGGCGGGCAAGGTCATTAAGTCCCGCCACGAGTTCCGGCGCGAAGGCAACCTCCAGGATCCCGGCGTCGGCGGTGGTCCATTCGCCACCCCAATCAGTGGTTCCCACCGGACTGAAGGGGTTCACCACGCCATCGACGTCGAGGTAGATCGACACGGGCGCGGCAGCCTTTTCCACACTTTCCATCCGCACTCCCCTTCCCCAATGGTCGTGCTTCAGCCTACGTGACGGTGGCCCCCTGCGAACCGGAAATCAATACCTTGACGTGCGTCATGGAAGTGATAATCTCAAACCATGGAAAAGCCCACAGTCCATTCCGCCCACAGCGTCCGGGACATCGAGGACACCGTCCGCACCGATTTCCGTCACGCGATGTCCTACGGCGGATACCTGGACCTCGATCACCTGCTCAGCTCCCAGCACCCCCTGAGCGAGCCGGAACACCATGATGAACTGCTGTTCATCATCCAGCACCAGACCAGCGAGCTCTGGCTCAAGCTGGTCCTTCACGAACTTTTGGAAGCCCGCAGGCTGTTTGACGCGGACAATTTGGGCAAGGCACTGAAGTGCATCGCCCGCGTCAAGGCCATCCAGCGCACCATGACTGAACAATGGTCGGTCCTGGGAACGTTGACGCCGCGTGAATACGCCCAGTTCCGCGGGTTCCTGGGCAGCTCGTCCGGCTTCCAGTCCTATCAGTACCGCGGTGTCGAGTTCCTGCTGGGCAACAAGAACCGCGGGATGCTGCGCGTATTCGAAAGCGAACCCGAGGCCCACGCTTTGCTCAGCAAGCTCTTGGAGGAGCCCACGCTGTATGACGCCTTCCTGGCAGTGCTGTCCCGCGCCGGCTATGACATTCCCGCCGACATCCTTGAGCGGGACACCAGCGAGCCGTGGACCTTCCGGAAGGACCTGGTCCCCATCTTCCAGAAGATCTACGAATCCGATGACACCCCATGGGGCCTTTACGAAGCGTGCGAGGACCTGGTGGACATTGAGGACAACTTCCAGGCATGGCGCTTCCGCCATTTGCGGACGGTTCAACGAACCATCGGTTTCAAAGTCGGCACCGGAGGATCCTCGGGCGTGGACTTCCTGAAGCGCGCCTTGGACCTGACCTTCTTCCCCGAGCTCTACGCCGTACGCACCGAAATCGGTAACTAAGCACCCAGGCAAACATCCAGCATTGCCGCCCAACACTTCCGCAGGAGGAACCATGTCCACAGCACAGCAAACCCAACGGCCAACGTCGGCCGAACTGGATGCCGCTGATCCCCTCGCCGCCCAGCGCGAGGCCTTCTACGCGCCCGACGCCGCCCAACTCACCTCATATCTGGATGGCAACTCACTGGGCCGCCCGCTGAAGGTCACGGCAGGGAACCTCGATTCGTTTGTGCACGAGGCTTGGGGCAGCCGGCTGATCCGGGGTTGGGACGAGCAATGGATGGATGAGCCGACGGTCGTTGGCGACCGCATCGGCGAGGTGACCTTGGGCGCTGCCGCTGGGCAGACCACCGTGGGCGACTCCACCTCCGTGATGCTCTACAAGATGATCCGCGCGGCAGTGGATGCCCAGCCGGGGCGGGATGAGATCATCATTGACCGCGACAACTTCCCCACCGACCGGTTCATCATCGAGGGCATCGCCGCCGAGCGTGGGGCGACTATCAAATGGATCGCTGCGAACCCCGCCAGCGGTGTTCGCCCGGAGGACCTGGACGGACTGCTGGGCGAAAGGACCGCCGTAGTGGTCCTCAGCCATGTTGCGTACCGGTCAGGCTTCCTGGCCGACGCCGAGGGCATCACTGCCAAGGTTCATCAAGCAGGTGCCCTGATGCTCTGGGACCTTTGCCACTCCGTAGGTTCCGTGCCCATGGAGCTGGACAAGTGGGGCGTGGACATCGCAGTCGGCTGCACCTACAAGTACCTCAATGGTGGCCCCGGTTCGCCCGCCTTCGCCTACGTCAACGCTTCCCAGCAGGACCGTTTGCAGCAACCCATCTGGGGTTGGATGGGGGCCGACAACCCGTTTGGCATGACGGACGCCTACCGTCCCGCGCAAGGGATACGCAGGTTCATCACGGGAACACCTCCCGTGCTGGCCATGCAGCCCATGAAAGACATGCTGGAACTGATTGCCTCCGTAGGGATGGACGCGGTCCGGGAAAAGTCCATCAAGCTCACGGAGTACGCAATCGCACTCTCAGAGGAGCTCCTGGTGCCTCTCGGCGCGGAAATCGTGAGCCCCCGGAATGTGGCCGAGCGCGGCTCCCACATCACCGTGGACCACCCGTTGTTCGCAGATGTTACAGCGAGGCTTTGGGAAAAGGGTGTCATCCCCGATTTCCGTCCCCCGCACGGCCTGCGCATTGGCCTGTCCCCCTTGAGCACAAGCTTTGCCGAAGTTGAACTGGGAGTGGCAGCCATCCGCGACGCACTCTCCCAAGCGCAGTGAGCCGGAAATGAGTGCTGTCCTCGATGACATGGACTCCCGCCCAGGGAGTACAACGTCGTTGCTGCGTACCGTGATCGGCCTGTACCTGCGCGACGCCGGCGGATGGATGTCCGCCAAGGACATCGTGGCACTCATGGAGGCCCTGGGCACGACAGGAACAGTAACCCGGACCGCCTTGGGCCGGTTGCGTAAAAAGGATGTGGTGCTTCAGGAGACGCGCGCAGGGGTCCCCGGTTTCACGCTTACAGACGGGGCCGCCACCATGTTGGCGCGCGGAGACCGCCGGATCTACAACCCACGGAGCATGTCACTGGAGGATCCCTGGTGCCTGATCTCCTTCTCCATTCCTGAGACGGAACGCGAAAAGCGGCACCAGCTGCGGCGTCGGCTCCACTGGATCGGTTGCGGGACCGTGGCAGCGGGTTTGTGGATCTGTCCTGATTCGCTGCGAGGCGAAGTGGAGGAAATCCTGATGGACTTGTCGCTCCGGGACATGGCGACGATCTTCGTCACGGGAACACCCATGGTTGGCGGCAGCCTTCGCGACGCAGCCTCCAAGTGGTGGGACCTGGAAGCAGTGGCCGCGCTGCACAGGGACTTTATCCGTGAGCACGGTTCGGCCGGCGCGACCATTGATGGCGCTCCTGCGTCTCCCGTGCGGACGGTGGAGCCTTCTGCTGAAGCTTTTTCCACCTACGTGCAGTGCATCGACCGCTGGCGGATCATCCCGTATCTGGACCCCGGGCTGCCTCCTGCATTTCTGCCGGAGGACTGGCCCGGGGCCGAAGGTTCGGCACTGTTCAGCCGGACGGTTGCCGCTTATGCGGAGCCCAGTGCGGAGTTCGTTCGCCGGACCTTGAAGGAAACGGCAGGCGCTGCCATCGCCTGACTGGACTCCAGTGCTTTCACTGACGTGCTCAGCACTGCGCGACTGCACGGCTCAAGGCTGGAGCGCGAAATCCACGGCAATGATCTGCCCGCTGTTGGGATAGGAGTACTTCTTCAGCGGCTCGTGCAATGGGTGCGTGGTATAGACCTCGAGGTCCTCGACCGTACTGAAGTCAGCCACAATGGCGTAGTCGAAGGACCGATCCTGGTGGAGGACATCCGGCCCGTGCGTGAGCTCCAGCAGGCCGGGAATATTGCCCTTCATCCTGTCCAGGCCCTCCTGCCAGGCAGCCTTGTCCGCCTCGGGAAAGCCGGCCTTGAACTTGAAGAGCACCACGTGGCGAATCATGCTTCAACTCCTGCTGCTGCGCCCCTATATGCCGAGGGCGTGTACTCCGCCGGCTCGCCTGCAATGGTGCGTCCTGCCAGGTAGCCCATGGTCATGATGGGCCCCAGGGTGGCACCGGCCCCAGGGTAGCCCGCAGCGTAGGCGTTCTCCGTTGTGTTTCCGGCGGCGTACAGGCCGGGGATGGGCTCTCCGTCGACGTCCAGGACCCGCGCCAAGGCGTCCGTGGCAACACCTCCGTTGCTGCCGAAGGCGCCATTGACC
Organism: Arthrobacter sp. D5-1; assembly: GCF_017357425.1. Taxonomy (NCBI): domain Bacteria; kingdom Bacillati; phylum Actinomycetota; class Actinomycetes; order Micrococcales; family Micrococcaceae; genus Arthrobacter; species Arthrobacter sp. D5-1. Next base: position 2,366,253 of record NZ_CP014571.1, on the reverse strand, counting down.
ACCTCCATCGCGTAGAACGGACCGGACTGCAGTGGACCGAGGGAAGGGTTGGGCCAAGGGCAGTCGTCGTCACCCCAGTACTTGTCGTAGGCGCTTTCGCCGCGGCCGAAATCCGGGTCTTCGCCTTTGACTGCATAGTGGTTGAAGCGTTCAACGGTGGCCGCGAGGTTATCGGCAGGGACACCGATCTTCGCGGCCAGTTCGGCCAACGTGGGGGCTTCCGTCAGGTAAGCCGGCGTCGGTTGGCCCGCCCGGTGGGCCAGGATACCGTAGCGCTCCAGGTAGCTGTGATCGAACACCACATGGGCAGGAGTGTTCAGGGTCTGGTTGTTGGGTGAATCCCACGATTGGAGGCACCGGGCGAGGTCGTTGTAGTTCTGGGATTCGTTGGCAAACCGCCGGCCATGACGGTTGACCATGAGCGATCCCGGTCCTTGCCGCTCAAAACGCAGAAGCGTACCAACCGGTTCACCGTCCCGGGTGTCTCCCGTGATGGACATGGGAGCCCACCAGGCTTCCCGGGTTCCCCGGGTGTGGGCCCCCACCCGCTGGGCCATCTTGAGCCCATCGCCGGTATTCGATGGCGGCGAGCACATGATGTACAGGCGTGAGGCCAGCAGCGAGTCAGCCAGCGCCCTGTCCCATTCGAAGCCGCCCGTGGCGAGGACCACGCCGTCGTTGGCATGGAAGGTTTCGCCTGACGTGAGCTGCACGCCCACTACCCTGCCGCCGTCGTTCAGCAGTCGATGCCCGCGGGCGCCAACCACCAGCGCAGCGTCATCCCGCACCAGGCTGGCCAGCAGCATGGAGACCAGAGCCTGGCCTTTGGCAACCAGCCCCTGCTCCTGCCGCTGCTTCAGTTGCGCCCACGGGAACTTGGTGAATGCGCCCCAGGTCTCGTACTCCTGCATGGTGAACGGGGCCCGGCCATCGGACCGGACATGGGCGGCGAGGCCGCCGAGCGCTTCACGAATGTTGAACAGCTCGGGTTCAACTGTCCTGCCGCCTTCCACGGAACCGGGCAGGTCCTGCCGATAGTCCGGGAAGTTGTCCAGGAAGATCAACCGGACTCCGCATTCGTCTTCAGTGAAGCGAAGCATCGTGTCGCCGTAGGTCAGGGCCGCTTCCAGAAGTTCTTCGCGGCTCCGTCCCCGGGCAACGGCGCGGACGTACCGGGCTGCCGCTTCCTTGGAGTCGCTCAGCCCGGCTTCGCGGGCATGATGGTTGTCAGCAACCCACAGCATGCCTCCCGAGACGGCGGTTGTTCCACCCAGCAAGTGGGTCTTTTCAAGCACGACGACGGACTTGCCGGCACGCGCGGCCGTGGCGGCTGCAGTTAAAGCGCCGGCACCGGAGCCGACGACGACGACGTCGTAGGCAGTGGAGGGTGTGCCGTTCAGGTATTTCATGGTGGTACCTCTCAAGGGGCGTGATGGATTGGGGGCTGTCAGACGGCCGTGTAGCCGCCGTCGATGACCAACTCGGAGCCGGTGGTGAAACGGGACTCATCGGAGGCCAGATAGAGCACTCCGTAGGCGATCTCGTCCGGTTCACCTTGGCGCGGGAGCGGGTTTCCGCCCACCAGTTGCTGGTAGTAGGCCTCTGCTCCGATGTCCGACTGTTCTGCAGAGTGCCTGCTCATCCGCGTGTTCATGGATCCGGGATGGATGGAGTTCACCCTGACTCCGTAGGTGCCATAGGCCGCTGCGTCTGACTTGCTCAAGAGTCGGACGGCTCCTTTGGTGGCGTGGTATAGGGGAACGTTGCGCCCGCCGGTTAGTCCGTGGATGGAGGAAAAGTTGATGATGCTGCCGGACTGCTTGGCGATCATGGCCGGGACAACGTGTTTGGTCAGGAGCCACACGCCTTTGACATTGACGTCGAAGACGAGGTTGAACTGGTCCACGCTGGCAGTGTGGCTGGCACCTGCCGGGCCGATGATTCCTGCCGCGTTGACCAGGATGTCCGGTGCGCCGAGCTCAGCGGTCAGTTGCTGCACGGCCTGCGCGACACTGGCTTCATTGGTGACATCGACGTCGTATTCAGTGATCCCCGGGTGCCTTGCTGTGGTGGATGTTCCCGCCCGGTCCAGGCTGGCAACACTTGCTCCGTGCTGGGCGAGCAGACGGGCTGTGGCACCGCCAAGGTCTCCCCTGCCTCCCGTCACCACGGCGACCTTGCCGGCCACCCTCCTGCTGACGGACTCCTGCCCAGCCTGCTTTGCTGTTTCCATGACCAACTCCTCCTGCCGCGGCGCTGCGGCTGCTGAAACCCAGGTACAACGCAGGGCAGCACGGAACAGAGCCCCAGGGGCCCTGATGAGGTGGAGATTTGGGCGGTGATGCCCTGCTTGGTTTTACTCTGCCAGCGCGGTTGTGAGTGTAACCACAGGGTTACCGATGAACGGGAATCAGATACTTCCGTTGCTTTGCCGGACAGCGCCCTTGAGCTCGCCCCGCCAGCCGAGCGCCCGTGAAATGCCGCGCGCAGCAGTCATCAGGACCGGAACCCGGGCCGCGACGTTTTCTTCATTTCTGGGGACCACGACGCTCAGGGCGGCGACCACCGTATTCGCACGGCCAAAGACAGGGACTGCGATTCCGCTGGATTCCGGCACGATGATTCCGGGCATGGAAGTAAACCCCTGTTGCCGGATGTTGGCCAGGTGACGTCGCAGGTCAGTGGGCTGGGTCAGGGTTGCATCGGTAAACTTCTCCAGCGTGCGGGCCAGGAACAGGTCCTGGTAAGCAGGGGGCGAATAGGCCAGCAGCACCAGCCCTGACGAGGTTCCATGAACCGGAAGGCGGCCGGCAACTTTGGTGATGTCCACCAGGGAATCCCTGGAGCCGATCCGTTCGATGTACAGGACTTCGTCCGAATCCAGGATTCCCAAAGTAGTGGAGTGCTGGACCACTGACTGCACATCCTCCATGAACGGCAGGGCCGCTTCGCGGAGGCCCACCATGCGTGAGCTCCTGGACACCAACTCCCACAGCCGGGTGCCGATCCGCACCTCCCCGTTGGCTCCGCGCTCGAGCAAACCTTCATTCAAGAGTTCGTCCACCAGACGGTAGGTGGTTGTTACCGGAAGCCCGGAGCGCCTGGCCAGGGTGGCGACGCTCATGGTGAGGTGGGCGTCGTCGAACGCTCCCACCAGCCGGACCAGACGCCGGATGATTGACTCTCCAGAGGACGAGTTGGCCACCTCAGCCTCCCGACTTCACGCGGGATACGAACCGGAACCTGTCGCCGCGAAACGCACTGCGGGTCCATTCCAGCGGGGCGCCGTTGGCGTCACGGGCCAGCCGGTGGACCACCAACAATGGCGCACCCATCTCGATCCCCAGCAGCCTGACATCCTCCGGCCCAGCCAGGGCCGTCTCCACAGTGTCCTCAACGTCGGCGACGCGGAGGCCGTAGACATCGGCCAGTACTGCGTACAGCGAACCGGCTTTGGCCAGATTGGACTTGAAGCGCGGCAGCCTGCCGGGAAGCCAGGCGACCTCGTGCGCCAGAGGCTCCCCTTCAATCAACCGGATGCGCTCGAGCCGGGTCACAGGTTCGCCCTGCGCAAGTCCCAACTGGTCTGCGACGCCGGCATCGGAGCCGACCACATCCAGGGCCAGCAGCCGGGAATCCGGCCGCAGCCCCTGGTTGCGGGCGTCATCGGAGAAGGACGTCAGTTGCCTGACATGCGTCACCTTGGGTGGGGCCACAAAGGTTCCATGCCCCTGGATGCGTCCCAGTTTTCCTTCGGCCACCAGCTCGCTGATTGCCTGCCTGACAGTAGTACGGGACGTGGCGTACCTCCCGGCCAGTGCACGTTCGGTGGGGATCAGCGTTCCTGGCTGGAGGCCCGCGATGAGCCCCAGAACCTCAGTCTTGAGGAAGTAGTACTTCGGCGTTGCCGGCGCGACGTCTGTGGGCATATTGGACATCCTACTTGTAGACAACGGAATTGGTCTATGCCAATGTGAACTGGGCTCATGAGGACCACGCTGACCTGACAAAGCCAGGAAACGAAGGGACATCAGTTGGAGGATATAAAGAAGTTCCGTGAAAACGGCGGGAAGAGGTCCGGGGCCAGCTCCAATACCACCGTCGCCCCGTTGACCGGGGCAGATGAAACGGCGGCCCGGCGATGACGCCGGCGGTTCTCGGCCTGCACATCGGCGGCTCCAAGACGCATGCCGTTCGCTGGGACGGAACCCACGCGGAGGGAGGGGGCGTCGAAATCACCGAAGCGAGCGCCAATCTTTCCTCAGTGGGCCACCAAGGAGCCGACGCAGTTCTGCGAAGGATTGCCGCGAGTGTGGGCAGCGGAATCGAAGCCGTATGTGCCGGCGCGGCCGGCGCCGACACCCCAGCCAGCCGGGCTGTGCTGTCCGCGCTCCTGACCGAGCACTTTCCGGGCGCCCGCGTTGAGGTGGTCCATGACACGCGCATCGTCCTCGCCGCAGCAGGCCTGGATGCCGGAGTTGTGCTGGTTGCCGGCACCGGTTCGGTAGCCTGGGGCCGGAACGCAGACGGGGCGGAGGCCCGCAGCGGTGGCTATGGCTACTTGCTTGGCGACGAGGGCGGTGGCTACTCCGTGGTGCGGGACGCCGTGCGTGAAGCCCTCCGGGAATATTATGCAGGCCTGGAACCCGGGACGCTGGTCCGCTCGCTGATGGCCGCAACGGCCAATGTGGACGCCTTGCAGCTCATGGATGCCTTCTACGCCAAGCCGGAGCCGGATCACTGGGCGACTCTCGCCCCGCTGGTCCTGGAACTCGCCGCCGAAGGCGACTCGGCAGCCATGCGGATTCAGGCTGAGGCCGCCCATCATTTGGCAAGTTTGGCCAGGCAGGTACTGGGAGAGCTCGGCCTCGAGCTGCCACTGGTCATGGCCGGCAGCTTACTGGTGAACCACAGCCAGCTCGCTGGCTCGGTTGCCCGGAAGGTCTCCTTGGAAGATCCGTCATCGATCCGGATCCTCTCCCAAGCCCCGGTCCACGGGGCGGTGGAACTGGCACGCCAACTCATAAGGGACTGATGCCCGGACAGGTGATCCGCGCAGGTAACCGGAGTAGTCTGGGTTCATGCCTTTCACGATCGGTGGTTGGTAACAATGGCGCGGTACAAGCAGCGGTGGCTGCCTGTCGGCGTGATCGCCCTTGTTGTAGCGATGGCTGCCATGTTCGCCTCGGTGCAAGCGGGTGCCACCGTTTCCCTCCCGGCCAAGACCGCTGACGAAATCCTCGCGATGATTGCCCGCACAGAGGTCCGGGCGTTGTCCGGCACCGTAGAACAAACTGCTGCTTTGGGATTGCCGGAAATCCCCGTTGCGGGCCCGGGCATTGCCCCCGGGGCTGCCTCGGCGATGGAGTTGTTGACCGGCTCCCACACAGCAAGGGTTTACCTCGACGGTCCGTCCAAGGCCCGGTTGCAGATCATGGACCGCATGGCGGAGCGTGACGTGGTGATCAACGGGCGGGACGCCTGGTTCTACAACTCGGCCGACAACAGCGCCACGCGGTTAATTGCGCCGCAGCCATCTCCAGCCGAGGTCCCGTCCTTCGCGGGCCCCAGGCCGTCGCTTCCGCCCACCTCCACACCGGAACGGCCTTCACCGGACATGTCCTCACGGGATTTGCCGACGCCCGAGGCAATGGCCAGCCGTTTCCTGGCGGCAATCGACGACACCACCGAGGTGTCCGTTGGCGACTCCTCCTCGGTTGCCGGCCGAAGTGCGTACCGGATCAGCCTGCATCCCCGCAACACTGCGACCTTGGTTGACTCGGTGGCGATCGATGTTGATGCTGACACCGGCCTGCCCCTGGGTGTCGAAGTGCGGGCCAAGGGCCAGACCGACCCCGCGTATTCACTGGGCTTCACTGAGTTGAACCTGTCCACTCCGGATTCTGCGTTGTTCGAGTTCACCCCGCCACCGGGCGCCACCGTGACGGAGAAGACACTCCCTGCTAAGCCGGTACCCACCATGGCCGCTCCCGGCACACCCACACCGGAGGTCGCGCCTGAGGCTAACCGCCCACGCCCCACCGTCACTGGTGAGGGTTGGGAGTCGGTTGTAGTTTTGCCGGCAGGCTCTGCCCCGGCCGGGCTGACGTCCAACCCCCAGCTGTCCCAGGCACTGCAACCTGTCGCCGGTGGCCGTGCGTTAACGACGTCGCTGGTCAGTGTCTTGATTCTCGACGACGGCCGCGTTTACGCGGGCATGGTGCCACTGGAGCGGCTCCAGTCAGCCGCTGCCGCCCAGTGAGCGGATCCTTACCCTCCGACTTCGCCATAGAAACGCGTGGCCTGGTCAAACTCTTCGGTCACCGACCCGCCGTTGATGGAATAGACCTCGCGGTCCCCCGGGGTTCTGTCTTCGGCTTCCTTGGGCCCAACGGTTCAGGCAAAACCACCACCATCCGGGTGCTGCTGGGCTTGGCATCGGCAAGCAGTGGGGACATCCGGGTGCTCGGCCAAGAGATGCCCCAGTCGCTGGCGTCCGTCCTGCCGGACGTCGGGGCCTTGGTGGAGGGGCCGGGCTTCTATCCGTTTCTCTCCGGTACGGGCAACCTGATGCGCCTGGACACCGCCGACCGCCATGCTGCCTCGTCCACCAGGCGGCAACGTGTCCACGACGCTTTGGAGCGGGTGGGGCTTGGCCACGCCGCAGGAAAGAAGGTCCGGGCATATTCGCTGGGTATGAAACAGCGCCTTGGCCTGGCCAACGCCATGCTGAGGCCACGAAAACTGCTGGTCCTCGACGAACCAACCAATGGACTGGATCCGCAGGGCACGCGTGAGGTGCGTGGCCTGGTTCGGGCCCTGGCCGCAGGCGGGACCACCGTGTTCGTTTCCAGCCACTTGCTGGCTGAGGTGGAACAGATGTGCACCCACGTGGCCGTGATGAGTGCCGGCCGTCTGGTTGCTCAAGGTCCTCTGGAAGAGCTGCGTTCCGCCGGCCAGGCCCACGTTGTGGTCCACACCCCCGACGTCGAACGTGCCGCCGGCGTCCTGGCTCGCCTGGGACTGGTTCCCGGCCAGGCTCCTGGTACCGGCAGCCCCTGGGGAACCACAGCGTTGTTGGGCACTGGGCTCAATGGACTGGAACCCGAAACGATCGTGACCGCACTGGTTGCCGAGGGTGTCCGGGTCCGCGGTTTCGCCGTGGAAAACGCGAGCCTCGAAGATCGCTTTGTGTCACTGACCGGAGAGGGGTTCGACGTTGTCGGCTGAACCTGCGGCGCCCGCTACCTCGGCCGCCGGCCGGCCCGGAGCCGGATGGGCACTGCTGGGTTCTGAGCTGTCCGTGCTGTTCCGCCGGCTCCGCACGTGGGCCATGCTGATCGCCTTGGCTGCAGTTCCCGTGCTGATTGCCGTGGCGGTGAAGTTGTCGTCCCGGCCCACGACGCCCGGTCGGGGACCGCTTTTCCTGGACCGCATCACCCAGAACGGACTCTTCGTGGCTGTGACTGCGTTAGTGGTGTGCGTTCCACTGTTCCTGCCACTGACCGTTGGCGTGGTGGCCGGAGACACCATTGCAGGAGAAGCCAACACTGGAACTCTGCGGTACCTTCTACTGGCTCCCGCAGGACGGATCCGGCTGTTGTTGGTGAAGTATGCCGGGGCCGTTGCCTTCTGTTTCGCCGCAACGGCGACTGTCGCGGCCTCCGGCGCCCTGGCCGGCGTCGTACTTTTTCCCGTGGGGCCTGTGACCCTGCTGTCCGGCGACACCATCAGCGTCGGCGAGTCGGCCATGAGATCGCTGTTGATCGCTGCCTACATCACTGTGTCGCTGCTGGGATTGTCGGCGATCGGCCTGCTCATTTCGACGTTCACGGACGTACCGGTGGGGGCTATGGCGGCCACGATCGTCCTGTCGGTGGTCTCGCAAGTTCTGGACAACCTCCCCCAACTTGAATGGCTGCACCCTTGGCTCTTCAGCCATCATTGGCTGGGTTTCGCGGATCTTCTGCGGCAGCCCATCTCCTGGACATCGTTCGGCGACAACGCGCTTCTCCAGGCCGGGTACATAGCAGTGTGCGGCGCGCTGGCCTACGCCAAATTCTCAAACAAGGACGTCTTGTCTTAGCTTTGTCGTAGGCTCTTCCCATGGCCAGATTCTTTGACGTGCACCCGGAAGATCCACAACCACGCGCCATCGGCCAAGTGGTGAGCATGCTCCAAGGCGGCGGCTTGATCGCCTACCCCACCGACTCCTGCTACGCGCTGGGGGCCCAGATCGGCAACAGGGAAGCGCTGGACCGGATCAGGACCATCCGGCAGTTGGACGACAAACACCACTTCACCCTGGTGTGCAAGGACTTTGCCCAGATGGGCCAGTTCGTGATGCTGGACAACGACATCTTCAGGAGCATCAAGGCCGTCACTCCCGGCAGCTACACCTTCATCCTCCCGGCCACGCGTGAAGTCCCCAAGCGGCTGCTCCACCCCAAGAAGAAGACCGTGGGGGTGCGCATTCCCGATCATAGGGTAGTCCAGGCGCTGTTGGCCGAACTCGGCGAGCCTTTGCTGTCCAGCACCCTGCTGCTGCCGGATGAAGAAGAACCCTTGACCCAGGGATGGGAAATCAAGGAGCTCCTGGACAACCAGGTGGATGGCGTCATCGACGCCGGCGATACTGGCTCAGAGCCCACTACCGTGATCGACTTCTCCAGCGGAGTGGCCGAGGTTGTGCGTCGCGGAATGGGCGATACTTCGCGCTTCGAATAGCCGCGCGGATGCCTGGAAGGCACGTTCAGCGGAACTGGAAACGGCAGCCTGAGTTCAAGGCCACTTGCGCAACACCCGTCATCTCCAGGGAAAGTGCGGACGGTTGCGTCATAAGGGGCTCCGGAGGATAGGCCACAAAAATGGCCAACTGTCGGTTGCCGTCGGCACTGCTGAGGGCAACGCTTCCGTAGCCTGGAACATCTCCGGCATGGCCGTAGTAGGAGCCGTTCGTACAGCGGTCGTCCCAATGGTCCAGGCCAAGGCCGTACTCGGCGAACACTGTGCCCTTCATGGCGATGAGGCTTGCCGGCGCCAACAACCGCCCCCTGAGCAAGGCGTCCTGGAAGGCGCTGATGTCCCCGATGCTGGACACCAGGCCACCTGGTGCAACCCCTGGTGGCGCTGAGGGAAACGTCACGTCCACGGTTTCCCCGCCCTCCTGGATGTAACCGTGGACAAGGTCATCCGGCACGGTGGAGCCCGGAGCCAACAGCTGGGTGGCCCCGAGGTCCAGGGGCGTCAGGATGTCGGCCCGCAGGACGGCCTCCAACGGGGAACCACGGAGTTGCTCCACCACCCGTCCCAGCAAGGCATCGGCCTGGGCCGGCGATACGTCCGGGAGAGCTGCGGTGCTTCCCAGGAGTTGGCGAATGGTGAGGGGGCTACCCGCAGCAACGGAACCCGGCAGGTACGTGGTGACGGCGTCGTCCAGCGTCAGCAGTCCCTCATCGGCGAGCTTGAAGATGGACACTGCCAGCATGGTCCGGAGTTGCCCGCCCACAGGGAAACTGTCGCTGGGCTGCACAGCAGTGCGCGCTTCCCGGCTCCTTACTCCCGCTGCGCTGGTCCACTCCTGCCGGCCAACTTTTGCCTTGATGAGCACCGCTGAGGCTCCTTCCTCCAGTTTCTCCCGGGAGAAGAGCTCCAAGGTGGCCCGGAGCTCCTGGAAGGCCGGCGAAACTAAGGTGGTCTCCGTGGGCAGCGCGCTTGGTGTTGGGGTGACCGCCGGCACCAAAGGTGGGGCCGTCGTCGTTGGTGCCACCGTTGCCGTCACCGAAGGCAGTGCCGGCGTAGTGGCCTGCGTCGGCAGGGGGTCCGGCGTGCCGGTGCACCCACAAAGAAGCAACCCGCACGCAAGTGCGAGGCTCGTTACCCCCTGAGCTGGGCGTCGCGGCAAGCAGACTCCAGGTTTACTCCTCGGGCTTGCGGGCCCGGCTGGGTTGCACGCGCATGGGTTCACCCGGCATCTTGGGGAATTCAGGCGGGAAGGGCATCTCGCCCTGGCCGTTCTTGACGTCCCGCTCCCACCATTCGAGCAGCACATCGATATCGCCGGGGTGATCGTGCATGGATGCCCACGGGTCGCCTGTCTTCGCCAGACGGTCCGGGACTGTGGTGATGGTGTACTTCGCGGGATCCGAGCTTTCCAGCTCATCCCACGTCAGCGGGCAGGACACCTGTGCCGTGGGTACGGCGCGGGGGCTGTAAGCCCCGGCGATGGTTCGGTCCCGGTTTGCCTGGTTGAAGTCCACGAAGATCCTGGTCCCGCGTTCCTCCTTCCACCAGGCTGTAGTGACTTTGTCCGGCTGCCGTCGCTCCAACTCGCGTCCTGCGGCAATCACAGCATGGCGTACGTCGAGGAACTCATGCTTGGGGTGGATGGGCGCGTAGACATGGAGTCCCCTGTTGCCCGATGTCTTGATGAACGCCGTCAACCCGGCTTCCTCCAGCACTGACCGGAGCTCCTGCGCAGCGGGGATGGCGTCGTCGAAATCGGTGCCCGGTTGGGGATCGAGGTCGATCCTCAGTTGATCGGGGTTATCGGGATCGCCGGCACGCGAGGCCCATGGGTGAAACACCACGGTGTTCATCTGTGCTGCCCACACAGCAGCCGCAGGCTCGTCGATGACCAGCTGCGGATGGGACCGGGCACTGGGATAGGTCACCGGGACGGAACGGACGTACTCCGGCGCGCCCTTGGGCGGATTTTTCGAGAAGAACATCTCGCCCTCAATATTGCCTGAATAGCGTTGAAGGCTGACGGGCCGGCCTCCGTTGGCGGCCACAAACGCGTCTCCGACGTCGATGAGATAGTTGGCGAGGTCCAGTTTTGTCAGTCCCGCCTCGGGCCACATCACCCGGCTTGGACTGGAAATGCGGACCTCCCGGGGGCCGTCGGGACCGGGAACAGTGACAGTGGTTGCTTCGCTCGCCATGGGCACAAGCTACCCCGTAAAGGGCTTGCGCGTCAGCACCCACGGCGTTTTCGGTGCTATGGGCAATGATGGTTACATGCCCAACACTGAAACACCTGTCACCGTCACGGTTGGTGAATCCAACATTTCCGCCCTCCATATCAGGCCGGAGAGCCCGTTTGCCACGTTGGTGGTGGCGCACGGCGCCGGAGCTGGAATGGAACATCCGTTCCTGCAGGGTTTCGCCGAGGCGATGGCGGGCGAAGGAGTGGCTACCTTCCGCTTCAATTTTCCCTATCGCGAGGCAGGCCGGCGATTCCCCGACCGCCCTCCCCTGGCCATCGCCACGTGGCGCGCCGTCATGGACAAGGCCGCTGAATTAAGCGATGGTGAGCCCCTCTGGGCGGCGGGCAAGTCCTTCGGCGGTCGGATGGCGTCCATGGCAGTGGCCGACGGCATGCCTGCCAGCGGATTGGTGTACCTCGGCTACCCCCTGCATGCGCCCGGCAAGCCGGAGAAACTGCGCGACGAACACCTCTACGGAGTTACGACGCCCATGCTCTTCCTCCAAGGCACGCGGGATACGTTCGCAACACCGGAACTGTTGGAGGCCGTGGTGGGCAAGATAGGCCCGACAGCGACGCTCCAGTGGAGCGAAGGCGGTGACCATTCGTTCGCGGTCAAGGGTGTCAAACGCGGGGCGGCCGAGACCGGGGCGTCGCTGGCGCCCGTGGTGGCTGCGTTCCTGCGGGCCAACTCCTAAGCCTGTCCCCTGGGCACTACTTTGGCAGGGGCTCGTGGCGGAGGTAGGACCGGCGGAAACGACCGGTTCCGGCGGTGAGGGCACGCAGTTCAATGGCGTAGCGCACAAGTTCCTGGTCCGGCACTTCGGCAGTGATGTCCGTTCCCTCGGCGTCGGTCGCGGTAGTGCCGGTAACCCGGCCGCGCCGGCCCGAAAGATCACTCATCACGGCACCTACGTACTCGTCAGGGACACTGATAACCACCGATGAGACAGGTTCCAACAACTGGATTTTGGTGGCTGCCGCAGCTTCACGAAGGGCCAGCGCCCCGGCTGCCTGAAAGGCCGCATCCGATGAGTCCACGCTATGGGTTTTTCCGCCCACCAACGTCACTTTGATGTCCACCACCGGGAATCCTGCGGATACGCCCTTGAGCATTTGGGAACGGACGCCCTTTTCCACGCTGGTAACGAACGTTGCAGGGATCGCCCCGCCCACGATCCTGTCAGTGAAGGCGAAACCTTCACCTCTGGCGAGGGGCTCTACCTCGATGTCACAGATGGCAAACTGCCCATGGCCCCCGGATTGCTTGACGTGCCGTCCGTGTCCCACAGCTTTGCCGGCGAAAGTCTCCCTGAGCGGAGTAATAACGTCCACGGTCTGCAGTTTGACGCCCTGGCCGCGCAACCTGTCCAGGACTACCTCGGCGTGGGCTTCTCCCATGCACCAGAGGATGAGCTGGTGGGTGTCCTGGTTGCGTTCCAATCGAAGCGTCGGGTCTGCGGCCGCGACCTTCCCGATGCTTTTTGCCAGCGCGTCTTCATCACTCCGTGAAGCACCTTCGATGGCGATGGGCATCAGTGGCTCGGGCATGTTCCACGTTTCGATCAGCAGCGGCGCTTCCCTGTCGGACACGGTATCGCCGGTCTCGGCGCTGGCGAGCTTGCTGATGGCGCAAATGTCCCCGGCAATACACTGTGGAACGGCCTTCAAGCTGGAGCCCACCGGCGAATAAAGGTGGGTGACGCGTTCATCGGCGTCGTGGTCCTCATGGCCCCTGTCCGCCAGTCCCCTGCCGCCCACATGGATGGCGGAATCCTCCCGCAACGTCCCGGAAAAGACACGGACCAGGCACACGCGGCCAAGGAATGGATCCACGGTGGTCCGCACCACTTCTGCGGCCAGACGCCCCGCAGGATCACATTCCAACGGTTTCATGGGCGAACCGTCCAGTTTCATCACCGCGGGGGTGATGCGTTCCACTGGCGATGGCAAGGCATCGGTCAACAAGGCCATGAGCTCGGGAAGGCCCACCCCGGTTTCCGCCGACGTCGGAATGACCGGAAAGAAGCTCCCCCTGGCCACAGCGGTTTCCAGGTCCTTGATGAGGTCTGCCAGTGGTAATTCCTCGCCACCGAGGTACCGGTCCATGAGCGTTTCGTCTTCGCTCTCGGCAATGATCCCTTCGATCAAGTTGCCCCGCGCCTCCTCACCATCCGGCATCGATGACGGATCCCCATCAGCCGGCCCATTGAGGATGCTGACCAGGCCGGTATTGCCCACCGCCGGAACGTACAAGGGGAGCACCGACTCACCAAAAGCTTCCTGGCACCGCACGACGGCGGCACTGAAGTCGCCGCGCGGATGGTCCAGTTTGCTGAGCACCACCGCCCGGGGCATGCGGACTTTCTCGCACTCGCCCCACAGCGCAATGGTGGCAGCGTCGATACCGTCGGCAGACGAGACAACAAAAAGGGCCGCGTCGGCGGCCCTTAGACCAGCGCGCAATTCGCCGGTGAAGTCGGTGTAGCCCGGGGTGTCGATCAGGTTGACCTTGATATCACCCACCAGAATTGGCGCGACAGACATGGTCACCGAGCGTTGCTGATGGACTGCGGAAGGATCGGAATCGCTGACAGTGGTGCCTTCGCTGATGGATCCCATCCTGGTGATGGCTCCGGTGGCAGCGAGCAGCGCTTCCACCAGCATCGACTTGCCGGCTCCAGAATGCCCCACGAGTGCAACATTCCGGATTCGGGAGGGGTCCCTTGGTGCCAAGGCCGGGCCGTTGTCACTCCGTCGGGCTTCAGTCATGCCGGGCCCGGCTCCCCTTGGCGTTTCGCGCGTGCCCTTCGCGGACATGGGCACCTCCTGGTGTTGGATCCCGGCACGGAGTCCGAACACATCCTGTTCGAACGTTAAACAGGATTGGACACCCTGAGGTGACCACAGGGCAAGGGCTGGCAGCCAGCAAAACCGGCCAACCGCCGTCGGGTCCTTGGTGGCGGTAAGAACTACGAACTACAGGGCGAGCATCCCCCACAGCAACCAGGCAGATGCTGCTGCGCATCCGAGGATCACCACAGTAAACCCCGTCAACCACACGAAGGCCGGCAGGCCTGTGGTGCGGCCCAGGATGAAGGCGTCGGAGGCCCCAATCCGGTCCCGGCGGCTGGTGTGCACACTGGCCAGTTTGAAGAGGTCGCGGACACCGCCCACTGACAGGGCGACGCCAAGGGCAAGGACCACATAGTTCATTGTTGCCGGGGCAGCGAACAGGATCAGCAGCTGGGCTACCGCAGCGCTCACGACGGCCACGAGAATCCCGGTGAGGTTCCGAAGGAAAATGAGCGACACCAGCAGGATCAAGGCCCCGACGGACATCGCCGCGCCGGAACGGCCTGCCGCAAACGCGGCGATCAGCCCGAGGCCAACCACTGCTGGTGCGGGGTATCCCCAAAACCCGGACCAGGCCGCACCAAAAGCACTCCGGCCACTGCTGACAAGGCGTCCCGAATGGTCGAGCCCGATACGGAGCCCGTGCACAAAACGTCCTGTCATCAGTGCCGCATAGGCGTGGCCGAGCTCGTGGACGAACGTGACGTACAGGCCGAACCAGCGCCAGGTCACACGCGGAATGCTGAGGACAACGGCACACGCAAGGATGCCCAGCAAGGCCGGTAGTGGCACCGCAGTGGTGTGCGTTTCGGTGAAACCGCGGACCACCGCGTCCCACCACGTTTGAAAGAGGGTCATTGCGCCTTCCGGATGCCCTCCACCGACGGCCTCACAGCCGTGTCGACTGAAGGCGGGAATGCAGCCCGGCGATGAGGATCTCAAGGCCAAAGTCGAAAGCTGCCTCGCCACGCTCCACAGCAGGTCCAGCCTGTGCCAGGGCATTGGTCAGGGCCGGGTACCCGTGCGCAGGTGGAGCCCAGACGACGTCCGGCGCTGCCAGGTCCAAGGCGAAACCCAGGGCGAAGCTGTCAATGGTGGAAATCGCTGACATCACGTCCCGGCCCCGGAACCCGGCGGCTCCAAGGGCAACCGCAAGGTTCTCGTAGAGGGCCATCACTTTATCGTCTTGAACTGTTTGGAGCACCAGCAGCGGTGCGAGTTTCGGATGACGGGCGAAGGCATCGCGATAACTCCGGACAATGGCGCGAAGGGACGCCTCCCAGTCCTGCTCGTCCTCCAGGACATAAGGACTCTCACCGATGATCCTGCCACGCATCAGCTCAAGGATTTCCTCCCGTCCGCTCACATGGTTGTAGATGGAGGACTGGCTGACGCCGATCCGCTTGGCCAGTTTGGGCAGGCTGAAGTCCCCGGCTTCGTCCACCAACTCCAGGGCTGCGGTGACGAGGGCATCGATGGATATCAGTGGGACCAGCGGGCGTGCCATACGGGTGTCTCCATTCAAGGTTGTTGTTACGACTCTAGCCAGAACTTTGCACCGAGGTATTGTGCTCTGGATCACCAGGCCCTACGCTAAACGAAAGCCTTTCGCTTAATGACTTTCACTCCTTGAACATTCCTTCCCCCCAATACCCCTGAGGATCCCCATGTCTGACCTCGAAACCCGACCTCCAGCAGCAAATGCCGGAAATGGGCTCAAACGGAATGCCATCGGCACCGGCGGCATCGCCTTCCTGGTGATCTCCGCAGCAGCCCCCCTGACAGTGATGGCCGGCGTAGCCCCTGTGGCTATCGGCATCGGGGGCATTGGCGCCCCCATGGGATACGTCATTGCCGGGGCAGTCCTGCTGGTTTTCGCCATTTCCTTCATGGCCATGACCAAACACGTCAAAGCTGCCGGCGGTTTCTATACGTACATCAGCCTTGCCATGGGCAGGACAGTCGGGCTGGCCGCGGCCATCCTGGCGATTGTGTCCTACAACTGCCTGCAGATCGGCGTCTACGGTTTGTTCGCCGTCCAAACCCAGGCCATGCTCCGCTCGCTCGTTGGCCTGGACGTGCCATGGCCCGTTGTGGCGTTGGTTGCCATCGCTGCCGTCTGGCTACTTGGATTCCGCGGCATTGACGTCGGCGCCAAGGTCCTCGGAGTCCTGCTCATCGCCGAAACCGCCATCCTGGGGATCATGGGCGCAGCGATCCTTGCCCGCGGCGGAGCTGCCGGCATCAGTTTCGCCTCCTTCTCCCCCGAGCACGCTTTCACGCCGGGTGTCCTGGCGATTCTGGCTATTTGCTTCGCGGCATTCATGGGCTTCGAATCCACCGTGCTGTATAGGCGCGAGGCCCGCAACCCGGACAAGTCCGTCCCGCGTGCAACGTACATCGCCGTTGGATTCATGTCCGTGTTTTATGCCTTCATTGTCTGGACAGTCATTCAGGCCTTCGGCGACGGGAACGTGGTCACCGCAGCCGGTGAACTGGCCGACGGAATGTTCTTCGCCACCATCAACCAGTACGTGGGGCCGTGGGCCGAGGTGGTGATGTACGTCCTGATCGTGACCAGCGTCTATGCATCACAACTGGCTTTCCACAACGCCATCAACCGCTACGTCTACATGCTCGCTGAAGACGGTGTGCTCCCGGCGTTCCTGGGCAGGACCCACCCCAGGTACAAGTCCCCGCACCGTGCCGGCCAGATCCAGACCATCCTGGCCGCCGTCGTCATCATCATTTGTGCGATCGCCGGCGCCGACCCATACAAGCAGCTCCTGATCTGGGTGAACACTCCGGGGATCGTCGGAATCGTTGCCTTGCAGGGCCTGGTGTCCGTGGCCGCCTTCATCTATCTGCGCCGCCATCCGGCGGCCGTGACCAACCGTTTCCTCATTCCAGTGAGCGTGGCCTCGGCCATCCTGTTGTTCGGGGTGGTGGCGTTGATCGCCATCAACATCGAACTCCTCACGTTTGCCGATCCCCTCACCAACACCGCGCTCCTCCTGGTCGCACCAGTTGTTTTCCTGGCAGGCCTGCTGATTGCACGACGCCTGCGCACCACCCGCCCTGACGTCTTTGCCCGGATTGGAAGCTTCGAAAAACATGACTCCTGACCTCATCGTCCTTGCCGACACCATCCACACCATGGACGGCCACCGCGGCGATTTCCGCCAGGCCGTAGCCGTGCGCGACGGAGTGATTACCGCCATCGGAAGCCGGGTTGAAGCACAGGACTGGGCGCACGCGGGCACCCGCGTGGTTGACCTTGGGAACGCGACGCTGACTCCGGGCCTGGTGGACTGCCACATCCATCCGGTGTTCGGGCTGGACCTGACCATCGGTGTTGACCTGTCCAGTGCTGCCACTATGGAGGAAGTCCGCGCCCTGCTCCAGTCGGAATCAGCGAACGACGGCGGCTGGTTGCGTGGCTGGGGACTGAACCCCAACGCCTTTGGCACAGTTCCGTTGCACCGGAGCGTTCTGGATGCTGTCGGCGGTGACAAGCCCGCGCTGATCCGGTTGTTCGACGGTCATTCAGCCCTCGCCAACAGCCGGGCGCTGGACCTGGCAGGCATCCGAGGCAGGCATGAATTCGAGCAGGCTTCCGAGGTGGTGTGCGATGCCGACGGTGTTCCGACCGGCCTCCTCCTTGAAGCAGCCGCCATGGAACTTGTCCAACGGCACATCCCCCAGGAAACGTTCGACGAACGGAAAGCCAGGCTCGCTGCCTTGCTGGAGGACTTTGCCCGAGCAGGATTGACCGGCGGTCACATCATGGACCACAGCGACGAATCCGCCCGCCTTTTCCGGGCTTTGGAGATTGACGGCGGGCTGCCGCTGCGCCTGCGGAGCGCCCCGTGGTGCATGCCCGGCACCGATGAATCCGATTGGAAGGAACTGGCCCGCACCGTGGGGACCGGTGGGCGACGGTGGTCTGTTGAGGCCATCAAACTGTTCGTCGACGGAACCGTGGACAACGGAACCGCCTGGCTTTACGAACCCGACGCTTACGGCCAATCCACTGCGCCGTTCTGGCCACGGCCGGAGGAATACTCGGCCGCGGTCCGATACTTCGCCTCCCGGGGCATCCCGACGGCGACGCATGCGATCGGTGATGCGGGCGTGGAACACGTGTTGAATGCGCTGGAGTCATTGCCCGGCGCGGTGCCGGCTGATGTCCTGCGCCGGACCGTCCACCGCATTGAACACATCGAGACAGTTCCGGACGGGCTCGTGGAGCGCTTCAGGAGTGCGGGTGTAGTGGCCAGTATGCAACCAACGCACTGCACCCATTATTCAGCGGCGGACCACAGCGACAACTGGTCCACCCGGTTGGGCGCCGAGAGAGCGGACCGGGCCTGGCGCTGCAGGGACCTCCGCGAGGCGGGAGTGACACTGGGCATCGGCTCGGACTGGCCGATCGCACCGTTTGAGCCCCTTCCCATCATCGCTGATGCGCAACTGCGCCGGCGATCCGGACATCCCGAGCAAGAGCCCATCGCGCCGGCGCAAGGTCTCACCGCATACCAGGCACTGGAGGGCTACACCTCGCATGCTGCCAAAGCGGCAGGCCTCTGGGATGCCTCCGGTTCCATCTCGGTGGGCAAACGGGCAGACTTCACGGCTTTCGAACTCGACCCCCTGACCACCGACCCCGACGAGTTGGCTGCCAGTGCGGTCCTGGGAACATTCGTCGACGGCGAGATCCAGTTCATGCTGGAGCGCCTCACCTAGCTGGAGTGGCCGGACTGCATCCTGTTCTTGGTCCTGGCGGTGGCCGGCGCAGTCCACGGGTCTTCGGGCCAGGGATGCTTGGGGTAGCGCCCACGCATCTCGGCCCGGACCTGGGAATAGGGACCGGACCAGAAGGAAGCGAGATCGTCAGTGACGGCCAATGGCCTGCCTGCCGGAGACAGCAAGTGGAACAGCACAGGGACCCTGCCGTCGACGAGCAGTGGCGTGCGGTCCCAGCCGAAGCATTCCTGGAGTTTGACCGCCACCACCGGCCTGGCGCCGTCGTGCTCTTCCGGGCCTTTCTCCGACACCTCCGGATAATCGATCCTGACCCGCGAACCGCTGGGAACCTGCAGACGCTCGGGAGCAAGGCTGTCCAGGCGGGATGCTTCCGGCCACGGCAGCAGCCGACGCAAGGGCTCCGCAAGGTTGATCGACTTAACAGGCGTCCCGGTAGCCATCTGTTCCAGCTCCGGGGTCAACCAGTCCTCGAGTCGGGCCAGCAGTCTGGCTTCACGGACGTCGGGCCATGGCGCACCGAGCTCGTGGTGCAGCAACGCGAGCCGCCTCCGCAGGGTGTCGGCTGCTGTTGACCACCCGATCATGGACAACCCGGTTTTTGCCAAGGCCTCACCCACCGCATGGCGTCCGGCTTCTGCGCTGGGGCGCACAGGCGTGGAGGACAAGACGATCGCTCCCAACCGACGTTCCAGGCGGGCGGTCACCTTCCCGTGGTCAAACTTCGCCTGCACGTTGGTGACCATGAGATCGGGGGCAGCAGCGTGGGCAAGTTCCGCGGACAACGGCGCCGCTGAGCGGATCAGCGCGCCCGTTCCCGCAGCGTCGCGGCCCTGTGCCCGCGACACTTCGGACACTGCCAGCCACTCATGCCCGGACAACGGACTTCCGGCAGGAAGCCCGGCCCGTGTCCCGGAGGACAACAGGTATGTGGATCCATCTCCGGGAACGCGACGCCCCACACGGTCCGGGAAAGCCAACGCCACCACGAAGCCGGGCGCTTCCCTGGCGGGAACGTCCGCTGGGAGTCGTGAAGGCACGACGCCGGACGCCTCCTGCAAGGCCATCGACTCCATCCGCTTGGCCTCCTCCGCGAAACGTCGCGCGGCGGGATCGGAACCGGACCTCAGCGACGTCAGCAAGGCGGTGAGGTCCGCACCGGGTGCGCGCTGGTCACCAGCCACGAGTGCTACGGTCTCCGCCGCTGCCCGCGTGCCGACCACTGCAGCTCCATCCAGCAAGGCCCGGGCCAGGCGAGGATCGGCCGGAATGCGTGCCAGTGACTTGCCCAGCGCGGTGACGGATCCGTCCCCGGCCACTGCACCCAGTTCCCGGAGGACTTCCACAGCCTCGTCCATGGCTCCTGAAGGTGGAGCGTCAGGCAGCTGCAAGCCCATGCCTCCCGGAGCGCCCCAGCAGGCGAGGACCAGCGCGGCTCCCGTGAGGTCGGCTACCGAAATCTCGGGTGTTTGGTGGGCCGGGGCCGCTGCGAAAGACTGGTGGTCGTAACAGCGGACCACCGCGCCTGGCCCTTGCCGTGCCGCGCGTCCGGCACGCTGGTCGGCCGAAGCCCGTGAGCAGGAGACGGTCACCAAGCCCGACATCCCACGCCCCGAGTCCCTCCGCGGTTCCCTGGCCAAACCCGAATCAATAACGAGCCGCACGCCGGGAACGGTGAGGGATGACTCAGCCAGCGAGGTCGACACAATGATCCGCGGCGGGCCGCCGGGCTCACGCCCGGACACAGCCCGATCCTGGGCGTCGGGACCGATCTGGCCGTGCAACTCAAGTACCTCCACGTTCCGGGGAACCTGGGCGCGAAGGCGATGTGCGACGTCGGACACTTCACGGGCGCCCGGCAGGAAGACCAGAGCATCAGCTTCAGGGTTGGCGGCCAAAGCCAGTCCGTGGGCGGTCGCGGCGGTACGGGCCACGTGATCCAGGAACGTGCGGGCCACTCCCCGTTCGTTGAGGCGGTGCTCACCGGAGGGGGCCCACTGAACCTCCAGCGGGTACAGCGCAGAAGGGCAGTCAACCACGGGAGCCGGGCCGCCGTCGTCGTGAGCTGTCCCGCTTTGCTTCAGGAGGGCTGCGAAACGCGGGGCGTCGAGGGTTGCTGACATTGCAATCAACGTCAGGTCGCCACGGAGCTCACGGACCTCGGCAAGCATGCCAATCAACAGATCGGTATCAAGCGCGCGTTCGTGCACCTCATCCAGGACCACGGCGTGAACGTCCTCCAGTCCGGGATCGCTGAGGAGGCGGCGGAGGAGAATGCCGGGCGTGACGAATTCCACCACCGTATCCTTGCCGGCCCTGCTCTCCCCGCGCACGGTGTAACCCACTCTGCCGCCCAAGCGGCTGCCGTCCAATGCCGCCAGCCGGCGTGCAGCCGAACGCGCAGCAACACGCCGTGGTTGGGTGACGACGATACGTGGCTGGCCGGATTGCCGTTCGGCCAGCAGGTTGGCCAGCAGCGGAGGCACGAGCGTGGTCTTGCCCGTGCCGGGCGGCGCCTGTACGACTGCCACGCCGCCATCGCCCTGGCGTTCCAGCGCCGCGGTCAGGTCCGCGAGGGATTGAGCAAAGACCAGCCCCCTACCGATGGTGTCCAGTCTGAAAGTCACCAGACCATTGTCCCTGTTCGGTGGTACGGAAAGGCCACGCCGGTGTGAACCCGGCGTGGCCTTTCCTCTCGTGCAGTGTTTCTAGCCGATGGTGGAAGCGTCGATGACAAAGCGGTAGCGGACGTCGGAGGCGAGCACGCGCTCGTACGCCTCGTTGATCCTGCTGGCCGGGATGACCTCGATTTCGGCGCCAAGGGCATGTTCGGCGCAGAAGTTCAGCATTTCCTGCGTTTCCCGGATGCCGCCAATGGCGGAACCAGCGAACCGGCGACGACCTGTGATCAGCGAGAACACGTTCACCGGCAGCGGTTCGGCCGGGGCGCCAACGTTGACCAATGTGCCATCAAGTGTCAGCAACTGAAGGTACGCGCTGATATCGATCGAAGCGCTGACCGTGTTGATGATGAGGTCGAAGGTGCCGCCGAGTTGCTCGAATGTGGCGGGATCACTGGTGGCGTAGTAGTGGTCCGCGCCAAGCCCGAGCCCGTCCTCCATCTTCTTCAATGACTGCGAAAGGACCGTGACCTCAGCGCCCATGGCATGGGCGATCTTGACGGCCATGTGGCCGAGTCCGCCAAGCCCGACAACCGCAACCTTCTTGCCGGGACCGGCGCCCCAGTGGTGCAGGGGCGAGTAGGTGGTGATGCCTGCGCAGAGCAGCGGAGCAGCAACGTCCAGTTCCAGGCCCTCCGGAATGGTGACGACGAAGTCCTCATTCACCACCACATGGCTGGAATATCCGCCTTGGGTGATGGTGCCGTCGCGGTCAACGGCACCATAGGTGCCCACGTTTCCCTTGAGGCAGTATTGTTCCTCTCCGGCCAGGCAGTTCCGGCACTCCTTGCACGAGTTGACCATGCAGCCGACGCCAACGCGGTCGCCCACCTTGTGCTTGGTCACATCGGAGCCAACCTCGGTGACGATGCCGGCGATTTCGTGACCGGGGGCCAGAGGATACTGCTGCGGCCCCCAATCACCGCGGACCGTGTGGATATCGGAATGGCAGATGCCGGCGAACTTGATGTCAATGTGGACGTCGTTCGGGCCGACCTCGCGACGTTCGATGGTGGTCAGGGTCAGGTCGCCCGTAGCCGAGGGGGCAGCGTAAGCGTTAGCGGTAGGCATGTTTCTCCTGCGTTGTGAACGTTGGTGGATATTTCCATCTAACCTTGTTTCCCTGGACGCAAGGAGTTACTGCTGTAAGGGGTAATGACAGGGACTCCCTTAGCTGGACAAAAGCCATACCGTTGAAACCATGGACAACCGGACTGAGACGCGTGACTTTCTTTCCACCCGAAGGGCGAAAATCACGCCGGAGCAAGCGGGACTGGCAGCTTATGGCGGCAACCGTCGGGTCCCCGGACTTCGACGCGGCGAAGTGGCCATGTTGGCAGGCATGAGTGTTGAGTATTACACCCGGCTGGAACGGGGAAACCTCTCCGGGGTCTCTGAAAGTGTGCTGGACTCGCTGGCCAACGCCTTGCAGCTGGACGACGCCGAACGCGCCCATCTGTATGACCTCGCCCGCGCGGCAAGCGATGGCGGCAAGTTCCGGCGTCGTCCTGTCCGGAAGCAGGCCATCCGGCCGGGGGTGCAACTCACGCTGGATGCGATCACCGGCTCGCCGGCTTTCATCCGCAACGGCAGGTTGGACCTTCTGGCAACGAACGCCTTGGGTCGGGCCCTGTACGCAGACATTTACGACAGCCCGTCCGGACCGCCCAACCATGCACGTTTCCTCTTCCTTGATCCCCGCAGCCACGATTTCTACACGGACTGGGAACGCGCCGCCAACGACACCGTGGCCATCATGCGAACGGAGGCCGGCCGTGATCCTTATGACCGAGGGCTCAGCGACCTTGTGGGCGAGCTGTCCACCCGCAGCGAGGAATTCCGTGTCCGCTGGGCATCCCACAATGTCCGCCAGCATTTCACCGGGAAGAAACAGTTCCGGCACCGGATAGTCGGTGATCTGCACTTGCTCTACGAGGCCCTCGAATTATCCGCTGACGCCGGTTTGACCTTGACCGTCTACAACGCCGAACCCGGTACGGGCACTGCGGACGCCCTTCAATTACTCGCAAGCTGGGCTGCGACCACTCCCGCGTCGGCCGCGGACTCAGAGCCCATCCGTCACCATCACTGAGACCTTCATCAAGGAATTCATGGATATCCCGCCCGCGACCACCAGCACCAAAGGGCCTGCGGAGCTCTTCACCGGCGACGTCTATTTTGACGTCCTCGCCAAGGGCGAAGAGCCATCGCAGTTAAGGATGAACATCGTCAGGTTCGCGCCGTGTTCCCGGACAGCGTGGCACACCCACGCGGCGGGCAAAACCGTCTACACGCCCTTGGCGAGTGGCACTGGCATGGCGCTGCCCCGGATCACTTCATGAGTCATTTGGCTAGGTGGGAAACCGCCGGCGCTACCGATGGCTCAGAGACGGCGTGGGGTTGGTCACCGATGAGGAGTACGGCTACCCGGAGTGATCGACCCTGATTGTTTCCGTCTGACACATTGACCGGGGTGGGAGGGGCCGCAAATAATGGGGGAAGCGCTTTCCACTACCTGTCACCGCGGAGCCTACGACGTGAATCCCCAGCACCACCTCAATTTTGACTACTCTCCTTGGACGTTTTGGAGTTCTGCCTCGGAGGCGGAACGGGACGCGCAGCACGAATACCAAAATGGCTTCGCAGCACGCGATGGCGTCACCATAGGTGAGCGGGCTTTCCTGTCTCCGATGGCCAGTATTGACCCCGACTCACTGTCCATTGGCGCAGACTCCTTCATAGCCGCCCACGCCTACGTCACGGGTACCGTCACCATTGGTGACGATTGCACGGTT
Source organism: Arthrobacter sp. D5-1 (assembly GCF_017357425.1). NCBI lineage: Bacteria > Bacillati > Actinomycetota > Actinomycetes > Micrococcales > Micrococcaceae > Arthrobacter > Arthrobacter sp. D5-1. The sequence goes on along the minus strand of NZ_CP014571.1, from coordinate 2,342,170 downwards.
AACGCCTTTACCGTGGTTCGAGGCGACATCACCATGGGCGACGGCGTGAGGATCGGCGCCCACACCTCCATCCTCGGCTTCAACCACTCCATGGATCCCGCCGAACCCGTTTTTAAACAGCCGTTGACCAGCACAGGTATCCGCATCGGAGACGACGTCTGGATTGGGTCCAACGTGGTGGTCCTTGACGGAGTCACAGTTGGCTCGCACGCAGTTCTGGCCGCGGGCGCCGTGGTCACCAAGGATGTTCCCGAATGGTGCATCGTGGGCGGAAACCCCGCCCGCAGGATCCGCGACAGGCGGGACGCCGCTCCGGCCAGGACGTTGGGGGATATGACCGCGGCCGACGGCGGGCTGTTGGCAGAGTTGAGAGCCTTCGCCGATGCGGCACGCACCGATGCTCCGCTGATTCTTTCAAGGAGTTGGACCTCCGCCGATGGCGGCTGCTATGTGGACCGTCCTGGCACATCGCCGACCGTCAGGGCGCACTGCGATGCCATTGAAATCGCGGACCTCCTGTTGGGTTCCGTCCCACCGCAGCTCACCCGGGCGGATCACATCGAGCAGCTCCAGGCACTCCAGGATCCGACCTCCGGGCTGGTGCCGGAGTTGGGCTCCGCCCGCTCCACCACCAGTGCACCCCTGATTTTTGGCGAGGGACCAGCCACCTATCACGTCCTCTCGGCAGGCTATGCCCTAGATCTACTGGGGAGCCGGTTCCGCCATCCGGTGTACTGCATCGCCGACATGGACCCGGCAATGCTGATTTCTTCCTTGGACGCGCTGCCGTGGCGAAAGGAAGCCTGGGGATCAGGTGCTTGGGTGGACGCATGGGGCACTGCCGCTTACTGGAACCTTGCGCGGAATCATCCCAACTCCGTGGGTTCGTTGGAGGCGCTGTTCGGCTGGCTGCTGACGCACGTCAATCCGTTGGCTGGAACGTGGGGTACGCCCACGACAGATACCCGGATGAAGGTCGTCAATGGGTATTACCGCCTGACTCGTGGCACTTTTGCGCAGTTCGGGGTACCGGTCCCCCACGTTGAACGCCTCGTGGACACTGTCATGGAGCACTCCTCGGATCCGCGCTATTTCTCCCCCGGGCGGCAGAATGCCTGCAACGTCCTGGACGTCGTCCATCCTTTGTGGCTGGCGTCCAAGCAGACCTCATATCGCCGGGCAGAGATCAACAGCTGGGCCGGAGCCCAGCTGAAGCAGGCCTTGGGCCTGTGGCATCCAGGCCAAGGAATGGCTTTCAGCGCTGCGGAAGAGAGCGGAGACCACCATCTCCCAACACTTCAAGGAACGGAGATGTGGCTGGCCATCATCTGGTACCTCGCCGACATCCTGGACAGCGCTGAAGCACTGGGATACAGACCCCGCGGCGTCCACCGGCCCGAACCCGCGTGGTCGCTGCCTGGTCTGTAGCTTTCCGCACATCACCATGTCGGCTGATTCCCTTCCAACGCTCTCACTTGATGCCGAAAGCACGTGGCGACATCGACCGGCGCAATAATGTCAGAGCCCCCTGACATGCTGTTTTTATGGAAAAACCAGGGCAGTCGACAGCACTCAGGGCGCAATTTTCCCCTGCTGTGGTTGCCCTGACCGCTGTCCGGTCACGACGCGTCTTGAGCATGCCGGACGTGCTGAAGGCCGGGTTCAAGGATTCGACGGCGACCGTCACTTGGATTGGCCACTTCCACGGCGCCGGGCTGCCCAACAGTCAGACGAAGTCCGCCCGGGCTTCATCGCTCACCGACCCCGCCCCGGCTGGCGTTTCGGCCCAAAGTCCAGGATCAATCCCGACCGTCCCGCCAGTCCAACGTCCCGACTCCCAGCGCCCTGATCCCAAGGCGGCCGGCAGCCGGGACCTGGCGGCGTTCCTTGACGACAGCGCGGCACTTCTGGACTCCGCGCGCGTGTCCGCTGCCGGTGAGGCGCGGCTGTTTGGGTTTGTTGAAGCGGCGGATTTTGCCGGCGAGGTCGAGGAGATCGCCCGGTCGGTGGAGTACTTGCAGGTGGTCGCGGCGCAGGCTGTGGAACGGACCCGGACCGAAGCCCAGCAAACCAAGCCCGGACCCTCGGCGGCAGCACCGCAATGGCGGACCGGCTGGACCGAACCAGCCACGGACGCAACGGCTCCGGGCGTAACGGTTCCAGAGGCGACGGATCCGGGCGTAACGGTTCCGGGAGCGGCCAGTGTTCTGGATGACGGGTACCGTAACGCGGCCCAGTTCCTGCGCGCACGGTTGCGGATCGGCATCGGAGAAGCCAAGCGCCGGCTCGCCCTCGCCCCGGACGTCCTCCCCCAAACCGGGATGGCCGGGCAGAACATCCCGGCCCGCCACGCAATCCTCTCCCAAGCGGTTGGTTCCGCACTGGTGCCTTCCCGTTCGGCCTCGATCATCAGCACCGCCCTGGACAAAGTCCGGAACCTCACCGACGAGGACACCCTCACCCGGATGGAACACGCCCTCACCACCACCGCGGTCGAGACCGACCCGGACTTCGTCACCACAATGGCCAAACGCTGGATCGACGCCATCGACCACGACGGCCCCGAACCCACCGAAGAAATCCTCCGCCAACTCCAAGGCGTGTTCCTCCGCCGCCAACGCCGCCACGGACTCCACCACCTCGAAATCTTCGCCACCGACGAACAATACGAAATCCTCACCACCGCCATGAACGTCGCCACCAACCCCCGCCTCACCACCCCCGGCACAGGCACCACGGAGAACACCGAAACCGGGGACAACCCACACAACAACCCACACAACAGCCCAGGCACAGGCACAGGCACCAGCCCGGACCTGGACCTGGACCGGCGCAGCCGCCCACAGAAACTCCTCAACGGCCTCACCAGCGCCTGCAGCCTCGCCATGCGCACCGAAAAACTACCCGCCAACGGCGGCCTCCCACCCCAACTCACCGTCACCATCGGATACCAAGAACTCCTCGAACAAGTCCACAACCACCACCACAACCCCGGCACCGGCACCGGCACAGCGGCTGGGCTAGGGACAGGGGCCGGGACAGCGCCAGTAACTGGGATAGGGACCGGGGCTGGGATAGGGACAGGCACCGCGACCTTCACCGGCCCGATGCACCCGAACACCATCCGCAAAATCGCCTGCGACGCCGACATCCTCCCCGTCGTGCTCGGCAGCGACTCCCGCATCCTGGACATCGGCCGCACCACCCGGATCTTCCCACCCCACATCCGCAAAGCCATCACCGCCCGCGACCAAGGATGCGCCTTCCCCGACTGCACCATGCCCGCACCCTGGTGCGAAGCCCACCACACCACCTACTGGTCCCACGGCGGCACCACCTCAACAGACAACGGCACCCTGCTCTGCAGCCACCACCACCACCTCATCCACAAAGAACAATGGCGCATCGACATCAAAACCGGCATCCCCTGGTTCATCCCCCCACCCCACATCGACCCACACCAAACACCCCGACGCAACCACCACCACACACCCCACAGAACATAGGAGGCCCGGGTTCAACAACACGCCCATATATGGCGCCCTGGACTGTCCGAATAACGGGGGGACTGTCCTGTAAATTGATGGGCGGCGGGTCGGGCCTGATGCTGGCGGCGCCCCCGTATGTGATGTCCTGACCCCACGTCTGGCCCGGCCCGATTCCTGGGTGGTAAAGGCGCTGGCTAGAGCCACATTAAGCGCGACAGTCCTCGGGCACCGGCGTTTCAGGCTTGCTTCAAGCGGCCCTGCCGTATTGGCGTGAGGCCTCACTGCTCGGCCAGTTCGGCGATCTTTCGCTCCAACGCAGTACGTTCGGCGGCGTTCGAGCACAGCTCAAGTGCGTCCAGCAAGGTACGGACCAGACCGCAAGGGATCCCCCGGATATCGCCCGGGGGATCCCTTGCTTCAGCCGGTCAGCTGGTCAGCTGGTCAGCTTGGCAGTGTCAGCGGCCGCCTCCCCCAATGACTCCAGCCTCCACGGCTTTGGTCACGGCGTCTGCCTCTGCCTGGGTCAATTTGCCGTCCGTGACCGCCTTGTCCAACTTGGATTTCAGTGCAGCGGAGCGTTCCGCTTGGCCCGCGGCCCGGATTTCTTCCAGTGCCGTGGTGACCTTGGCTTCGTCGACGCCCAAGGCGGCAGCAAGAGATTTCGCCAGTGCCGCGTCCTGCTCCGTCCGGTCCGGCTTGGTTCCTTCGGCTCCGTCTGTTCTTTCAGCAGGCGGCGTGGTGGGTTTGTTGGCCTCACGGAATGCCTTCAAAGCCTCGGTGACCTTAGCCTCATCCACACCGAGCTTGGTTGCCAGCTCAGCGGCCATCTGTCCCCGATCGCGTCCGTGTCCGCCTGGCTTTCCGCTTCGGTCTGAAGGGGTGGTTGCTTCCGCTGACGATGTGCCGTTTGGGGACGCCGTGGCGCTCGGCGTCGGCGTGGTGGCCGCCGTCGCGATACTCGTCGCGCCCAAGCCTGCGCCCAATGCCAGTGCTCCGGCTGCTACGCCCAGCGTGATTCTCTTGACTTTAGACATGTGCCTCTCCTCAATGAGCCGTCGGTACGGCTGGTGTCTGAGGGACGGTCAAAGCTTCCGTCCTCCTTAACACGATGAGAGACCCACCACAGCCCCGGCTGTTCCGAACCTGTCATTCGGCTGTGAAAGTGAACCGGAGCCTGTGGGTGGATGTCAGCGGACTCGGTCCAGCGCCTCCAACAGCCTCTTGACCGATCCACCCAAATTCCACTCCGTCGCCAGCTGTTCCAGTTCCGTGCGCGCGTCTCCGGTGACGGGACGCAGCTCGGCACCTGCTTCATCAAGCGTCGGCACTTCCAAGTCCCGCACCACATTTACGACCGTAGGCGCCACGTTGAGGTAGTCAGCCGCCGCGGACAGCTTGGCGCGCACAGAAGCCGACAACCCGCCGTCGGGAGCTTCCGCCGCCTCAAGCAGCCCCTTCAATGACCCGTGTTCGCCAAGCAATGACGCCGCCGTCTTTTCTCCGATGCCGGCAACGCCGGGTAGTCCGTCGGAGGCATCGCCCCGGAGTGTTGCGAAGTCGGCATATTGCTGGGGCAGCACACGGTACTTGCCCACCACAACGACGTCGGTGAGGACTTCCAGGTTCTTCATTCCGCGTGCTGTGTAAATGACGCGGACTCCACGGTCATCATCGACGAGCTGGAACAGGTCGCGGTCGCCCGTGACCACATCCGTCGGCATCCGGGACTGGCTCGCGTAGGTCCCTATGACGTCATCCGCTTCATGCGCGTCAACGCCCACCACAGCGATCCCCGCGAGGTCCAGTACTCGCCGGATCATGGGAATCTGCGCCTCAAGAGGGTCGGGGACAACCTCCACATCCGGACCAGTTGGAACAATCTCCGCGACCCGGTGCGACTTGTAGCTGGGAATCAGGTCCACGCGCCATTGCGGGCGCCAATCGTTGTCCCAACAGGCGACCAAGTGCGTGGCTTCGTAGTCGGTGGTGAGTCGGGCGATCATATCCATGAGCCCCCGCACCGCGTTCACAGGTGTGCCATCGGATCGGCGGATGGAATCGGGCACGCCGTAGAAGGCGCGGAAGTACAAAGAGGCAGTGTCCAAAAGCATCAGTCGCGGCATACCTGATCCTGACACGTCCACAGCCCTTTGGGCAGGAAGCTCCGGCAGATTCGGTGGTGGGTCACTGCGAACACTTGAAGCCTACTGTGAGCGGCATTACTATTGTGTGAGCGATAATAGAACAGGCTGTTCTATTATCGAACACCTTGATTGATGGCCCACAAAGAAGTGAGGAAAGCCCGTGCAGTTCCACCACCACGGATACGTATCCGGTGACCCGCGAGTTGAACCGGCCGCCGGCGTCGGCATCAACCGCCCCGCCGAGCTGCCCGACGAAGTTGACGTTCTCATTGTGGGCACCGGCCCGGCCGGAATGTTGACCGCGGCGCAACTGTCCCAGTTTCCTGACATCACAACCCGCATTGTGGAGCGTCGCCCCGGACGGCTCGCCATCGGCCAGGCCGACGGCATTCAGGCCCGCAGCGTCGAAACTTTCCAGGCATTCGGGTTTGCCGAACGAATCATCGCGGAGGCATACCGCATCACCGAGATGGCCTTCTGGAAGCCGGACCCGGCCGACCACTCCCGCATTGTCCGGGCCGCCCGGGCTGTGGACGATCCCGCGGGGATCAGTGAGTTCCCGCACCTGATTGTGAACCAGGCCCGCGTGCTGGACTACTTTGCCGAGTTCATGGCCAACTCCCCCACGCGGATGACGCCGGACTACGGCTACGAATTCCAAGGCCTCGAAGTCACCGAAGACGGCGACTACCCTGTCACCGTCACACTGGCCCATACGTCCGGTCCCAAGGAAGGCCGGGAGCGCACTGTCCGGGCAAAATATGTGGTGGGGGCTGACGGTGCCCGCAGCAAAGTTCGCGAGTCCATCGGCTGCCACCTTGCCGGCGATCAGGCCAACCACGCCTGGGGTGTCATGGACGTCCTCGCCGTCACCGATTTCCCGGACATCCGCACCAAGTGCGCCATCCAGTCCGGCGCCGGTGGCAGCATCCTGTTGATCCCCCGCGAAGGTGGCCACCTGTTCCGCATGTACGTGGACTTGGGCGAAGTTAATCCCAACGACAAAGGCGCCGTGCGGAAAACCACCATCGAGCAAATCATCGGCAAGGCCAACGACATCCTCCACCCCTACACCCTGGATGTCCGCAATGTCGCCTGGCACAGCGTCTACGAGGTAGGACACCGGCTCACAGACAGGTTCGACGACGTTCTGCCGGAGGACCGCGGTACCCGCACGCCACGGGTGTTCATCACCGGCGACGCCTGCCACACCCACAGCGCGAAAGCCGGCCAAGGCATGAACGTCTCCATGCAGGATGGCTTTAACATTGGCTGGAAACTCGGCCACGTCCTGGAAGGCCGCAGCCCCGAAAGCCTACTGGACAGCTACTCGGCCGAACGCCAGGTGGTGGCCAAGAACCTGATCGATTTCGACAAGCAATGGTCCACACTGATGGCCAAGAAACCAGAAGAATTCGAAGACCCCGCCGAACTGGAGACCTTCTACACCAGCACCGCAGAATTCCCGGCCGGCTTCATGACCCAATATGCCCCGTCCATGCTGGTTGCCGAGGCACAGCACCAGGAGCTCGCCACCGGCTTCCCCGTCGGTAAACGCTTCAAATCGGCACCCGTCCTCCGTGTCTGCGACACCAACCCCATGCACCTTGGCCATCACGCCAAAGCAGATGGCCGATGGCGCATCTACGTCTTTGCCGATACTGCCCAAGCGGGCAGCCCAGGTCCGGTAGCCGACTTCGCCGAGTGGATCGCGAGCTCACCGGAATCGCCGCTGGCCGCGACGCCGTCGGACGCTGACCGCGACGCCTGGTTCGATGTCAAGGTGATCTACCAACAAGACCACACCAACGTGGACATCAACGCCGTACCCGAGGCCTTCAAACCCACGGTAGGACCCTTCAAGCTCACCTACCTCGAAAAAGTGTTCGGTACCGACCCCAACAACGACATCTTCGACCTGCGCGGACTCAGCCGGGACGGCGTCGTTGTGGTGGTCCGCCCGGACCAGTACGTCGCCAATGTGCTGCCCCTGACCGCGACGGCCGAACTTGGCCGGTTTTTCGCGCCGCTGTTGGCTTCACACCCGGGCGCTGGACTCGTCCAGGCGTAGAAGCTTCAACGCTGGACAAACTGCCGGTGGACTCGAAAGCCACCGGCAGTTTCTCCGTGGTCTGGCATTCGCGGTGGCTTCGGCGTAGAACGGCTCTATGGGCGATCAGCATGGGTTGCAGGCGGACGTGGCCGCCCAAAAGGCCCTCGGTCGATGGTGCAGGTGGGCAAGGTGAACGAGGAAGCCCGCAAGATTCAACGTGTCTACCTCACGCTGACGCTGGGAAACACCATTGCTGCCTCGTTCATCTGGGGTATCAACACTCTCTTCCTGCTTGATGCCGGGCTGAGCAACCTTGAGGCATTCGCCGCCAATGCGTTCTTCACAGCAGGGATGGTCCTTTTCGAGGTTCCTACCGGGGTCATCGCCGACGGTTGGGGCCGTAGGGTTTCCTTCTTGCTGGGCACGGTGACGCTGGCCGTCTCCACCTATTTGTACTTTGTGCTGTGGCAGATCTCGGCGCCATTCTGGATGTGGGCAGTGGTCTCCGTCCTGCTGGGCTTGGGCTTTACGTTCTTCTCCGGGGCTGTGGAGGCCTGGCTAGTGGACGCATTGCGCTTCTCGGGTTACGAAGGCGGGCTCGAGTCCGTGCTGGGCAGGGGGCAAATGGTGCAAGGCGTGGCCATGTTGCTCGGCTCCGTGGCCGGCGGCGTCATAGCCCAGGCAAGCAATCTCGGGGTGCCGTTCATCCTCCGGGTAGCTGTGTTGGCAGCGATGTTCGCAGTAGCGTTCGCCCTAATGCACGACGTCGGGTTCTCGCCTGAACGCTCGACGCACCCCCTTCGTGCTACCCGCGCAGTGCTTTCCGCGTCCATTGAGAACGGATTGAAAAAACCGCCAGTACGCTACGTGATGCTCGCCGCACCGTTCAGCGCCGGCGTCGGAATCTATGTTTTCTACGCCCTTCAGCCGTTCCTGCTTGATCTGTTCGGCGACCCGCGCGCCTACTCCATCGCCGGACTGGCTGCCGCCATTGTGGCTGGTTCGCAGATCCTGGGCGGCTGGCTCGCTCCCCACGCACGAACACTGTTCCACAAACGCACGTCCGTCCTGATTCTCGGTGGCCTGGTGGGTGCCGTCATCCTGCTGATCCTCGGGTTCACCCGCAACTTCTGGCTTGCGTTGGTGCTCCTGGCCCTGTGGGGCGTAGTGGGCGCCGCCGCAACTCCGGTCCGACAGGCGTATATCAATGACATGATCCCTTCGAAGCAACGGGCCACCGTACTCAGTTTCGATTCGCTCATGGGTTCAAGCGGTGGCGTGGTCATCCAGCCACTCCTTGGCCGGGGGGCTGATCTTTACGGCTACCCGGCATCCTTGGCTGTGGCCGGCGTCATCGAGCTGATCGCGGTGCCGTTCCTGCTGGCAAGCCGAAAGCAAGGCGCAGCGGCGGACACGGCCGTCACAACTGAAACCGCCCCGGACACCGAATCCTTGCCGTGAGTAAGGTGTTCGGGGGCATGGCCTCCAGCTTGGACGGATACATCGCCTCAGAGGGCGGCGATCTTTCATGGCTGAACGATGCCATGGCCAGGGACGAAGACTACGGATTTGAAGCCACCGAGCGCAGGACCGGGGCTTACATCATGGGGGCCAACACCTACCGTGAGGTGTCAGCGATGGGCGGCGGGGTGTCCAAGGTCCCAACGTACGTGGTCACCCACCATCAAACTCTCGCTACCAAGGGCACTACCGAACTGTTCTCCGGCGATCTGCGGGAACTCGTTGCGCATATCAAGGAAACCATTGCCGGGGACAAAGACATCTGCCTGTTTGGCGGCGGTGAGTTGGTGACGGAATTCATCGAGCAGGGTTTGATCGATGAGCTGGGGATTTCCGTGATCCCCGTCATCCTGGGCGGTGGCATTCCGTTCTTCGGCCGGGTGGGTCAGTGGACGAAGTTGGAACTCATGGAGTGCCGTCATTACCCGTCCGGAATCGTCCTGTTGAACTACCGGTTGGTGGGCCCGGGGACCTAGGAGTTCAACGGCGCCAGCCACGTTTTATCGGTCAACGCACCGCATCTGAGATTGATTTCGCTCCGCCGTGGCTGCTCTGTCCGCCGTCAACCGGCAGGTCCACTCCCGTGACAAAAGCGGCCATTGGGCTCAGGAGGAAAAGCACGACGGCCGCAACTTCCTCGGGAGTCCCGGTTCTCCCCAGCGGCGTCTCGGCGATGCTGGCTTCCCTGAAAGCCGGGTTGGCTCCGGACGTCATGGGCGTCTCGATAAATCCAGGATGAACCGAGTTAACCCGGATGCCCTGCGGCCCGAGTTCCGTGGCGGCGGCGATGGTAAGCCCCCGCAGCGCCCATTTACTGGCGGTGTAAGCAACAGGGTAATGCCCGCTGAGTGCCGCCACTGATCCAACATTGACGATGGAAGCCCCGGGCTTCATCAACGGAACGCAGGCCTGCATTCCCAGCAGAGCCCCAGTAACGTTCACCTCCGATACGGCGGCGAGATCGGCCGGTGTTGCCTCGAGCAGGCGGCCGCGTCGGGTGATGCCGGCGTTGTTGACCAAGCCGTCCACCCGGCCGTATTCGTCGTGGAGGAGCTTCGCCAAGTGCGCCCACCCACTCGGCTCGGTGACATCGAGTTGGCGGTAGACAATGCGGTCCGGGTGTGAAGCGGCTACGGCCTTCAGGGCTGCGGATGGCTCCGCGGTCAGATCTGCCGCGAGCACGGTCGCCCCGGTAGTGGCCAGCAGCAGGGTTTCGGCCAGGCCTTGGCCACCGTTGGCGCCTGTAATCACCACCATGGCGTCTGTCATATCAAGCATCCTGTTCGTCCACAGCATCATCCGTCCGCCCCAACGGGATACGTTGCTGCGACGGGTATGGGATGTGCCGTCACCGGGAAAAGAGCGTGCAGTTGGGAACAGGCCCGCTGAACCACTGACCTCAGCCAGGCGTTGGCTGGATCTTCGGTCTGTGATGGATGCCAATACATTGCCTCGACCAATGAGGCCTCCAAGTCTCCGGTGAACTCCAGAACCTCGATCCTTGCCCCGCGTTGGGCCCTGGACGCCAGCATCCTCGGCACCAAGGCCACCAAGTCCGTACCCTCCACCAGGAGGGGCAGGGACAGGAAGCCTGCCACTGTCGCTGCCACCCGCCGTCGAACCCCCCGGGACTCAAAAAGTTTGTCAGCCGGGGTGCTGATCCCCTCGCCAAAGTACCCCACCGCGTGCGGGACGCCAATAAGATCCGTCAACGTCATGGCCGGCATCCGGAGCAAAGGATTCGCGGCATCGACCACTGCTACAAAACTGTCACGGAACAGCTGCTTGGAGTCGCCTTGCATCTTGTAACCAGTGGGCCCCACCAACAGGTCCATCTTGGAGTATTCGGCCATGGTGCCCTCAAGTCCGGAGGTCGGAACGAAGTCCACCACCACGCGTGGTGCTTCCTGCTGCAGGATGCCCCGCAGCGGCCCCACAATGAGGGCAGCTGCATAATCGGAAGCCGCAATGACGAACTCGCGTTCGCTTGTGGTGGCATCGAATCCGGACCGGACACGCGTGGCCCGCTGGACATGAAGCATGGCTTCATCCACCAGCGGGACCAACGACTGCGCAAAGGGTGTGAGATCGTACGTGCGGCCGTGACGCACCAGGAGTTCGTCGTCGAAATGCCGCCTGAGCCTGGCCATGGCTGCACTGGTTGCAGGCTGGCTGAGTTGGAGCCGCTCGGCCGCCCGGGAAACGTTCCGCAGTTCCAACAGCACCTGCAATTGGGGCAACAGGTTGAGGTCCAGGTTCTTCATCCTCCTAGGTTATCCAGCCACGGTCTTCATCAGTGGCTGACAGGTACCAGCCGCGGCCCACGAATCAGCACAGCCAGCAACGCCAGCGCGCAGGCCAGGCCCAGCGCCCCGAGCGCAAGGCCCAGGTTGCCCAGAGCAGCGGCTGTCGCGCCCAGGACTATAGGCGTCAGGAACTGGCCGATGAACAAGGTTCCGGTCCAGATACCGGTGCCCCGGCCGCGCTGGGAGAAGTCCAGCCCGTTGACCGCCCACGTCAGCAGCGTCGGCAACAAAACACCCGTGCCCGCACTGGCGATCACTGCCCCAAGGACAGCCACCGGAACGCTGCCCGCCACGGAAACAACGCAGAGCCCGACGGCGGCGAGGCCGAAAGCGCCTGCCAACAGTTTTCGGGTGCCCAGTTTGGCCAGGAAACGGAAGGAGATTGCCCCTGCTGCCGTTGCAAGCGAAGCGATCGCAGCCGCACCACCAATGAGGGCGGCATCCTGGACGCCCAAACTTGTGATGACGTAGGGCAGGTGGACTATCAACGCGTAGAACACCATGCCGCCAAACAGTGTCACAGCAGCAGGTACACCGATCTAACGCCAGGGCACCGGCTGTTTCGCTGCCAGGCCCGTGGCTTGGCTCTTGGCTGGTTCCCAGAGCTTGAAGATCATGGGGACCGCCAGGACGGCGCTGACTGCGTACAGCCAGAAGGGCGTCCGCCAGCTGATACTGCCCAAGGCGCCACCCAGCGCAAAGAATGCCGTCGCAGCAAGTGCGCTCACCATGGTTTGGAGGCCCAGGTATTTGTTCCGTTGCTGCCCCGCATAGTAGTCGGTGATCAGGGTTGTGCAGCACGTCATGATGGCTGCCTCTGCAATACCTACGCCGATCCTTGATGCGGCAATGGACTCAAGGGTGTCCAGCCATAGCGGTGCCGTGCCAAAAAGTGCGTAGGCCAGCATGGCGTAGATCAACAACTGCTGACGGCCCATCCTGTCAGCGACGTAACCCGCCAAGGGCGAAAACAATGCCACGAACAACGCTGGAAGCGTCAGGACCAGCGGCACAAGAATTGCGACACCCGCCGTGTCCGCGAAAACCTGGTTCAGGGTGGGCAGGACAGGTGCCAGCAAAACGGCGCCCAGGACCGGCATACAGCTTCCGGCCACAAGAAGTGCAGCTTGCGCCTTGCCCGCTTCCCGGGTGGAGACCGGACGGCGCGACTCGAGCGCAGTGGGATCAATGATGCTCATGGGTGTTCCTTCGCCATTGAAGAGTCCCTGGTACCGGCAGGGTCGCCGAGGGGATTTCCATCACTGTGACAAGCCTCAATCCATCGGAGAATAGCTGTTTGGGTATAGCTGGTATTCATACGGCTGATAGCCGCACCGACTCCAACTATTTGTTTGACGGATAGCTCCTATCAGATACTTACTCTTCTCCGGATACGTGATGTGGCTCATGGTGGTTACAGGACCCTGCAGAGAACTGTCCGAGCCATCAGTACATAGAAGGAATTCATCGTGGAAACTCCCCTCTCCCATCTTGCCCACCTCGAGATCACCGCTCCGGACGTCGACGCCTCGGCACGGTTCTACGAGGAGAAGTTCGGCATGCGCATCATCGACCGCGTGGAGGGCAATGTCTACCTTCGCTGCTGGGGCGATTACTACCGCTACAGCCTGGTCATCACTGAAGGCCCCGAGGCATCCCTGGGCCGGATGGCGTGGCGCACCAACTCCCGGGCCGCACTCGAAGCCGCCGCAGCCCGTGTTGAAGCAACCGGCGTGCAGGGCACGTGGACTGCGGGTGGTCACGGCTTTGGCAAGGCCTATGAGTTCACCGGTCCCTACGGCCACCACATGCGCCTGTTTTACGACGTAGAGAAGTTCGTTGCAGAGCCCGGCTTCGAATCCACCTACCCGGACCGTCCCGAGCGCCGCAGCAGCCACGCAGCCGCTCCACGCTTCCTGGACCACGTCACGGTGGCTGCCTCCGACGTCCGGGGGTTCGCCCAGTGGTACAACGAAGCGCTGGGGTTCCGCGTCATGGCCTTCGTGGACCTGGATGAAGCACCCATCACGGTCTTCTCAGTCCTGACCACCAACGAGAAGTCCCACGACCTCGGAGTGGTCCTGGACACCTCCCAGCGCGCCGGGCGCGTCAACCACATCGCCTTCTGGGTGGACGCCACCGAAGACCTGCTCCGCACTGCAGACGTCATGATGGAACACGGCACCCCCATGGAATACGGACCCTCCATCCACGGCGTGGGCGAGCAGAACTTCCTGTACTTCCGCGACCCCTCAGGTCTCCGCGTCGAGCTCAACTCCGGCGGATACCGCAACTACGTCCCGGACTGGGACGCCAACACCTGGAAGCCTTCTGAAGGATCCAACAACTTCTACAAGAACGGCGCCATGCCGCACTCCATGACCGAATCCTTCCCGCCGGCCGAAGGCTTCACCGCAACGGAAGAAGGTGCTTCCGCTGAAATGAAGGAAGCACTCCTGAACCCCTACGCAAAGCAGGGCCGCGGCTAATGACGCAGCCAAACTACGCACTGATCCGCTTTCAGGAGCCCGGAGAGAGCAAACCCAAAGTCGGTCTTGTGGTGGGAGAACGTGTCCTCCCCCTGGACGGCGACATCAACTCGCTCATCCAGCACTGGGACACCACCGAAAGCGAACTGGACGCCTTGGCTGCCTCAGCGGGCGACGAAACAGGCCTGGCGTTGTCCGGCGTTGATGTCCTTGCTCCCGTGGAACCCATGCAAGTGCTGCAAACAGGGGCCAACTACCGCAAGCACGTGATCGACCTCGCTGTAGCCCACCGCGAAGCCGGCCAGGATGCCGAGGAGGTTCGCACCAAGACCGCCGCCATGATGGATCAGCGCGCCGGTCAGGGCACACCGTACTTCTTCATCGGGCTTCCGACGGCGATCGCGTCGGCCACAGATGATCTCACCCTGCCGTCCTACAGCAAGTCCCACGACTGGGAGCTGGAACTGGCAGCAGTCATCGGCAGGACCGCGTTCCGCGTCACTCCCGAGGAAGCCCTGGACTACGTGTACGGCTACACCATGGTCAATGACATCACCACCCGCGAGTACGTCTTCCGCAAGGACATGCCCGCCATCGGTTCGGACTGGTACCGCGCCAAGAACGCACCGGGGTTCCTGCCCACCGGTCCCCTGCTGGTACCGGCCAAGTTTTTCGGTGACCCGCAGGACGTCCAGGTCACATTGAAGCTCAACGGCAAAGCCATGCAGGACGAGTCCACCCAGGACATGATCTTCGGCGTTGCCAAACTCGTGAGCGAAGCCTCCCAAACGATGCCGCTGAAGCCAGGCGACCTGGTGCTGACAGGCAGCCCTGCCGGTAATGGCCAGCACTGGGGACGGCTCCTGCAGAACGGGGACGTCATGGAAGGCACCATCACCGGGCTGGGCACCCAGCTCATCCACTGCAAGGACGAACAGTGACCACCGATGCCGTGAACGTTTCCCTGATCCAGCGGAAAGATCCGCTGGCCAGTATCGCCGCCGCGGCCAGGCAGTTCAACAACTGGGGCCGCTGGGGCGAAGGCGACGTGCTCGGCACCCTGAACTTCATTGATGCGGCCAAGCGCGTGGAGGCCGCTGCGTTGGTCACCACCGGCGAGGCCTTTTCCCTGTCCCAGCCCTTCGACACCAACGGCCCCCAGAAGGGGTGGCGTCGCCGGACCAATCCCGTGCACACAATGACGGACACCGGTGTGGATGCCGAGCGGGGCAACCAAGGGTTCCCCCACGGCTTCGGGGGCGCCGATGACGTCATTGCCATGCCTTTGCAGTGCTCCACGCAATGGGATGGGCTGGGCCATATTTTTGATCGCGGCAAGGCTTGGAACGGGCGTGCAGCCGGAGATGTGGTCACCTCCGAGGGCGACCTCGTCACCGGGATCGAAACCGCCGCGGCGAAGATCGTCACCCGCGGCGTGCTGCTGGACGTCGGCCGCGCACTCGGCGCGGAGCTGGGGCGCACCGATGGTGAACTGCCCGACGGTTTCGCGATCACCCCCGAACACCTGGAACGCACCATTGAACGTCAGGGTCCCAGCTCCCCTGTTCGCCGGGGCGACATCGTGGTGATCCGAACGGGTCAGTACACACGGGTCCGGCGCGACGGGTGGGGCGATTACGCCGGCGGGTCCGCACCGGGCCTGTCCTTCAGCACCGCGGAATGGCTGCATACCTCGGAAATTGCCGGTATCGCCACAGATACCTGGGGCTTCGAGGTCCGGCCCAATGAGTTTGAAGGCGCGTTCCAGCCCTTGCACCAGATCGCCATTCCCAACCTTGGTTTGTTCCTCGGGGAAATGTGGGATCCTGACGCACTGGCTCACGCGTGCGCCGCCGACGGCAGGTATGACTTCATGCTCACTGCGGCCCCACTCCCCATCACCGGGGCTGTGGGCTCGCCGGTCAATCCCATCGCGGTCCGCTGACACCCCGTCCACCACCGCAGGCAGCACACCAGGCAGCAACGCCGTCGACACAAAGGAGTCTTCAGATGGCAGCAGTAAAGAGGGTCGGAATCGTCGGAGCGGGAGCCGCGGGGCTTACTGCCGCCATCCTCCTGGCCGATGCAGGTATCGAGGTGGAGGTCCTGGAGAAGGCCGCGGAACCGCAAACCCTGGGCTCAGGGATAACGCTCCAAGGCAACGCCCTGCGAATCCTCCGCAACCTGGGAGTCTGGGATCAGGTGCAAGCACAAGGGTACGCTTTCAGCACCCTTGGCCTGCGCGCCCCCGACCCCGCCGGCACAGTCATCGCAGTCCTGGAGGACATCCGGACCGGTGGCGACGATCTTCCGGCAACGCTCGGAATGTACCGGCCGGACTTGACCGCCATCCTCCGGGACCGGGCCCAACAAGCAGGCGCCCGCATCAGCTATGGCAAAACCGTCACCGACATAGCTGACGACGGCGGCACCGTCACGGTCCGCACGGCCGATGGTTCCAGTGCCTCCTATGATCTCCTCATAGGCGCTGACGGGCTCCATTCCGCAGTCCGCACAGCGATCGGCATCGACGTCGAGCCCAAACCCACCGGCATGGGCATTTGGCGCGCCTTCGTCGAACGGCCCGAAGACGTAGTCCGGACCGATCTCACCTACGGTGGCCCATGCTTCATTGCCGGCTATTGCCCCACCGGACCGGACACCATTTACGCCTACCTCGTGGAAAAGGCGCAGGAACGCAGGCACGAAGACGGCCCACAGGTCATGGCAGAACTTGCTGCGGCCTACGGTGGCCCGTGGAACGAAATCAGGGACAACCTGGACCACAGCGCCCGCATCAATTACACGTGGTTCACCTCGCACTTGGTGGAAGGCCCGTGGAATCGCGGGAGCACCGTCATCATCGGGGACGCCGCCCACAGCTGCCCCCCGACGGTCGCCCAAGGGGCCGCCATGGCCTTGGAGGATGCGGCAGTGCTTGCGGAACTCCTGATCTCCGCCGACCACCTCACCGAGACCTTATGGAAAGAGTTCACGGATCGACGCTTGGAGCGGGCGACAGCCGTGGTACAGGCATCGGTCCAGTTGGGGCAGTGGATGCTGGACGGCGTCCGGGACGCCGATGTGCCCGGACTGATGAATTCCCTGTCAACCATGCTGAAGGAACCTGCATGAACACCCTTGCCACAGACCACCAATCCGTCATCGATGTCCACGCGCACGTCCTCATTCCGGCACTCCAACAAGCAGTGGCGGAAGGTGACCCGGAGGGATTCGCGGCCCTCCAGGCCCTGGAAGCCCTGAGAAACGGTCCTGAATCCATGGCCACCTCAGGCGCCATGATCAAGGAGCGGTGGCAACAGCTCACTGACCTCACCCGACGCCTGAAAGACATGGACGCCCAAGGCGTGGATGTCCAACTCGTCTCCCCGTCACCCTCGCACTTCTATTACTTTGCCCGTGCGGAGCTCGCACTGGCGTTGGCCAAGCAGGCGAATGCGGCAGTCCGTGAGCTCATCGACAGGGCTCCGGACCGGCTGAACGGACTCGGGCTCGTTCCTTTGCAGCATCCCCATCTCATGGTCGAAGCGCTGGAGCACGCCGTGACGGAATGCGGTTTGGCTGGTGTGGAGATCGGATCATTCGCCGGCACGCCCGAGGCTGCGGAGCGCACCACCGTGGAGCTGTCGGATCCCCGGTTGGAGTCCTTTTGGAGCCGGGCGGAGGAATTGGGTGCCCTGGTCTTCCTGCATCCGTTCGGCTGTTCCCTGGACGAGCGTCTAGACCGGTTTTACCTGGCCAACACCGTGTCCCAGCCGGCCGAGAACGCTGTGGCCCTGTCCCACCTCATCTTCAGCGGGGTCCTGGACCGGTACCCGGACCTGCGGATCCTCGCCGCCCATGGCGGGGGTTACCTTCCCACCACGATCGGCCGTTCGGACCATGCCTGGAAGGTCCGGCCCGAGGCGCGGCAGTGCGCCGAACCGCCGTCGTCCTATCTTCGGCGGATCTTCTTCGATTCGCTGGTCCACCATCCCCGCGAACTCAGGGCGCTCATCGAAGCTGCCGGGCCCACCCAAGTGATGCTCGGCTCTGACTACCCCTTTGACATGGGCTCGGACCACCCTGTTGCGGAGGTTCATGCCGCCGGCCTCTCCGACGCCGATATCACCCGGGTACTTGCCGGCAACGCCGGCCGTCTCGGTATCACCTCCGCGGCAGCCCCCGCCGCCCGCCCCACCGTCTAAGGAAGAAACCATGGTCAAGATTGCCCGCTGGAACTACGACGGCGGTACTCGGGAAGGGTTCGTCGACGACGACAACTGCCTTGCGCTGTCCGAGGGACGCACCGTCCAGCACCTCCTGCAGGCCGGTCTGGAAGAGACTCTGTCCATCGCCGCGGAAACGCGCCGGACCGTACGTCCTGTTGCCTTGCGGGACGTGCAGTTGCTGGCCCCGCTGCTACCGGGCACCATCAGGGATTTTGTTGCCTTCGAGGAGCATGTTGAGGGGGTTCGCAAGAGCATCGACGGTGTGGCAGGCGTAGTGGCCGAATGGTACGAAGCGCCGACGTTCTATTTCACGAATCCTCATACGGTGACCGGCACCGGCGAGGTGATCGGCATTCCTGCGGGTTGCAGCGAGCTGGACTTCGAGACCGAAGTCGCGGCCGTCGTCGGACACGTACCAGGCAGTGAGGGCAGGAACCTGTCCGCCCCGGACGCGCACCGCCACATCTTCGGTTACACCATTCTCAACGATTGGTCGGCGCGTGACCTTCAAAGGCGGGAGATGAAGGTCAGCCTTGGCCCCTGTAAAGGAAAGGACTTCGCCAATACCCTGGGGCCCTGGATCGTGACCGCTGATGAGTTCGAGCACCTGCACGACGAGCAGGGTTTTCTCCCCCTGGCCATGGCGGTGGAGGTCAACGGTGAGGCCATTGGCGGGGACCTCCTGTCCAACATGGGCTGGCCCTTCGCTGAGCTCGTGGCCTATGCCTCCCAGGACTCGGTGGTCCGGCCAGGCGACGTCCTGGGTTCAGGAACCGGCGGCAGCGGCTGCCTGGCCGAACTCTGGGGCCGGAACGGCGCCAGGACTCCCCCGCCTTTGAAGACAGGGGATTCCGTGGGAATGAGGGTGGATGGCATCGGCTCGATTCTCAACACTGTTGGTGAACGGCGCGAAGCCGTCACCCGGGTTCCTGCCCGCAACCGGCCAGGTACCAAAGACGGCGGTGGCCGGAAAGTGCGGGAAACTGTCACTAACCACTAAAGAAAGCGCGGTCCACCTTTGATCTCCCTGCAGCAAGACCCTGAGGGCTTCGTCCGGATGAAGAGACACTTCCCTGGCGGTGCTTCAGTGTCCATACTCTTCACTGACGGAACCCAGGAAGTTTTCACCGGGCAACGGCTCAACGACATCTACGACGAGGCGCTGGCTGCTTATCGCGCCGGCAACAACCTGGACGCGAAAGGGTTCAACCGAGGACCCCGGAAGAAGGTCCAGCAAACCATCGAGTTCATCCCCGTCTCGCCGGGCATGTCCGGGTAGCTCACCGGCGCCGGCTGGAGGCGTGCTCCACGCAGAAGGGCGTCCACGGCCGGGCCTCGAGCCTGGCCTCCGGAATGTCCGCGCCGCACACCTGGCACCTCCCGTAGCTGCCCTCGACAATCCGCTCCAGGGCAGCATTGATCTCCTCCAGGCCTGCGCGGCTTTGCTCCAAGAGGGCTTCAGCCTGCGAAAGCTCAAACGCGATGGTGCTGCCCTCGGGATCATGTTCGTCATCCACATTGGAGTCCTGCCGTGCGAGGCTCACCGAGGTGATGTCGCTGCGCAGTGCTTCCACCAGCTTCATTTTTCGGTCCCGTTCCTCCGTAAGGAGGACCTTGAACCGCTCTGCGTCATCCACGGTGGTTCAGAGTTCCACTGTTCCGCTCTCGCCGACGCTGAACCGGGAGTTGGTGACCTTGGACTTGACCCACTGAAGTACCGTAGCGGCTGTTCCACCCGGACTGGTCCAGTATTCAGCCGAGTCCGAATCGACGTGCAGCAGGCACACTTCCGGAGTATCCGGTCCATCCGGGTACCAGGCTTCCACCACTTGGTTCCACAGTTCGCGGATTTTCCGGCGATCCGTAACAACTTCAGCCGTACCCGCTACTGAAACCCACTCCGTGTTCTTGCCGAAGGACACGTTCACCCGGGCATCCTGCCGGACATGCGCGACCTGCGAGGTGTCCAGTCCCGTAAAGAACCACATGTCGCCGTCGTCCTTGACGTCTTGTACGGCGAGCGGACGGCTGACCAGCGCGCCGTCTTCGTTGATGGTGGTCAGCATTCCGATCCTGGAGTCGTTGATGATGTCCGTGACCTTCTTGATGTCCTGCTCTTCAGTCATGCCTCGCCTCGCTCTTTTCCGTGCCGGGGACTTTCCCCAAACGGCCAGCCTAATAGTAAGACTACTGATTTACTAGGCGGCCAAGGAATGTCGGTAAAGGCCGGAAATGCACAGCACCCGGCCTGCCGGGAATCATGGCGGCCTGTTGTCCGTTCTCCTTGATGATGACGGCCGACGGCGGTCAGGCATGCCTGTCCGGGGCACGCAAACGACGGGAAGTTTGGGGACTGCCATGACGTTGGACGAAACACTTGCCCACCTGCGGGCCGCGCACCTCATGGTCCGCGACGCCCAGGAGTGGGACGGTCTCACTACGGCGCTGCGTTCAGCCTATGAGGCCAACGACGAGGACCTTATCGAACAACTAAGGCCGCCGTACCTCCAGTCGTGGCGGACAGTGACGGGCAATGTCCTCCGGGACACTTTCGATTCTGCTGGCATCTCGGTGGCGGATCCCCACCATCCTTGGGGAATTGCCACCTTGACCGCGAACGGATTCAGTGCAGAACCGCTGCTGTGCCTTGTTGATGAAGCTCGCGCCGACGCAACGGAAACTGCCACTTCGGATACCATCCGGCTGCTCTCCTTTACCGAGGCCTTGAACCACTACGCGGACTGCCTGGTCCCCTTCTTTGACGATCGGGTTGAGCAACCACGGTGAAAATCCTGTCTCCCCAACGATTCCCTTATCCGGTCCGGAGAGTCATTCGAGGGGTTCAGGACTAAAGCACCAGGAGGGCAAATCCGCCCAGCGTGCTCAGGATGCCAACGCCAGTGAGGATCCAACCGACAATCAGCACTGTATGGTCGTGCCGCGGTGGTTCAAGCGAGCATCTCGAAGGATGGCAGACGTCATAATGCACCACTACTGCCCGCGGCTCATAGCCTCCGGCACCAGCCGGGACATCCAGCAGGACTTTGCGTTCCTCGTCTGACTGGTCCACCCAGTGGAGGCCCATGAATCCGCCCGCGGCAAAGCGTTCACCGTCCGCGGTCACCCAAACGCATCGGCGCTTGGCGATGATCCAGGCACTGATCAGCAAGGGCACGCCCGGGACGAACCCCACCCAGGTCATCATTTCCAGAATGGGGCCAAGAACGTCCACTGTACCGGCCATACAGTCGATCCTATGTGGTGGAGGCCAGTGTCCGGGAGGTCTTGGAGCGGGAGGTCAGACGTTTCGGTCCACCCGGGACCGCCACAGCAGATAGACGAAGTACGGCGCTCCCACCAAGGCCGTCATGATTCCCGCGGGGATCTGTGCGGGTGCTATGGCAGTCCTGCCAATCACGTCTGCGAACACCACCGTGCCGGCCCCAATAAGGGCGGCTGCGGGAAGGACGCGGGAATGCCGCGCCCCCACCAGGGTCCGGGCTGCGTGGGGGGCCACCAAACCAACAAATGCGATCACGCCCACCGATGAGACAGCACCCGCTGTCAAGAGCACTGCGACCGACAACAGGAGCAGGCGTGATCCGGACAGCCCGATGCCCAGCACACGGGGAGAATCATCATCTACCGCAATAAGGTCCAGATCCCGCCGCATTCCCGCCAGCACAGGCAGCGAGACCAGCAAAGCAAGGAGGGGAGGCAGGACCGACGCGAAATTACGGCCATACGTGGAGCCGGACAACCACGTCAGCGCCTTGGTCTGGTTGAACGGGTCCGTACTCACCAGGAGGACTGTAATCATCGCGGCCAATCCCGCGGAGACACCAATGCCTATCAATACCAGGCGGTTCTGCTGCAGCCCTCCGCGGAAGGCGAGGCCGAAGACCAGCAGCGCGGACAATGCCGCGCCGCCCAGCGCAGAGCCGGTGATGACCCACGAGCCCGCGGTGGGGACCGTGGTGATGACGATGATTGCCGCCAGTCCGCCGCCACCGGAGACTCCCAGAATCCCAGGCTCGGCCAAGGAGTTCCGGGAGACTGCCTGGATGAGCGCACCGGCAAGAGCCAGGGCAGCTCCGGCAAGAACTGCTGCCAGGACCCGCGGCACGCGGGTACCCAGCACGGCACTGACACGGTTTCCGGACTGGCCCGTGAGCCAATTGACCAGATCACCGAGCAAGAGTTTCGCATCGCCCAGCAACGCGCCCGCCACCAGCAAGCCCGTGAGCAGCACCAGCAGCCCGATCAATACCGTGAGGAAGAACCGGCGTGAACGCAGCCGCGCCAAAGCGTCGCCTGCAACACTCAAGCCGGCGTCGGACATCCGCATGGCCAGTGCCACCAGGAAAACGGCGCCGAAGACCGTAGTGACTGCACCGGTGGGAACTTCGACGCCGGCTTGGGCACCGAAGAGGCCACGGACAAGAACGTCGGCCCCGATGACCACCACTGCACCGGCCACACCGGAGATTGGCAGCAACGCCCGGTGTCGGCCAAGGCCGCGGAGCCGGGAGGCCAGCAGCCGAACAATGGCCGGGGCACAGAGACCCACGAAGCCAATCGGACCGGCGATCGTTATTGCCGCTGCGGACAGGACGACGGCAAGTACGACGGCGCCGACCCGGGCCAGGCGCGGATCCGCACCTGCCAGCCGGGAGGCGTCGTCGCCCAGACCGAGCAAATCCATCCTGCGGGCGAGGAGGAACAAGCCTGCAATGGCCAGAAGAATGACCGGTGTGAACTGGATCAGTTCATCGGTGCGTGACTGGGCAAGGCTGCCCTGCCCCCAGGCGTAGAGACCGGTGGTTTCCTGGCTGAACAACAGCAACAGCGCGCTGGTGGACGAATGCAGGCCGAGGGCCAGCGCCGTGCCGGCCAACACCAAACGGATGGGACCGCCGTTGCCGTTGGCTCCCCCGCCGGACAATGCCAGAACCAGCATCGCCGCAGCCAGACCGCCGATAAAGGCAATACCGCCCGACAGCAGCGCCGGCAGCGTCAGCCCGAAGGCGGCAACTGCCACGATGGCAAAGTGGGCTCCGGCGTTGACCGCCAGCGTGTCCGGGGAAGCAAGAACGTTGCGGGTGGCCGACTGCAGGGCTGCACCGGCCACCCCCAACGCGACGCCGACCAACAGGCCGGCGAAAAGCCGCGGTATGCGCGAGGCGACCAACACTGCGGTGTCCTGGTCAGTTCCGCCACCGGTGACCAGCCCCAGCAACTGCAACGGGCCGACGTCGGCCGTTCCTTGCGTGAGGTGGAGCGCCGACAACAACACCAGGACAACCATCCCGGCCGCAGCCACAAGGACCGGTCCGGCAAGACGCCGGGCTCCTTGCCGGGCGCCGTGTCCGGTGGGCGGTGCGGGGACGGGAGTACCCGCCACGGCCGTGGGTACGGTCATGACGGGCCTCTTCGCAGTGTCGGTCATGAGGTGGGACTACTTGGTGAGGGACGCGACGATCGCGTCGACATACTGGGTCATCGAGGCAGGGCCACCGAACATCCAGATGCCATCAGCAAGGCGGTGCACGTTGCCGGAGGTCACGAACGGAAGGGACTTCCACACAGCGTTGTCCGTCAACTGCTCGGTGAAGTCACCGTCGGCACTGTTGGTGATGTAGACAAAGTGGTCGGCATCGACGGCAGTCAGGCCTTCGACGTCTGTGGAGCCCAAGCCATACGCAGGGTCCCCTTCAACTGTCCAGGGGTCGACGAGCCCCAGTTCCGTATTAATGTCAGCCAGCAGGGATCCCTTGGTGTAGGGGCGGATGGAAACCTTGCCGTCAGCAACCCAGCCGTCGGCGAACGCCACGCGGGAACCGCCGAGGCCGGCCTTCTCGAGATCGGCTTTGCCCTTGATGACGGCGGCATCAAACGCACCGATGACCTCGTCGGCCTTCTTCTCCGTGCCGGTCGCCTTGGCGACCAGCTTCAAGTTGTCTTCAGCCTGAGCAATCTGGCGGCTGCCATCGGCAGACTTCACCACCACAACGGGAGCCAACTCTTCGAGCTGCTTGATGACTGGTTCGGCAAGATCAGTGGTCGCAACGATCAGGTCAGGATCCAGCGACGCAATGGTGTCGAAGCTGGGCTCGTTACGGGTTCCAATGTCCGTGGGAGTGCTGTCCAGCGTGCCGGCGGTAACCCAGGCGCTGTATCCCTTGACGTCTGCAACGCCAACCGGCATGACGCCGAGGGTGGTCAGGTTCTCCACCACGTTCCATTCGGTGCCCACCACTCGCTTGGCTGGGCCGTCGAGCTTGACTTCGGTGCCGCGGGCGTCGGTTACGGTGATGGCTTCGCCGGCCGCCGCAGTGTTGGACGCCTGGCTGGCAGGTCCTTCGGTAGTGCCGCAGCCGGTGAGCAGGACTGCCAAGGCAGCAGTGGCGGCCAAGGCCTTGTGAATCTTCATGGACACGGGGTCCCTTTCGTGTTGGGGTGCTGACGTTGTCTTGGAAGTCTTCAGCTGTCGTTGTGCCGGCCCACCGCGCGGGTGCGCAGCCTGCCTGTCAGCGGGTCAGTATGGGTGACGATGGGGATTGAATAGACGTCGCTCAACAGCGCTGCATCGAGGGCTTCGTGGGCTGGACCCGCCGCTGCAATCCGACCCTCCGAGAGAACCACCACGTGGTCGGCCAGCGCGGCTGCTTCATCGAGGTCGTGCAAAACCACGCCAATCGCCACACCGTGGACGCGGGCGAGGTCGTAGACCAGGTCAAAAATTTCCACTTTGTACCGGAGGTCCAGGTGGTTGGTGGGTTCGTCGAGGAGCAACACCGACGTGTCCTGGGCCAGGCAGCTTGCCAGCCATACCCGTTGCAGTTGTCCGCCGGAGAGTTCCTGGACACCACGATCGGCAAGTTCAGCAACGCCTGTCAGTTCCATGGCACGGTGGACAGCAGCGGGGCCCTCGGGATCGGCAGCACGCCACCGTCCGCGGTACGGATGGCGACCGAACTCCACGACGTCACGAACGCTCAGTCCGTGCGGCACAGGCCGGCTCTGCGACAGCAACGTTACGTGGCGTGCGAAGTCACTGCGCTTCATCAACAGCGCATCGGATGCTTCTCCGCCGGCGGGCCGGACCGTCACTGTTCCGGAGGAAGCCTCATGCAGACGGGCGAGCGCACGGAGCAGCGTGGACTTGCCGCTGCCGTTCGGACCTACCAAGGCCACAATGCGGCCTGGCTCCAGGTGGAGCCCGGCACCGTGCACCACGTCCTTGTCCCCATAGCGGAGGACCAGCTCTGTGGCTTCAAGCCCGGAGAGTTCACTCAGTTCAATCACAAAACGAAAGATTAGCTTAGCCTTACCTAATTTCTAAAACCGTGTCGGAGGATGTCCCTGCCTTTGCCGACCCGGCACGGCTCGGGACGTGCGAGGCTAGACCCATGGACCTGCGCATCTCCCCCACAGTGATGGTTCCCGCCTCGGAGCTGTCCTGGCGCTTTTCGCGTTCGTCGGGACCCGGCGGCCAGCATGTCAACACCACAGACAGCCGCGCAGAGCTGATGTGGAACGTTGCCAAAACTGCGGCGCTGACGGATGGGCAGCTCCAGATGCTGCTCAGGCGCCTTGGGCCACGACTTGTCGACGGAGTGATCACAGTGACGGCCGCCGAGGAGCGGTCACAGCTGCGGAACCGGGAGATCGCCCTGGCCAAACTCGCTGACATCGTCAGGGCCGGCCTTGTCCCGGAAGTTATTCGCCGCCCCTCCAAGCCCACCCGCGGCTCGGCCCGCCGGCACCGCGCAGCCAAGGAAATCAGGTCCGCAACCAAGCAGCAACGGCGCCGGCCTCCAGCAGAGTGAAGCCGATTTGCGGGGCGGTCCTGGGATCGCCTAGGCCTTGGTGACCTCAACCCACTGGGAGCGCCACTCGGGAGCTTGGAAGGCTTCGCTCCAGTAGGCTGTTTCCTTGGCAATCCTGCCGTCGCGGAATTCAAAGATGAAGACCGTCTCATAGGTAGGTCCGCCATAGTCCAGCAGGGCCTCAGCGGTGACCAGGTTGCCGCCACCCAGGAGGCGCCGCGGCGTAATGGTGGGGAGTTGTGGGAAGGCGCTGTAGATGGCCCTGCGGTTCTCCGCCCCGCGAACCACTTCCCCGGATTGAGGCCAATGCATCACGGCGTCGTCATGGAACAGCTCATCCATGACCTCGATATGACGATTGTTGATGCAGTCGATCAGCCGCTTGACCACGTTCTCGTTGGTGCGCTGTTCATCCAGGGTTTCGTCAGCCATAATCCGCATTCTCCTCCTGGGGACCCTGCTGCACTACCGTTTGAGCGGACCGGATCAGTTCTTCTTGATCAGTGCCGGCCCGGAGCCGGGTCCGGGGATCCCTCAACCAAACAGCAAAGCGACGCCTGCCGGCAGGCACGATTCATCATCCCCGCCCCTTAGCGCCAAGGCCGGGAGCCGGCCCGTCCAAGCGACAAGTCGCGAACGCGGCTAGAGTCATAGAAATGGACAGAGTACTGACAAATTCCCAGCGGCCAGTTCCCCATGCGCCGGCAGCGCAGGTTGCCGCCCCCGAGGATGGCTTTGTCCGAGTCCGGGGGGCACGCGAAAACAACCTCCGCACCGTTGACGTGGACGTCCCCAGAGATGCGATCGTCGCCTTCACCGGCGTCTCCGGCTCCGGCAAATCTTCCCTGGCCTTCGGCACCATCTTTGCCGAAGCACAGCGCCGCTACTTCGAATCCGTGGCACCCTACGCCCGCCGCCTCATCCAACAGGGCCACAACCCCAAGGTGGAGTCCATCACCGGGCTGCCACCCGCCGTCGCGCTCCAACAACGCCGCGGCACCGCGACCGCACGCTCCAGCGTGGGTACAGTGACAACCCTCTCCAACTCGCTGCGCATGCTGTTCTCCCGGGCCGGGCGTTATCCGCAAGGCGCCAAGCAACTGGACTCAGATGCGTTCTCCCCCAACACCGCCGCCGGAGCATGCCCCGAGTGCCATGGCCTGGGCGTTGCCCACACGGTCAGCGAAGCGTCTTTGGTTCCCGACCCCTCCCTCACCATTAGGGACGGTGCCATAGCCGCGTGGCCGGGCGCCTGGCAAGGCAAGAACCTTCGGGACATCCTCACCCACCTGGGCTACGACGTGGACACGCCGTGGAAAAAACTGCCGAAGAAGGACCGGGACTGGATTCTCTTCACAGAGGAACAGCCAGTGGTGGAAGTGACACCCCAACGCGACCGCGTTGCCAAGCCCTACAAGGGTAGGTTCTGGAGCGCCAAAAGCTATGTTCTCCACACGCTCGCGGACTCCAAGAGCACCACCATGCGGGACCGGGTGCTGCGCTTCATGGAGACCGGCCGATGCCCACGGTGCGACGGCAGCGGACTCAGGCCCGACGCGCTCGCAGTCACCTTCGCCGGTAAGACCATCGCAGAGCTGAACGCCCTGCCCATGACGCAACTGGCAGAGATCATCAGGCCCACCGCCGAGCTCACGGCCGCGGGCACGGCGTCCCGCACCCAGACCTCCGGCGAAGGCAACGAGGTGGCCGTCGCCATCACCCGTGACCTGCTCGCCAGGGTTACCGTGCTCCTGGAACTCGGCCTGGGCTACCTGGCACTGGGCCGCGCAACGCCGACGCTCTCTCCCGGCGAGATGCAAAGGCTCAGGATTGCCACACAGCTGCGCTCCGGGTTGTTCGGCGTCATTTATGTGCTGGATGAACCGTCCGCCGGACTTCATCCGGCTGATGCCGAACCCTTGCTTGAGGTCCTCAACCAGCTCAAGGCGTCCGGAAACTCAGTGTTCGTTGTGGAGCACAACATGGACTTCGTCCGGGCCGCGGACTGGTTGGTGGACGTCGGACCGCATGCCGGAGATGGTGGTGGCCAGGTCCTTTACAGCGGCCCCGTGGGCGGCCTGGAAGCTGTGCAGGATTCCGTGACCAGACCCTTCCTTTTCCCCGAAGGCAGCCGCGCGGGTACAGGTGCTGCCCGCCCATGGGATGAGTCGTTGGAACTTCGAGGAATCACCCGGCACAACCTCCGCGGGCTTGCGGTCGACTTTCCCCTGGGTGTGCTCACGGCTGTGACGGGCGTTTCCGGCTCGGGTAAGTCCACGTTGGTCAGCCAGGTTCTGGCCGATGTTGTCAGCGCCGAATTGCACCCGGAGTCCACGGACAGCGAGTCGCCCACTGCGGTACCGGGGACTGCGGCCGTGTCCGGGCTGCACCGTCTC
This sequence comes from Arthrobacter sp. D5-1, assembly GCF_017357425.1. Taxonomy (NCBI): domain Bacteria; kingdom Bacillati; phylum Actinomycetota; class Actinomycetes; order Micrococcales; family Micrococcaceae; genus Arthrobacter; species Arthrobacter sp. D5-1. The sequence goes on along the minus strand of NZ_CP014571.1, from coordinate 2,313,709 downwards.
GATCGCCTCGTGAAGGTGGACCAGAGGCCCATCGGCCGCACTCCGCGCTCGAACCTGGCCACCTACACGGGCCTTTTCGATGGTGTGCGGAAAGAATTCGCGGCCACTGATGGCGCCCGTGCCCGGGGTTTCGGCGCAGGAAGGTTCTCCTTCAACGTCGCCGGCGGCCGCTGCGAAACGTGCCAGGGAGAAGGGTTCGTGGCGGTGGAATTGTTGTTCCTGCCGGGAAGCTACGGCCCCTGCCCTGAGTGCAACGGTTCCCGTTTCAACCCGGAGACCCTGGAAGTTACCTACCGTGGCCGGACCATCGCGGAGGTCCTGGGAATGACCGTTTCAACAGCGTCCGGGTTCCTCTCAGATCTCCCGGCCGTCTCGCGAAGCCTGCAAACCTTGAAGGAAGTCGGGCTGGGTTACCTCAGGTTGGGGCAGCCCGCCACGGAGTTATCCGGCGGGGAAGCCCAACGCATTAAGCTCGCCACCGAACTACAGCGCGTCCAGCGCGGGCACACCCTGTACCTGCTGGACGAACCCACCACCGGATTGCACCCCGCTGACGTGCAGTTGCTGATGAAGCAGCTTCACAGGCTCGTCGACGCCGGCAACACCGTGATCGTGGTCGAACACGAGATGGACGTGGTGGCGGACGCAGATTGGGTGATCGATTTGGGACCCGGCGGCGGCGACGCCGGTGGCGAGGTGATCGCCACCGGTCCGCCCGCCGTCGTCGCCCGTTCAACGGAAAGCCGGACGGCCCCTTACCTGGCCGCCGCACTCCGGCAGTGAGTCAACGCCGCGGGATGTTGCGCAGGTTGCTGCTGGCCATGCTCACGGCCTCGCCTGCGCCCCGGTTCAGGACCACTTTGGACATGGCAGTCGCGAATCCGATGACCTGGGACCCGGAGATCTTCGGCGGAATGGACAACGCGTTCGGATCGGTAATGAGCTCCACCAGTGACGGTCCGGGGTGCGCAAAGGCCTCCCTGTACGCAGCCTCGATGTCCGCTGGATCCGTGACGCGCACTGCGTGGAAGCCCAGCGCCTTGGCAACCTCGGCGTAGTTTGCGTCCGGGACGTCCACGCCGAAGTCAGGGAGTCCATCCACCAGCATCTCCAGCTTGACCATGCCCAGGGTGGAGTTGTTAAACACCACCACGTTCACGGGCAGCTTGTGCGCGGCAACGGTGATGAGCTCACCCAGCAACATGGACAAGCCGCCATCACCGGAGACTGAGACCACCTGCCGGCCGGGATACGCCACTTGCGCACCAATCGCGTGCGGAAGCGCGTTGGCCATGGAGCCGTGGAGGAAGGAACCGATCAGTCGCCGTGTGCCCAACGGGTTGATGTAGCGGGCGGTCCAGACGTTGCACATGCCGGTGTCAGCCGTGAAGATGGCATCCTCTGCTGCCACCTGGTCCAGCAAGGAGGCAGCATATTCGGGGTGAATCGGCTGCTTCTTCTCCACTTTGCGGGTGTAGGCGCCCACGGCTTTGTTCATCAGGCGGTCGTGCTTCTTGAGCATCTGATCCAGGAACCGGCGGCTCTTCTTTGCATGGATCAGTGGCAGCAATGCTTGAAGTGTTGGCAGGACGTCGCCGTGGACGGCAACATCGACGTCGGTCCGCCGGCCCAGCCGCTGGGCGGCCCGGTCCACTTGGGCTGTCCGGGTATCCGGCAGGAACTGATCGTACGGAAAGTCGGTGCCCAGCAGGATCAGCAGGTCAGCATCCTCGATACCCTCCGCTGCAGCACCGTAGCCGAGCAAACCGGTCATGCCAATATCGAACGGATTGTCGTACTGGACAAAATCCTTGCCCCTGAGGGAGTGTCCAATGGGCGCTTTGATGAGCTCTGCCAGCGCCATAAGTTCCCTGTGGGCGCCCGCAACGCCGGCACCGGCGAAAACAGCCACCTTATCGGCGTCGTTAATGGCCTTGGCTAAATCCTGGACGCCCGCAGGATCTGGCACCACCGTTGCGGGCCGGAACGTGGCAGGCAAAGGCGTGGGGGCCGTGGCTTCGAGACCGGCGATATCGCCCGGGAGCGTAACCACTGATACTCCCCTGATGGCGATGGCGTTCTGGATGGCGCTGTGCATGACCCGTGGTGCCTGCTCGGCAGTACTGATCAGTTCCGAATATACCGAGCATTCCGTGAACAGCCGGTCCGGATGGGTTTCCTGGAAGAAACCGCTGCCGATCTGCTTGCTGGGGATATGCGAGGCGATGGCCAGCACCGGAGCTCCAGTGCGGTTGGCGTCGTACAGGCCGTTGATCAAGTGCAAATTGCCGGGGCCGCACGATCCTGCGCAAACGGCGAGCCTGCCGGTCAATTGCGCCTCCGCGGCGGCGGCGAACGCCGCGGCTTCCTCGTGACGTACATGGATCCAGTCGATGCCACCCTTCGCCGAGCCTCCGGTCTGGCGAACAGCGTCCACGATCGGGTTGAGGCTGTCGCCGACGATGCCGTAGATCCGCTGCACTCCGGCAGCCTGGAGTTGTTCGATGAGCTGGGTGGCGAGTTCCTTGGCCATAGTGTGCAGACTCCCTCAGTGGATGGTGGTGGGCTGACATGGCCAAATATAGCCGGATTGCCTTGGCGGCGGCTGGATGCCTCCAGGCCGCCAAACGCGTCTCGAAGAGGCGTTCCGCCATGCTTACCAGGCGTTCCGGGGCAGGGGATGAATTCGGCCTCGTCATTCAAGAAAACGTGAAAAACCTCCCGTTAACCGTCTCGACATTTACCTTTGCCAATTTCTGTCGAAGGTCCAGACCCAGCCCCATCCATTCCCCTTTCATTAGTGAGCCTTCCGGGCAGACATAATAGATGCCGGGACAAATTTGTTTCATCAATGTGCCTTCAAAACGTCAATGTGCATTCCACCGCTACGGATACACCCCGCGGGGTAAACGCCTGGGTACCTCTGGTTTTTTCGGGGTTTGGAGAAGACGTTTTCGCTACTATAAATGCCAGTTCCGTAAATGTAGTGGCCCCGGCAACAGCATGGAACCACTTTTTCTCCGATTCCTCTGGCTGGGACAGCCGTTCGTTGCTAGCGTGACCGCATGAGCCCCTCCAAGACCCCCGCGGAGATTCTTGACATTGACGGTGCCGAGGTTCGTGTCTCGAATCCGGACAAAGTGGTTTTCCCGGAACCCGGGCTGACTAAACTCGATCTGGTCCGCTACTACCTTGAAGTGGCCGATGGTGCGCTGAGGGGAGCCGGCGGCCGGCCGATGGTCCTCAAGCGCTTCCCCAAAGGCATCGATGCAGAGCCGTTCTTCCAAAAGCGCGTGCCGGAAAACCATCCGCCGTTCATCGACACAGCTACGCTCCACTACTCCTCCGGAACCTCCGCTGAAGAAACGGTCATCCGGGATGCCGCGGGCTTGGCCTGGGTAGTGAACCTTGGCTGCCTGGACCTCAATCCACACCCCGTCCGCGCCGAGGACCTTGAGCACCCTGACGAGCTTCGCGTGGACCTCGACCCCATGCCGGGTGTGGATTGGTCGCAGATCGTGGACACCGCGTACGTCGCACAGGACGTCCTCGACGACGTGGGGTTGGTGGGATGGCCGAAGACGAGCGGTTCGCGCGGGCTTCACATCCTGGTGCGGATCGCGCCGCACTGGTCCTACCGCGAGGTCCGGCTCGCCGCCGAAACCCTGGCCAGGGAGGTGGAGAACCGCGCACCGGGACTCGCCACCGCCAGGTGGTGGAAAGAGGAACGGGGTGAAAGCGTGTTCGTCGACTTCAACCAGAACGCCAAGGACCGCACCGTTGCCTCCGCCTATTCGGTCCGGTCACTCCCCGATGCCCGCGTCTCAACTCCACTGACCTGGGCAGAAGTACGCTCAGCCCGGCCGGACCAGTTCACGGTCCTCACTGTCCCTGGCCGCTATGCCGATGTGGGTGATCCCCACGCCGGCATCGACCACGCCGTGGGGTCACTCGACGGGCTGCTGGCGTTGGCTGCCGAGCTCGGCCCGGCAGAAAAGGCTCCGCGAAGCGGGGACGGCTCAGGCCGCCGGATGCCCACGATGCCACTCATCGAGGTGGCCCGCACCAAAACGAAACCAGAAGCCCTCGCAGCGCTGGAGGAATGGAAAGAACGGCACCCGGACGTCGTCTCCGCTTTGCACCCGGCAGATGTCCTTATTGACGGGATGAGGGGATCCAGCTCGCTCTGGTACAGGGTTCGGATCAACCTGCAGCACGTTCCCGACAGCGGGCGCCCGCCGCAGGAGGAACTCCTTGCCGACTACGATCCTTGGGCGGGCAAGACATGGCCCGGACGGCCCGGGGCCTGACATGCAAGGCCTGTCCGCGTCACTGGTCCTCATCGCAGCGTTGGCAGTTGCAGCTCCCCTAGCCGTTCGGCTGCTTGATCCCGTGATCAAGGTGCCGATCGTGGTCTTCGAAATTGTCCTGGGGATCCTGTTTGGCCCCAGCCTGCTGGGCTGGATCGAATCCACTCCGTTCACCGACACCTTGGCTGATTTTGGGCTGGCGATGCTGTTTTTCGTTGCAGGGAACGAAATCGACTTCACGGCAATCCGCGGGCGCCCCATCAAACGTGCTTCCGCGGGATGGGTGATCTCCCTGGCAGCCGGAGTCGGCGCCGGCTTTGTGCTGGCTCCCGCCCCCGAGGCCGCCGTGATCATTGGAGTGGCCTTGTGCTCCACAGCATTGGGAACCTTGCTGCCCATCATCCGCGATGCGGGCGAATCCACATCTCCCGTCGGCACTGCCGTTGCAGCCCTGGGCGCCGTAGGCGAGTTTGGTCCCCTGATTGCGATTTCACTCTTCTTCTCCGGGAAGCAAGTGGGAACGGCTTCAGTGGTGTTGTTGGGATTTGTCCTCCTGACCGGCGTATCCATCTACTTCGCTTCAAAAGCACGGCACACTCTCTTCCACGCCCAGGTCACCAGGACCCTCCACACCAGCAGCCAATTCGCCATGCGGTCCATCATGCTGGTCCTCAGCTCGTTGGTTGTCCTGAGCATGGTGCTGGGGCTGGACATGCTGCTGGGTGCCTTCGCGGCCGGCGTCCTCTGGCAGGTAACCATCGCGCGTGCTCCCGAAGCTGACCGAAGAGTCATTGAAACAAAAATCGATGCGGTCGCCTTCGGATTCCTGGTGCCCATCTTCTTCATAGATACCGGTATTGATTTTGATCTCGGCGCGTTGACGTCAAGCCCTGCTACCCTCGCTTTGGTCCCGCTGTTCCTGGTGCTCCTGCTGGTCATCCGCGGCCTGCCGTCCTTGCTGGCGGCGCCCCGGGGCTCGACATGGGCCCATAAGCGGGCAATCCTGCTGTTCGGGGCAACGGGGCTGCCCATCATCGTGGCCGTAACCACCATCGGACGGGAGCAGGGATTCATCACCAGCGGAATCTCCTCCGCACTTGTCGGCGCCGGCATGCTCTCCGTCCTGTTGTTCCCCCTGCTGGCCCTGCTGCAACTCCAGCGCGGGGCCACAACGGCCCCTGCGGCGGCACTGCCGGCCGACAGCAGTCCACGCCGAGTCAAACAGAAGCACGACGGCGACCTCCCGCCGTCGGGCGCTTCCGGCAGCAGCACCTAGGCGCAGCCAGCGTCGGGCAGCAGGGACACACCACCCGGTTTTGCACCTGACCTCAGGCGTGCTTAGTGTGGATTCATAAGCTTCCTTAGCTTTAGGGGCGCGATACCCGCAGCGCTTCTCCCGTAGACAACAGGAGGACCATCATGACTGATCAGTACACGTTCCGAAACCCTGTCACCGCCTACGAAAAAATCTCCCCGCCGAAACAGCACCAACCCGAGCCGGGACTGGACGCAGATTTGACGCCCACAGCGGATCTTGGTGAGGAAACCTACCGCGGAACCGGTCGGCTGGATGGCCGCAGGGCGATCGTCACCGGCGCGGACTCGGGCATCGGCGCGGCGACCGCCATTGCCTTCGCGCGGGAGGGTGCCGACGTCGTGCTTTCCTACCTTCCCGAAGAGGAAGAAGATGCCGCCCGGATCGCCGGCATTATTGAAGCCGCAGGCCGCAAAGCCGTCAAGGTGCCAGGCGATCTCAAAGACTCCGCTACATGCCAGGAGCTGGTGGATACCGCCATCGCGGTCTTGGGCGGAGTGGACATCCTGGTCAACAACGCAGGCAAGCAAGTGGCACAGGAAGACCTCGCAGGCATCACCGACGAGCAATTCGACCACACACTAAAGACCAATGTGTACGCGATGTTCTGGCTGACCAAGGCTGCACTGCCCCACCTGCCCGCTGGTTCAACCATTATCAACACCACATCGATCCAGGCTTACAACCCTTCGCCCACACTGGTGGACTATGCCACCACGAAGGCCAGCATCAACAATTTCACGAAGGGCCTGGCCCAGCAGCTGGCCCCCAAGGGCATCAGGGTCAACGCGGTGGCACCCGGTCCCATCTGGACCCCGCTGCAGGTGAGCAGCGGCCAGCCCAAAGAGGCCTTGCCGGAGTTCGGGCACTCCACTCCCCTGGGCCGCGCCGGCCAGCCGGCAGAGCTTGCCCCGGCGTACGTATTCCTCGCTTCGCCCGAATCCAGCTACGTAGTTGGCGAAACCCTCAACGTCAACGGTGGCAGCCCCACCCCCTAGCCGGGAACCCGCAGCTGCCTGGCTGACGTGGTGGGAATGGACTCGTCCTTAAGCCCTGCCCTTGAGGATCATGTGCCAGTAGACCTGGGGGAACATGATGCGGTCCACCCACCACGACACCCGGCTTTCCTTCCACGTGGGCACTTTCGGGATGGTAGGCATAGGGCGATAGTGGTCGTCGAATTCAGCGAAGACCACCGTGGTGCGCGAAACAGTGAAGGGGCACACGGAATAGCCGTCGTACTTCATCGCGGGCGGCTTTCCCTGGCGAGCCGCCACGAGGTTCTTCGCCAGCACCTTGGTCTGCTTGCGCAGGGCACCGCCGGCCTTGGAGTTGGTGGTGGCTGCAGCGTCGCCCAGGGACCACACGTTGGAGTGGCGGACGTGGCGCAATGTTTCGGTGTCCACGTGGACGAACCCGTCCTGCCCACCAGGGGCTGGAAGATCCGTAGCTCTGAGCCACTCCGGCGCAGACTGGGGTGGGACGGCGTTCAGGACGTCGTACCCCAGCTCCTCAGTGGTGTTGGTGACGTTGTTGCGGATGGTCGCTTGCCTGCTGGCAGCGTCCACGGCCACCAATTCGCTGTTTGTCCGGAGCTCAATGCCGTATTCAGCAATTTTCCGCTCAAGCTCCCTGTCCACCTCGGGGATGCCGAATACGGTGGGATATGGCTGCACCATCACCACGCGGATCTTGTCCAGGACACCTTGCTCGCGCCAGTAGTCGCACGCCAGGTACATCGGCTTCTGACTGGCGCCCCCACACTTAACAGGTCCTGACGGCATGGTAAAAACCACTGTGCCGGACCGGATACTGCTCAGGAGTGACCAGGCCTTGGGTGCGAGCTCGAATTCATAGTGGGACGCACCGTACGGCGAATGGACAGCCTCGGCCAAGCCCGGCACTGAATCCCACCGGTACTGGAGTCCCGGACACACCACCAGATGTTGATAGCCCACGGTGCTGCCTGAGGCCAGCATCACCATGTTGGCCGTGGTGTCCACGTCCACCGCATGGTCTTTGATCCAGGCAACCACCCGGGGCATCACGGATGCCTGGCTGCGGGTGGCTTCCTTGACCGCAGCCCTGCCGCCGGCGATGTGGGAGAACAGAGGCTGATAGAGGTGATGGTCCTTGGGTTCAATGAGGCCAATGTTCTTGACCCCGTATCTGCTCAGCCGGGCCGCAAGGGAGACTCCCGCATTGCCCCCGCCGATGATGACTACATCGTGCTGATGGGACATATCACTGGTTCTTTTCGGTCAGGGCGGAGCCTTTGTGGGCCGCCCGCGCGCCGGTCTTGTCTGATTCCACCACGTACTGCGGCTCGTCTTCAGTAGCTCGGTGGGTATTGCCGTCCAATTCGAAGTCGCTGGTCTTCTTCTCCACAATCTTCCCGTGCGTTTTGCCTTGGGAGGTGTTCCACTCCACGCGCGTTCCCTTGCCCAGTGCCATATCCGCTCCAATGTGTGGTGTTCAGCTCTGACTTCAAGCGCTCCACAATAGTAAGCATGATGATCTTTTTCGCGGAACCCTCCAGAGCACGTTGCTGGACGCAGCCTCAGCCGGGCGGGTCTTGCCCCACGAGACCGTCCACAGATTCGCGGATAAGGTCCGCGTGGCCATTGTGCCGGGCGTATTCCTCAATCATGTTCAGGAGGATGTAGCGCAGGCTGGGCAACTCGATGTCCGGACGGGACGCGATGGTGCCTTGCCGGGACGGGCCGCCTTCTGCCATAGCTGCTTCGAACAAGACCCTGGAGCGGGCAACAGCGTCACGCCACCTTTCATACAGCTCCTCCGGCGGGTCTCCGGCAGCGGAATTCCAGTCCCAGTCGGGGTCGGCGTCCCAGTCAACTGCGTTCCACGGGGGAAGTTGCCTGCGGCCATGGAGCCACTCGGTGGACATATCGTCCTCGAAGCGGGCCAAGTGCTTGAGCAGCCCACCCAAAGTCAACGACGACGGAGCGTGCCGGGCCCTCAGGCCGTCCCGGTCAAGTCCCTCCGTCTTCCAGGCAAACGTCGCTCTCTGTCGCTCAAGGAAGCCCATCAGGGTGGCGGCTTCATCGCCGTCCAGCGGAGGCTCCGTGTTGACCGGTTCGGTGGTGCCTGCTTGATCGTTCACAGCAGCTCCTGGTGATTCATCCGGAAGGAGTTCCCTGCTCCCGGTCGCGTGGCCCTGCTGACGGAGTGGACTTTCTGGTGATCAGCCACGTGATGAACCAGAGCACGACACCAATGGCCATGAGCCCGCCGGCCACTTGGTACTGTATGGGGTTCCTGCCCACCCAGGGACCAGCGAGGAAGGCGCAGAGGATGGCGGCCACCCACGGCAACTGACCGGGCGAGGTGAAAAAGACCTTGCGGTCCGGGTGCCTCTTGCGGCGGAGCACCACGCACGCCACGTTGACCACGGTGAAGACGCACAACAGCAGAAAAGCGGTTGTCCCCGACAGGTTGGCCACGATGTTGCTGTCCGGATCGATGCTGACGTACCAGATCAGTCCCAGGGCCAGGACGGTGGAGAAAGTGATGCCGGCCCACGGTGAACGGCGTCCGGGCAGCACCTTGCCAAGGCCGCGCGGCAGGACATGCTGGCGGGCCATCCCATAGATCAGCCGGCTCGCCATCAGCATGTTGATCAAGGCAGTGTTGGCCACCGCAAAGACTGCCAGGAACGGAAAGATCTTATCGATCGGGAAATCCGGGGAGCCCTTGTGGACGACCTCGAGGAGTGCCGCCCCTTCGGATTCCCTGATCTCCCCCAATTCGGTGGGTGACAACACACTGACAACCGACACCGCTACCAGCATGTAGAGCAACACTGCGATACCGAGGCCCGTCAACATGGTTCGGGGAAAGATGCGCTCCGGGTTCTTGGTCTCCTCCACCATGTTCACGGAGTCCTCGAATCCAACCATGGCAAAAAAGGCAATGGACGTGGCGGCTGTAACAGCCAGGAACAGCCCCTTGTCCTGGTAGTCGGTGAACACCGTGATTTCCTGGATGTTGCCTGTTCCCTGCGCCATCACGAAGAACCCGACGCCGATCACAATGCACAGGGCGAGTACCTCAACCGAGGTCAGCACCACGTTGAACTTCACGCTTTCGCCAACCCCGCGGAGGTTAATTACTGCCAGCAACAGCATGAATGCCATTGCGACCAGTGTGATCATTCCTTTGTCAGGCGCGCCCATCCACCCGTTGACTTCCAGACCTCCGAACAGATTCTGGGCGAGGACATTCGCGGACGTTGATGCGCTGGTGATGCCGGAACACACCACGGCGAACGCCACAAGGAACGTGACAAAGTGGATCCCGAATGCCTTGTGCGTATACAGCGCCGCGCCCGCCGCCTGAGGGTACTGCGTCACCAGTTCCAAGTAGGAAAAAGCCGTCAGCGTCGCCACAATAAAGGCCAGAAGGAACGGCAACCAGACAATGCCGCCCACCGTCCCCGCCATCGTCCCGGTGACTGCGTAAACGCCCGCTCCGAGAATGTCGCCCACGATGAAGAGGAGCAGGAGTTTGGGCCCCAGAACCCGCTTGAGCTGTGGTTCTTCGTCCGGGGGTGAAGCTTGGTAGACGTCGTCGGATGTGGTGCTCATGGTTGACCTCCACGGCGGATACACGGTTCCCTGATCGTGTTAGTGACCTGACGTAACCCACTGTGAGCCTGTCCGTTGGCTTTGGCAACACTGTCGGCCCCGAAACCTGCCCTTCCGGAGAGTCGCACCCGTGCAATATTCTGGGCCCACCAGTGTGCGGCGGACGGCGGTCCGCGGGCCGTGGACTGTGGGCCCCGAATCTGACCGCTCCGAAAGGACCATCCATGCTGATTTGCGCGGCCTGTGCGGTGGAACGTGATGAACCCGTTCCGGGTGTCTGCCCCATCTGTGCCGACGAACGGCAGTACGTCCCTGACGAAGGGCAACAGTGGGTCACTCTTGACCAACTCAGGACGGCCGGCCAGCGGATATCGTTCTCGGAAAGCGAACCAGGTCTTATCGGCGTCAGTACTGACCCGAAGGTCGGAATCGGCCAGACGGCCCAGCTGGTGGTGACGTCCCAGGGCTCGTTGCTGTGGGATCCGGTGGCCTACATCGACGATGACGCTGTGAAGGCGGTGCTGGAGCACGGACCTGTCCTGGCGATCGCCGCCAGCCATCCGCACATGTTCGGCGTGCAGGTCGAATGGTCACGGCGGCTGGGCGGCGCCCCGGTATGGGTGACTGAGGCAGACCGCCAATGGCTGGGACGCCATGATCCGACCATTGCCTACTGGTCCGGCAGCATGTCGATCGCCCCCGGGCTGACCCTGCACCAAACCGGCGGACACTTTCCCGGCAGCGCCGTGGCGCACTGGGCGGCCGGAGCAGCCGGCATGGGGGTTCTGTTGACCGGTGACAGCGTGTTTCCCAATCCGGATCGCCGTTCCATCTCGTTTATGCGAAGCTACCCGAACCGCCTGCCGCTGTCCGGAGCCGTGGTGTTGCGGATCGCCGCGCAGTTGGACACGCTTGGGTTCGATCGAATCTATGGGAATTTCAACAACGTCATATCGTCCGGAGCCAAAGCCGTTTTGCACGACTCCGCTGAACGGCATGCCGCCTGGGTGCGGGGAGACTTCGATCATCTGACGTGAACTGTTGCTAAGGGGCGGTCCTCATCTTTTTCAGATGCAGTCCCCTGCAGGGAATCGCGGCCGAGACCAGGTCTTTGCTGTGCTGGTGCTGCGGGTCAGCGAAGAACTTATCGGTGTCGGTGAGTTCCACCAACCGCCCCTGATAGAGGACGGCTACACGCTGGCACATGTGGCGCACCACGTCCATGTCGTGGGTGATCATCATCAGGGACAGCCCCCGCTCGCGGTGCAGGCGTTGCAGCAGGTCAAGGATGGTTCTTTGTGTCAGTGCATCCAGGGCGGAGGTTGCTTCGTCGCAAATGAGCACTTCCGGCTCCATCAGGAGCGCCCGGGCGATGGTGACCCGCTGCAACTGGCCGCCGGAGCATTGGCCCGGACGCCTGTCCAGCAGACTGGGTTCCAGTTCCACTTCCGTCATGGCGTCGCTCAGCCGTTGGGTTTTCTCGCTCGACGGGAGCCGCCGTGGCAAGGGTGCTTCCAGGCTTGCACGGAGTGTCATGCGGGGGTCGAAGGCGTCATGTGGTTCCTGGAACACCAGTTGGACGGCAGTCGGATCGGCAAGCCGGTCTGCTGACAGGGCCCGGGTGATGCTGCCGCTGCTCATTCCTTCCAGACCAACGATTGACCTGGCCAAGGTGCTTTTCCCGGAACCGGATTGGCCGAGCACTCCCAGGATCTCCCCCTTTTTCAGCTCGAGGGAAACAGCGTCAAGTGCTGGACTGCGACCCCGGCGGCCGCGGCCGAAATTCTTGACGACGCTGTTGAGGGTAAGGACATTCCGCGCCGGGTGCACCTGCTTCACAGTCCCTGATGGCAGGAGGTTTGATGCCTCCAGAAGTTTTTGCGTGTAAGGACTCTTCGGGCTTCCCAGCACTTCCTCAGTGGTGCCCGACTCCACGATCTTGCCTGCCTCCATCACCAGGACGCGATTTGCGAAGGCCGCAACAGAGGCAAGATTGTGCGTGATGTAGAGAATCCCCAGACCACGCTGGCTCCGTTCGCGGTCCAGCAACTGCAGGATCTGGCGTTCCAGGACCTTGTCCAAAGCAGACGTTGGTTCGTCAGCGAGCAGGATCCCCGGCTGGCCCGCCAGGGCCACGGCTGTCATGGCACGTTGGGCCATGCCACCGGAAAGTTGGTGCGGGTAGGCCCGGGCGCCCCACTGCGGATCCTCGAATCCCACTTCAGCCAGCAGCTCCAGCACCTTCTCCTCCGCAGCTTTTCCGCGCAGGCCTGAATGTAGGCGGAGGGGTTCCCTCAGGTGGGCACGGAGGGTCTTGCTGGGGTTGAACATCTTCTTGGGCTGCTGGAAAAGCATCCCCAACCGGCCACCCCGGATGCGGTTCAGCTCAAGTCCGGAGGCACGGGACACGTCTACGGAGTCCACATGGATGGACCCCGAGGCAATCCGCAAAGGCTGCGGCAGCAACTGCAGGACGGACCGGGCAGTCATGGTTTTGCCCGACCCAGAACCTCCCACGAGCGCTACAAACTCGCCGGGATGCACGGCCAGGCTCACACCGGAGAGAATCGGGCGTCCTGCGTCTGTGCCCAGCACAGTCAGGTTCTCGATCACCAGTTCAGGCATGCTGGCCCTCCACTACCAGGACATCCACCGGGTCGGCTGCCCGCCGTGACGTCCGCTGGCCGATCAGCGTTACACACAGGGCAACCAGGAAGATGGTGAGGCCCGGAGCAATGATCCCCCACGGTGCCCGCTCCGCATACGGCTGGGCCGCTGCCACCATGGAACCCCAGTCGGATTGTGGCGGTTGAACGCCCAGCCCGAGGTAGGACAGGGCTCCCACGCTGATCAGGAGCTGTCCGAAACGCAGTGTCGCCTGCCCCAGCATCGGCGCTGCGAGGTGCGGGATGATGTGACGGAAGACAATGAACGACGGCGAACAGCCCACCACGCGCGCTGCTTCGACGAACCCGCGGGCAGAAACGTCGTAGGCCAACGTCCGGGCCAGGCGGGCAAACGGCGTCCACCCGGTTACGGTCAGGGCGACCAGCAGGGACGTAAAACCTGTGCCCATGGCCGCGACGATGAACAATGCCACCACCATCTCCGGCAGCGCCAACAAGACATCATTGGTACGGGTGAACAGTTCGTCTACCCAGCCCTTCCGCCGGGCGCTGAGCACACCGACCACCAAACCAATGATTCCGGTCAGGACCGTGGCCAGTGCCGCCACCACCAAAGAGAACCGGCCGCCGTCGAGCAAGCGGCTGAGCGTATCCCGCCCAAGGTGGTCCGTCCCCAACCAGTGTGTGGCACTGGGTGGCGCGAGCCGTGCAGCGAGGTTCTGATCGTCCGGTGGAAAAGGTGCCAGCCACGGTGCAGCCGCGACGGCGGCAACTATCAGGACGAGAATAACGACGGCGGCGCCGTCGAGCACTGACCGTTTACGCAAGGGCGCCACTCACCTTTGGGCTCAGCATCCGGTGCAGGAAGTCCGCGAGGGTGGTGATGGCAACAGCCAAAGCCACCACAACCACCACGCCTCCCTGCGCCAAGGGGATGTCACTGTTGACCACGGCGTCGTAGAGAAGGCGGCCCATCCCGGGGATCGCGAAGATGACCTCCACAATGACCGAACCTCCCAGAAGACCGGCGAACCACACCGCGAACAACGTGGACAACGGAACCAGGCCGTTGGGAACAACATGCCGCAGGACAGTCTGCACGTGGCTAAGGCCGCGGGCCCGGGCAGCGGGAATGTGCTCCGCCTCAAGGGCATCGATCATGCCCGAGCGGACCGCTGAGGTGAAGAAGCTGATGGGCCGAAGGGACAGCGTGGCGGCCGGCAGGACAATGGACGACGCCGTATTCCACCCGGCCGAGGGCAGCCAGGAAAGTTTGAGGGCAAAGACCAGCACCAGCAGTGGTGCCAACCAGTATTCCGGCATGGCAATAAAGGACTGTGTGACAGTGGTGATCAGTTTGTCGGTTTTGCTGCCTTGCTTCAGGGCCGCAACAATGCCCAATGGGAGGGACACCAGCACGGCCGTGCCCAAAGCCACCAGCACAAGGCTGAGGGTGATGCCCAAGGCAGGCAACACCTGATCAATCACCGGTGTACGGCTAATGTGCGACAACCCCATGTCCCCTGTGAAGAAGTCGCCCAGCCACCGGAGATATTGCACGGGAAGCGGATCGTTGAGTCCCAGGCTTTCCGCCAGTGCCTGAACGGTGGCTTCGTCCACCACATCGCCGGCTACACGGGACCGGATAATTTTCCGGACCGGATCGCCTGGGGTCACGTAAGGAATCAGGAAGACGGCGAAAGACGACAGCAGGACGGCGGCCACCAGGGTCGCCGTCCGCTTCGCAAGGAACGTGATCATACGTGCTTCGGTTGTCCCAGCCCGTTGTCAGGAGCCGGCCTTGGCCGTTTGCGCGGTCAGGACGTAACGGGACAGCGGGTCCTGAACGTAGGACAGGACGTTGCTGCGGACAGCGTCCGTGGCTTGTTCATTGACCAGCCACAGGTTCACGGCTTGGTCGTTCAGGAGTCGACCGGCTTTGCCATACAGCTTGTACCGTTCCTCAGTGGTGGAGGTCCGGGCAGCTTCTGTGATGAGTGCGTCGTACTCTTCGTTGCAGAAGTGGCTCAGGTTGTACGTGCCCTTGCAGGTGTAGTCGGCCGTCAGGAAGCCAATGGGATCGGCAATGTCAATCAGCCGGTTGCGCTGGCTCAGGATCATGTCATAGTTGCCGGCCAGAACGTCCGGTTCAGCCGAGGCGTATTCCTTGGCCTGGATGGTCACTGGAACACCGATGTCCTTGAGGTTGTCCTGAATCACCGTTGCTACGTCGGCGAACTCCGTCCGCTCCACGATGGCGATGATCTCCAGCGGCCTGTCCGCGGTGTAGCCGGCATCGGCCAGGAGCTTCTTCGCCTCGTCCAGGTTCTGCTTGGGAGTCTTGGCTTCGCTGGATGCCCATGGTTCGGAGGGCGCGAAGGGACCAGCTGCAGGCAACGCCGCGCCTTCGTAGACGCTGGCGGCCAGGGCTTCCAGGTCCAGAGCGGACCGGAGTGCCTTGCGGAAATCCACGTTGTTGAATGGTGCCCTGCCGTTGTTCATGTACAGGGTGGCCGTGCGGGGTGAATCTGCCTTCAGGACGGACACCTCGGGTGCACTCTCAAGCGTGGACAGTGCGGAGGCGGGAATGGACAAGGAAATGTCGGCCTCGCCGGTTTGCACTTGCGCGGCCCTGGTAGCGCCATTGGTGATGAAGCGGACTTCTGCGCCAGCCAACTGCACCTTTCCGCCCCAGTAATTCTCGTTGCGGTCCAGGGTCAGGGACTGCTTCGCCTTCTCAGACACTGGGGTGAACGGTCCCGTGCAGTGGCCGAAGGGATTCACCGTGGCACCGGTATAGGCAGCAGGCGCGAGGATGCCCGTGTTGACGCTCGCCAAGCGGAACGGCACCAGCGGATTCTCCACCGGCGTGGTGACGCGAACGGTCTTGGCGTCAGTTGCCTGGACTCCACTGACAATGCCCGGGCTGAAAGCCCTTGCAGGCACCTTGGCCTTAAGGACTGAGTTCAGCGAAGCGGCGACGGTCTCTGCGGTGAGATCGGTACCGTCCTGGAACTTCACGCCTTCACGGATGGTGAAGTCCCACTCAAGTGGTGAGACCTGCTTCCACTCAGTTGCCAGGAACGGGACCACCTTGCCCTGGGCGGAATCATATTTGGTCAGGGTTTCCAGGCAGCCGGACAACGACAGAATGTACGCGGCATCGGACTCCAGGGCCCAGTTGGCCACGGGGGCCCGGAAGTTATCCACGACGATGCGCTGGTTGGTATCGGCCACTTTCCCGGTGGCGCCTGTCTGTCCACCGCTAAGACCACAACCGGTCAGGGAAAGAAGTGCAGCGACCCCAAGGGCTGCTGTGGAACGGCTGAGTTTGCGCAAAGGGAACCGCCTGCGATGTATGCCCGGAACGGGAGGGCATGGGGAAATGGAGACTATTTAGGTTAGCCTTACCTCGGCGCAACAGCAAAAACAGGGCGCTTCGCAGACGCGTCACAATGTGCCTGACATCACCCAGCCCAACCATTCGCCCGCTGCGGCATCCTGCGCCCAGATTCAGCTTTCCCGGGCTTTCCGGGTAGCCGCGTCATTGGCTTTCTGCAGTGCCTGGACCAGTTCATCCTTGTTCATGGTTGAACGGCCCTTGATGTCCAGCTCGCGGGCCCGCCGGTAGAGGTGCTCCTTGGAAGCGTTGGCGTCCACTCCGCCGGCAGTGGGCTTATCCGAGCTGGCCCCTCCCGCCGCGTGGTCATCGGAAGGTCCATTTTCCTCTTTGGGTTCCCAATGGTCGCCCACCTTCTCGTAGCTGTGCTTCAGCGACGCGAAAGCCGTGCGGGCGGCCCTGCCCTCATCGCCATCATAGGAATCCATCGCCGAGTCGTAGGTCTTGGCGAACGTGTCCTGGGCCTTCTGATCCGAGCGCTGGAGCGTCGATGGCAACTCGTTTTTCCGGGCATGATCGTTTTTGCCGGTCTTGGGCATGGCACTCACTCTCCTGATCCAGGGAACAACTACAGCATGCAACAGCAGACGCATGGATGCTCGTTCAGCCTACTAAAGGACCGGAATTGATGGGGGCGTAGGGTGGAGGAGGACGAAAGGAGCACTTCATGAAGAAAATCCTCATGGTACTAACCAGCGTTTCCGAGCTCGGCGACACGGGAGAGAAGACCGGCTACAACGTGGCAGAGGCCGCACATCCCTGGAAGGTCTTCAAAGACTCAGGCCACTTCGTCGATTTTGCTTCCATCAAAGGAGGCCAACCTCCGCGCGACGAAGTGGACACGGACGATCCCATCCAGGTTGCCTTTACCCAGGATGAGACAACGCGCGCCGGCCTGTACAACACCGCACGCGTCGACGTCGTAGACCCCGCACAGTACGATGCCATCTACCTCGTGGGCGGCCATGGGACCATGTGGGACTTCCCGGACAGCGAAGGCCTGCAGAATCTGGTGGCCAGCGTCTACAACGCGGGCGGTCTGGTAGGTGCCGTCTGCCATGGGCCGGCCGGCCTGTTGAACGTAGAACTGGACAACGGGTTCAGGCTGGTTGAAGGCCGCGACGTAGCCGCGTTCACCAATGACGAAGAAGTGGCTGCGGGGAAAGACAAGGTCATCCCGTTCTTCCTGGCGGACCGGCTCGAGGAACAGGGGGCCCGCCACGTCTCCGCAGGGGTCTTCGAGGAGAAGGTAGCGGTGGACGGCCGCTTGGTTACGGGCCAGAACCCCGCCTCGGCCGCTGGCGTGGCCAAGGAAATGGAAAAGCTCTTCGCCGAAGTCATCCACCAGGAAAAGGCAGAAGAGCAACACGAGGCAGAAGCAGTGCGTGCGGAGAAGGACGCAGAGAAAAGCGCCCGGAAGGCTGATGCCGACGCCGACCACTGATTACAAGTAGTCGCGCCCCCGTTCGCGGGCGATTTCCACCAGCGTGGAGTGGAATGCCACTTCGGCGGGGGCGTAGACCTTGTCCTGGCGCTGGGCCAGAAGTACCCGCCGTAAGGGGGCGTCCGGGCCCAGACTGAGGACGCGGACATCGGGATGTTGGAGTGCAACAGCCGTCTTAGGCACCATTGCCACGCCCATGCCCACGCTGACCATGGCCTGCGCCTCCTGGTAGTCGTTGGCCAGGAACCCGATGTTTGGTTCAAAACCGGCATCGTGGGCAGATCGCTGCAACACTTCCACTACCGGATGAGCTTCAGCGCGCACTATCCATGACTCCTTCCGGAGTTCACGCATACTTACTTCCTCACGGTCAGCCAAGGGGTGCCCCTTGGCCACGAGAATCACCGTGCTCTCCTGGAAGACCTCAGTGATGCGGATGGACTCATCACTGAAACGGTTCCAAGGGTAATCCCACAGCAGACACAGTCCCGTCACCCCGGATTCAAGGTCCGAGACCAATTCGTCGAAGCGGGCACTGCGCACAGAAAGTCCAATGGCGGGGTAACGCTTCTTGAATGCCCGGATGACAAGCGGGAGAAACGATCCCGCCAACGTGGGAAAAGTACCAACCGTCAGTGACCCGCGGTGCAGCCCCGCGATCTGATCCAGGTCCGCGCGGGCCGCCCGCATCTGCCCAACAATTTTCCGGGCGTGCCCTGCCAGTATCTGGCCGGCCTCGGTGGGGACTACGCCGCGCGAACGGCGGTTGAGGAGAGGCTGTCCGACTTCCTGCTCGAGCTTGCGCAACTGCTGCGAAACGGCCGATGGCGTATACAGCATGGTGTCGGCCGCAGCGGTGATCGATCCCTGCTCGACCACTTCCACCAGCAGCGCAAGCCGCCGGATATCGAATAGTTCGGCGTTTTCATCGTTAAGCATGCGTTCATGCTCCTGTCCAAGTGGTTCATTCACTGTATTTACGGGAGACCGACTTGCCACAGAGCCAGCTTTTCCAGACATTGGCGTATCCGAATCCAGTCATTGTGCGCTGAGAACTTTGTGAATTAAGCATCCCTTCAGCCCCCATCATATATCCAACATTGTCTTCATTTGTGATCCCGATCATCCTCGTACAAGAAGAACATCACCGAGATGCAGGGAACACCATGAAGATAGAAGCGGAATGGATGCGCGGGGGCACCAGCAAGTGCTGGGTCTTTGAAACTGCTCATCTGGAAGAAGCCGGCACCGACGTCAACGAGCTGCTTCCCAGGCTCTTCGGAAGCCCGGACTCCCGCCAGATCGATGGGGTCGGCGGGGCCACCTCCACCACCAGCAAGGCGATGATCCTCAGTCGGCCCGACGACGATGAAGTCGATGTCGAATTCACCTTCGCCCAGGTAGGCATCGAAGAGGCAGCCGTGGACTGGGGAAGCAACTGCGGGAATTGCTCCGCGGTTGTGGGGCTTTACGCCATTGAAAAAGGCTGGGTTTCGCCCGACGGCGATTCCACCCGCATCGTCACCCGCAACACCAATACGGGCCAGATCATCATCCAACGGGTTTCGACCCCCGAGGGCGCACTGCCGATCATTCCTGATGCAGACATGCCCGGCGTCGTTTTTCCTGGCTACAGGGTGGGTCTTGGCTTCCGTGATCCGGCAGGAAAAACCACCGGCAAGCTCCTTCCTACCGGCGCGCCGACTGACGTCATTGTCGCAAACGGCACCCGGTGGACGGTATCAATGGTCGACGCCGGTGCGCCGGTGGTCATGGTGCGTGCCGAGGAGTTGGGACTGGACACTGCCCGTTATGAAACCTGGAGTGCCGGCGTCGAACTGCAGCTGGATGCTTTGGACATGATCCGACGCCTCGCAGCTGTCCGGATGGGCCTGGCGGCCAGTCCTTCGCAAGCCGCGCGGGCCGTCCCCAAGCTTGCGATCGTGGGCGCACCCACCGGGGAGGACCTGGAAGGTGACGTCAACGTCATGATGCTCTCCATGGGCAAACCGCATCCGGCGTTGGCCATCACGGGAAGCATCGCTTTGACACTGGCCGCCCGCACCCCGGGAACAGTGCTGAACCACATTACCGGTATCCCTTCCCGCCCCACGCTAAAACTCCGCACGCCGGCCGGCGTGATTGAAACCTGGACCGAACACCGGGACGGTTCCCTCCTGGTGGGCGTCGACCGGACCGCCCGCACCATCGCCACCAGCATCATTCACGTCCCGGAGGCTCTCGGCAGTGCCGTCGAAGCCCCGCTGGCATCAGCCACTCAATGAGGAGACACCACCATGGCTAAAGTTACTTACCAACCAGCTCCCGAATCGGAGAGCGAAACCCGGGATCAGAATTCCGGCAGTCCCAACCGCCGCCGCCGTATCCTGCTGGTAACGGTTGCCGCTTCCGTGATCCTGGGCCTGGTTGCCATCCTGTTCGGGGGCGCCATCTTCAACCCGGCGGCCACCCCGGAATCGGAGCCGACCATGACTGCCATCCAGATCATCCCGCTGGTCATCCTCGTGGTGATGTTCGTCGTCGCCACGAAATGGCCGCTGAACATCGGGGTTATGGGACTGGTAGCATCCTTCGGCGTTGGCTACTTCATGCTGGGCATGACGGACAAGGAAATCCTGGCGGACTTCCCTGCCAACATCGTCATCACCATCATCGGTGTCACGTACTTCTTCAGCATGGCCCAACGGAATGGGACCATCGACATCATCGTCCAGACGTGTGTCCGGCTGGTTCGCGGCAAGACCATGCTCCTGCCTTGGGTGTTCTTTCTTCTGGCAGCATCGCTGACAGCCCTTGGCACCTTCTCCCCTGCCGCCGTCGCCCTTCTTCTTGCCCCTGCCGCCATAGGGCTGGCCTATGAATCACGCATCCACCCCGTCCTCATGGGTGCCTTCATCATCAACGGAGCACATGCGGGTGGATTCTCACCGCTGTCAGTGGCGGGTGTTCTGGTCCACGACATCGCAGTGAAGAACGGCTTCCCCATCTCGCAGGGCTCACTCTTCGCCGCAAGCTTTGCGCTGAACCTCATCCTGTCAGTTTTGACAGTGGTGCTGTTTGCCCTCCTGGGCAAGATCCGCGACGGCGCCACAGGCCAGCTCGCTGACCTGGACACCACGCATACCGCCCGGCCACACGGCCAGCAGATCCTCACGCTGGCACTGATCGTCGCAATGCTTGTCTGCGCCTTGGGCTTCCACATGCCTATCGGCTTCGTGGCACTCTCCGCAGGACTGCTCTTGGCGCTGGTCAACATCAAGGAACACCAGACGTTCATCGGCGGAGTCTCCTGGTCCACCGTGCTCCTGGTCGCCGGCATGATCACTTACGTATCCCTGCTGCAGCACGTAGGCGTCATCGATACGCTCGCCGAGCAGGCACTGGCACTCGGAGCCCCGCTCCTCATTGCACTGGTTCTTTGCTACGTCATCGGCGTCGGCTCGGCCTTTGCATCCTCCACCGCCCTGCTCACGGCTTTCATCCCCTTGGCGGGACCGTTGCTTGCAACCAGTTCACTGAGCGCCTCGGGCACCGTGGCAGCACTGGCTATCGCCGCGACCGTCGTCGATGTATCCCCGTTCTCCACCGACGGCGCACTGGTTGTCGCCAATGCCCGCGAAGACGATCGCCAGCGTGTCTACAAGCAACTGATGGTGTACGCCGGCGGCGTGGTCCTCGTAGCACCCGCACTGGCCTGGGCACTGCTGGTCCCCACCGGGATCATGTAAGTCCTGGACCCCACTGACCGCCGAAGTACAGGTTCGGCAAGCGTAGGGAACCGTACCTGCACACCGTCGCAACAGGAAGCCCGAACCTCGGGCGCAGGGACCGGCACCATACGCACCAAAGGCAGGGCCACCACTGAGGTGTCCCTGCCTTTGGTTTCAGGCGCTGACGCGCTTCAGCTGTGGGTAGATGGCTTCCACAGGGGCACTAAGTCCGGCCTTGAGGTTCACGGACGTCTCATCCGCGAGGACTTCATACTCGCCGGCCTGGACGGCGTCGAAGACGGTTGCCACCAAGTCCGCGGGGGCGGTTTTCGGCTCGGCGGAGTGCGCGGCCATGGGGGTGTCAACGTAGCCAACATGGACCCCCACGACATGCACGTTCCCGGCGGCGAGTTCAAGGCGCAGGGAGTTCGTGGCTGACCACAGGGCCGCCTTCGTGGCACTGTAGATCCCTGCCACCGCATACCAGCTCAGGGCGGAATGAATGTCAATGAGCACCGACTCCTCCTTGGCGGACAAGACCGGAGCGAAGGCCCTGGCAAGGAACAACGGCCCAAGGAAATTGGTCTCCACGTTGTGCCGGATCTCCTCATCCGTGTGGCTGAGGATGCCAGGCGTCGGTGTGCTGGCACCGGCATTGTTGATCAGGACTGTTGTGTCCTGCGCAGCCTCGACGGCCGCCCGAACGGATGCCGGATCCGTGACATCCAAGGTGAGCGGGACGATGCGATCATCGCCCCACGTGCGCGGGTTCCGCGCCGTGGCATAAACCTTGCTCGCACCGCGGGCCAAAGCCTCGTGGACAAAGTGGGTGCCAATGCCACCGTTGGCTCCAGTGACAAGGACAACTGCATCAGTCAAGACGGACGTGTTCAGTGAAGGCATGATGGGGACTTCTTCCTGGTGGGCTGGGCTGTGGGGGAATACTGATCCCTGATGGGAAAACCACTTATTGACTTCACTCATAACTGAGTGCTCTCAGTAGTTATTCCCCCACGCCCTCCAGTGCTACGGCGTGACCTTGAGTTCCCTGATGGTCATATCCCGAAACGTCGCCGTTCCTTCGTGGGCGTTAAGACGGATGCCGTCGTCGCCTTCAAGGGGGAACACCCGGTGCGAGTGCACCACGCGCCCATCTCCAACGAACACTTCCACACTGGTTCGATCCACCAGGATCCGCAGCGTGAGGCGGCCTGTGGCAGGGTCCACCGGCGTTTGCGTTTCGCCGGCTGTCGGGTTGATCGTGGGGCGGCGATTGACGTACGTGAACGGGCCACCCAGGAAGACCCCCGCGGCCACGTGCCTGCCGCCACCGGGTGCTCGGCAGACCTCCAACCCGAGATTGGCGGGCGGCGCAGCCGGATCCCACACCAGTTCGCACGTGAGGTCGTAAGCGGTCGAGCGAATCTCCAGGTCATGGGTACCCGCAACCGCCACGTCACCCACGCGATGTGTTCGCGTTACGTGGTCACCCAGCGCAGAGGTGGGGGCGGAGGCGAGATAATAGGCGCCATTGCCACGCTTGAGCCGGATATCCCGGACGATCATGTCATCGCCGTTGTAGCCGTCAGTGGCAAGGGTTGGCGTGTTGTGGGGGTAGTCCCAGAAATTTGCCCAACCAATCGCCCGGCGGAGGGTTGGGTCCTCCACCCCCGACGCATCGTGATGCGGATATGTTACTGCGCCATAAAAGTCGAAGCCGTAATCGAGCCATTCCGGCTCAGGATGGTCTGGAGCAAAGGAGCTGCCGTCAAAAGCTCCAGTCCAGTAGGCATAGGTTGCCGGCAGTCCGCGGCCCTTGCCGTTTGCACTGGTGCCCAGCACCCAGTGCCGGGTGCCGTCGTCGGCGGTCATCCTAAAGAGGTCAGGGCACTCCAGCAGCCCCAAATCGCTGCGCAGAAACTCGCCAACCCGCGTCCAGGAGCGCAGATCCGGGGACGTGTAGAAACCCAGCTTTTGCCCCTCCGCGTTGGCCATGAACCACCGGTTGCGGTCCTCGTCCCAGATCACCTTGGGATCGCGGAAATCGTGAACCCCCGGGTTGGGCAAAACCGGAGCCTGGCCACCTGATATGAAGGACCGGCCCCTGTCTGTGGAGTACCAGAGGTACTGTGCCTGCCGGCCCTCCGGCGCCTGGGTGACGAGTGCCACCACCGTACCCGCCCCGTAACCCGCAGTATTCCGCTCATCAACCACCAGGCATCCGGACCAACAGTCGCCGTTGGAATTGCTGAACTTCGGTACCGCGACCCCGCGGTCCCTGAACGCGACGTGATCAGTGGTGGTGGCACGGCGCCATGACGTGCCGCCACCGCCGTTGATGTAGTCAGCGTTATACAAGTAGTAGTAGTGGTACTCCCCATCGAGGTAGATGGGTCGCTGGGGATCGTTCTTCCAGTTGTCAGGCACGCTGAAGTGATAGACCGGGCGCATCCGCGATGATCCTTTCGAGGCTGGGCCACCCGCCGCCATGGCGGGCTCTGCAGGGGTGGACAGCGCCAGGGACCCGCCCAGCGCAACCGCGCCGGCGCCCGTCAGTAATCCACGGCGGGTAACCGGTGATGACATTTCCACGGGTTCACCGTCCTTTCGGGATGAGGTTGCGGGCGCTGTCAAAGATCCCGGCCATCGTCCAGGCATCAAAGGAGAGGAGCCGCACCGACCCTTCAGTGGCTGTCAGCGTCACGCGCTCGCCGCCCAGGGTCGGGTAGACGCGGGCCGTGAGCGGCTTGCCGTTGGCGAAAATTTCGACGGCGGACCGGTCCACCAACACGCGCAGGCGCACCCGGCCGTCCGTCATCGGCAGGGGCCCGGATTTGTCTTCCGCATCGATGGTGGGGTCGAGGCTGCTGCGCGTACGGTCCAGGCGAAGGGTGCCGCCGGGGGTCCCATCAGCGGCCCGGTCCAGCACGATCACTGTCTCCTCGGCCCCGTCCGACGACGCCAGCACTCCGAGCCGGACCTCTGCCCCGGGTGCAAGTTGCACATCCAGTTCAAGGTCCAGCTGGTTACCGGACACGCCGGTCTCCACGGACGTACCCGCCCCCACCATCACGTGGCCGGGGACGCTGAAGAGGCTTCTGCGCAGCTTCTCTACTTCGGGAACCGGTGCGAACTCCAGGGTTCCGTCGTGCGCCAACGTGGCGACGCGCGGCAAGCTCATGACGCCCGACCAGCCCGCTTCCACCATGGCGGCATCGCTTCGCCCTTCCTGCATCCAGCCGAACATGACACGCCGGCCGGACTCATCCTGGAACGATTGCGGTGCATAGAAGAACCGCCCTCCGAAGTCCAATCGGTGCAGCGTATCCGGCTCGAACGTATCGCCGCCGTAGCGGCCGGTCCAATACAGCGGGTGGCGGGTTTCGCCGTCGTCCCACGCGGAGAAGACCAGCACATCCGGCGAGCCGTCAGCGGGCGCAGACCCCAACGATCCTTGCCCTGCCCGGAAGAGGTCAACGCATTCCCACATCGTCCCGGTCCAATCAGTGTCGGCGGGATCGCCCTGCAAGGCATCCCCGATCATCAGCGGGCCCAGGTAGTCCCAAGACCGCAGGTCCGAAGACTCATAGAGGAACGCCGTGCCGCCGAGGTGTCGAATTCCTGAACCCACCAGCTGGCGCCATGTGCTTCCCTCGCGCCATACGCAATGATCGCGGTAGGCCGTGATGTCAACGCCGTCAGGTGGGGCACCGATAACAGGGTTCCCGGGGTCCTTGGTCCAGCTCAGCAGGTCAGGGGTTCCTACAGCGACGCACGGCAACTCCGTGCCCTCTGCGCGGCCCGAATACACCAAGGTGGGCGTGCCGCCGTCGTTAACCAACACCCCGGACCAGCAGCCCTCGGCGTCAGGTCCCTCGGAGGGTTCCAAAGCAACAGGCTGGTCAATCCAGGTGACCAGGTCGGTGCTGGTGGCGTGGCCCCAATGGATGCGGTGGTGGAAAGCGCCCTCGGGGTTGTACTGATAGAAGAGGTGGTAGGTGCCGTCCCAGTGACTGACACCGTTGGGGTCGTTGAGCCAACCGGCCGGTGAGACAAAGTGGAAGCGCGGCCTCAGGGGATCGGCTTCGGCGCGGGCCACCAACTCATCCTGCGGAATGGTGGCGAGCGGATGGGTCAGTTCAGTCATGCGGAAGCCTCTTCTTGAGCGTTCGACGCCGGGTGGCCGGGATGGAGTGGTTCACTCGCCAGGGCATGGCCGCCGGCAGCGGCCCATGGGCGGTACAGGTGGCAGCGGACCCAGTGACGGTTTTCGGGGTCCCCCACCTGATGACGGACGGGTGCTTTGTCCGAGCACGCCTGGTCCGGGTCGCCGCCGAAAGCGCAGTGTGTGGAAGCCATGACCGCCTGCCGCAATTCGGCTCTACGGACGGGATCATACGAGCCTGCCCGGGCGGGATCCGGGACAGCCGACACCAGGAGTTGCGTGTACGGATGCGCGGGGTTGGCCAACAGGTCCAGGGACTCCCCTTCCTCCACCAGTTCACCGGCGAACATGACCGCGGTCCGGTCCGCCAGGTACCGGGCGGAGGCGAGGTCGTGGGTGATGTAGAGCATGGAGATGCCTTGCTGGTCACGGAGCTTGCGCATGAGGTTCAGAACGCCGATCCGTACGGAAACGTCCAGCATGGAGGTAGGCTCATCGGCCAGGATGACCTGCGGTTCAACGGCGAGCGCCCTGGCTATCGCAACGCGTTGGCGCTGACCGCCGGAGAGCTCGTGCGGATACGAGTTCAGCATGTCGGCCTCCAGGCCAACAGTGGTCATGAGCTCCTCAAGCCGCCGCTGGGTCTCCTCCTGGGAACCACCATTCTTCCCGTGGATCGCCAGGGAGCGCCGCAGGAAATGCTCGATCCTGTGCGCCGGGTTCAAGGAGCCAAAAGGATCCTGGAACACCATCTGCAGCTGGGACCGAAACCCCCGCGACGCCTGGAAACGATCCCGCTTCAGAACATCGACGCCGTCAATGAGAATCTCCCCGGAGCTCGGCTTTTCCAGACGGGCGACACAGCGGGCCAGGGTGCTCTTCCCGGAACCGGACTCCCCCACGAGGGCCACGATTTCGCCTTGGTGGATGGTCAGATCAACCCCATGCAGAGCGCGGACGGACCCGCGGGAGAACAAGCCGCCCATCGGGAAGGTCTTTCCCAAGCCTCGAATCTCAAGGGCTGGGGTGCCGGTCGTGGACACGGCCGATGGGCTCATCAGGGAGTGGCTCATCGTGCGGCTCCTTCCAGGTTTGCTGAATCAACCACCGGGGCGTCGCCACCGAACGGAGCCACAAAATGGCCGGGTGTCACCTCGGCGAGGTCCGGGATGTTACGGAACTTCACACCGTCGGGCAATCCCGTCAGCGGAACGCGTGGACCGGTGAGCGGCGGGAATGCGCCCATCAGCGCCTGGGTGTACGGATGGCGGGGGGTGGCGTAGACGTCCTGGGCTTTGGCGGTTTCCACGATCCGGCCTCCGTACATCACGGCCATCCGGTGCGAGAGTTCCACCATCAGGGACATGTCGTGCGTAATGAAAAGGACGGAAAAGCCGAGTTCGCGCTGAAGTTCCTTGATCTGGGCCATGATTTCCTGCTGCACCACCACGTCCAGCGCGGTGGTGGGTTCGTCGAGGATCAACAGTGATGGCTTGAGCGCAACGGCCATGGCAATAACGGCACGTTGACGCATACCGCCGGAGAGCTGGTGCGGATAGGACTTCAGCCGTGCGGGATCGATCCTTACAAGTTCCAGCAACTCACCGGCACGCCTCATCGACTCTTTACGGGAGTAACCGGCATGGGTGGTGAAGATGTCCACGATCTGTTCTCCGATGGTCAGCACCGGGTTGAGCGAGTTCATGGCTGACTGGAACACCATTGCAACGTCCTGCCACCGAAAGCGCCGCAGCTCTTCCGGGCTCATGGCCAGGACGTCCTTGCCGCCAAAGGAGATGCTTCCGCCTGCGATCTTTGCGGGATCCTTCAGGAGCCTCATGATGGAGTTGGCAATGGTGGACTTCCCACAGCCGGACTCCCCCGCAAGGCCGAATACCTCACCGGTGCCGATGCTGAAGGAAACGCGGTCGACGGCGGTGGTGGAGCGGGTGTCACCGATGTACTTGACGGTGAGGTCCTTGACGTCAAGGACCGGTTGGCGGGAGCCGAAAGAAACTTGGGAGATGGTCATTTGGCGGCGCTCCTTTCGGTGTTCGTGGGTGTTGTTTTAGGCGTTTTGATCTTCCGAAGCCGCGGATTGGTGACCTCGTCCACGGCGTAGTTGATGAGGGCGAGGGCGAAAGCCACCAGCGCGATGCACACGCCGGAGGGGACAAAGACCCACCAGCTTCCGGTGAGCAGTGCACCTTCGTTGCCGGCCCAGAAGAGGTTGTTGCCCCAGGAGACAGTGCTGACATCGCCCAGGCCCAGGAACTCCAGGCCTGCTTGGGCGCCGATACCGTAGATGACGCAAGCCAGGAGCGTACCCATGACGATCGAGGCCATGTTGGGCAGGATCTCGCGGAACATGATCCGGCCGGCCCGTTCGCCGGACACCACGGCTGCAGCCACAAAATCCTTGGAACGGATGGACAACGCCTGCGATCTCAGCACGCGGGCGGAACCGGCCCATCCGGTCACCACGAGTACCAGGATTACGGTCCCCAGTCCCGGCGGTAGGAACGCGGCCAGGATGACCAACAGCGGCAGGCCGGGCAGCAGCAGGAAGACATTGGTGACCAGGGACAGTGCTTCGTCAATGAATTTGCCGAAGTACGCCGAGGCAAGGCCCACCAGGATACCGATGAAAGTGGATGCCACGCCCACTGTCAGGCCCACGAACAGTGAGCTCCGCGAACCATGGACGGTCAGCGCGAGGACATCCTGTCCCTTGGCCGTAGTTCCCAGCCAGTGCTCGGCTGAAGGTTCCAGTGAAGCCATGGCCGTGATCCGCGACGGATCGCCGGGAAACAGGATCGGTGCCAGTAAGGCCAAGGCGATGAAGATGATCATCACGGCCATGCCCGTCAGGGCTTTCTTGTTGGTGAGCAGGCCGTGGACGAAGCTGCGGTTCGGCTTGCGGACCGGCGTTGGAGTTGGCTGCTTCAGAAGTGCGGTTGTCATGATCGGTCCCTCTAGTTGCTGCGCACGCGCGGGTCGAGGCGGACGTAGAGGATGTCCACCAGGAAGTTGGCAAGCAGAACAGCGGCGGTGATGGTCAGGAACAGGCCCTGCATGAGCGGATAGTCGAGGCCTTGGACAGCGTTGAGGAGCTGGTAGCCGACGCCGGGATAGGCGAACACCACCTCTGTGAGCAGGGCGCCGCCCACCACGAATCCCAGTCCCATGCCGAAGCTCGTGACGGAGGGAAGCATGGCATTGCGTGCTGCGTAGCGGAGCATGATGCGGCCCGGACGGAGTCCCTTGGCTTCGGCCATGGTGATGTAGTCCTCGGAATTGGTGGCAATCATGGTGTTCCGCATGCCGAGCATCCAGCCGCCGATGGACACCAACACAATGGTCAGCGCCGGCAGCACAAGGTGCGCACCGACGTCGCCGATGAATTCCCAAGTAAACGCCGGCTCCAAACCGTCCGTGAACGCGTGGCGGATCGGGAACCAACCCAGCACCACGCCAAACAGGTAGAGAGCGCCCATGGCGAGCCAGAAGTACGGGAAGGAGCCGATGAACACCAGCACCGGCGGAAGCGCGGAGTCGATCGCTCCGCCGCGCCGCCAGGCGGCCAGGATGCCCAGCAGGTTTCCTACGACGGCGGCAATGACCAGTGCGGTACCGCCCAGCAAGAGTGTCCAACCGATCTGGGACGAAATGACCTCGGTCACCGGGGTGGGGAAACGGGAGATGGAAACACCCATCTGCCCGGTGAAGATGTTGTGCAGGTAATCGATGTATTGAGCCCAGAGGGGCCGGTCGTCAACACCCAGCAGCTTGCGCAGGGCCTCGATCTGTTCAGGCTGCATCCGGTCTTGGGAACGGGCGAACATGCGGGAGACGGGGTCCCCGGGCATGAACCGCGGAAGCAGGAAATTCAGGGTGATGGACGCCCAGAAGGCGATCAGGTAGAAACCCAGGCGGCGCAGGATGAAGCGCACGGTTTCCCTCCATTCGGGAAGTGCGGAAAGTATGGGAGGCACGCCCGGCGGAGTCGGCTGGGTCAGCGGCGTAGAACCGCCGGGCGTGCGCTGTGAGGCCCGACTGGGCCTCAAGCGGTGGGTGGGCCCACGCCGCCCGGGTTCCCTGGCCGAAGCGCAGCGAGGTTAGGGCGGCGGTGGGGACTACTTGCGCGGTTCCAGCGTGGTCAGGACCAGCACCGTGGTAGGCGACCGGACCGAGAGAGTGGCGTATGGGTTGGCCTCGGTGGGCCAGCCGGTGAAGCGGGTGTCGTTGAAGGCACCCCATTCAGGGCCGGAGAACAGCGGCACCAGCGGCGCGACGTCGTTGTACTGTTCCTGCAGTTTGTTGGCGATGTCCTTCTGCTTGGACAGATCGGCCTCCGCTGCGAAGTCGGCGAGCAAGGCGTCCGCCGTGGTGTCGCCGAACCGGTGGTAGTTGTCGAACGTCTTGGTGCCCACGGGCTTCACGGTGCTTGTGCCCATGGAAGTGTTGAAGTACTTGTACGGGCTGGGGTCGTTGGCGCTCCAGACAATGCCGGAGTCGAAGTCGCCGGTCTCGTAGCCGGCAACCACAGCGGCCCAGTCCGGGGACTCCACCTTGGTGGTGACGCCGACTTCTGCAAGGTTCTGCGAGATGACGTTGGCCACGGACAGCCAGTCGGACGAAGTAGCACCCACGGAGATCTTGAATTCGAAAGGCTTGCCGTCCTTCAGCGTGCGCTTTCCGTCAGCTCCCTTGGGGTAGCCGGCTTTGTCCAGCAGCTCGTTGGCCTTCTGGACATCGTGGTTGGTCCACGTGCAGTTGTCCTTGACCTGGGTATTCTTCCAGGTCTCGTAGTTGCCGGACAGCCCGGTGCAGTCGGCCGGCTTGGCGTAGCCGCTCATGCCGATTTTAGTGACTTGCCCGCGGTCAACTGCCATGCTCAGTGCTTTGCGGACATCAACATCGTTGAACGGTGCTTTGGTGGTGTTGAGCTGCCAGTTGATCATGGCACCCGTAGCCGGGAACCAGTACTGACGGTGTTCCTTGTCCTTGGAGACGAAGGTCTTTTCGATGTTGGGGATGTACTGGGGAGCCCAGTCCACGTCGCCGTTCGCTGCGGCGAGGTTGGCGCCGTCGTTTCCTGCGAAGGCGAGCATCTTGATACCGGCGATCTTCTGCTTTTCCGGCTGCCAGTAGTTGGGGTTCTTTTTCAGCACGAAGGACTGTGCCTGGAAACTGTCAACCTCGGTGTATGGTCCGGTGCCCACGGGCTTGGCGTTGGCATCCTTTTCCGGGTCCGGCACAGCGGACCAGATGTGCTTGGGCAGGATGGTGATGTGGCCGACGTCGTAAAGGGCCGGGGACCACGGCTTGTTGAAGGTGAAAGTGACCTTGTTGCCTTCGGCGATGACGGTGTCCAAGTACTCGAAGCCGCCCTTGATCTTCTTCTGAAGTTCGAACGTATAGGCAACGTCGTCTGCAACGAAAGGCTGCCCGTCGGACCATTTCACACCATCACGGAGGGTGAACGTGACGGACTTGCCATCCTCGGCGGCCTTCCACTCGGTGGCGAGCCACGGCACCGTGTCACCCTTGGCGGGGTTGAAGATGAGGAGGGATTCGTAGATGGATTGCTGAACCACCGTGGGGGCGAAGGGATTGAAGTTCTGCACGAACGTGCCCATGTCTTCACGCGGGATGGTGAGGAACGCGCCGGCGTTCGCGCCGGCGTCGGACGTGTTGGTCTTGGCAACGTTCGCGGTGCAACCGGTGAGAAGCATAGCGCCTATTGCAAGGCTCGCCGCCGTCATCCGGGCAGCCCTGAATCGGGGTTGTGTCATGATGGTTATCTCTTTCCTATCTTCATCGTCCAAGGTGAAGGGGTGGGTTAGGGGTTTGCTCTTCGAGGTTGATTTCGCGGTCAGACCGAAGAGCGTTCTAGCAGCGGACAGTCGACCAATTGCTGGTCGGCAAGGATCGGCTGTCCTGCTGTAAGAGCGGCAAGCGTTTGGACACCCAAGGCGCCCATTTTTTCGAATGGCAACGCAACCGTGGTCAGTTTTGGCCTGAGGTAGGCCGCAATGAGTTCCTGGTTGTCGAAGCCGATCACGGCGATGTCCCCGGGGATGGTCAGTCCCCGTTCCTTGATGGCGTCATAAGCGCCCATCGCCATGCGGTCATTGAGGCAAAACAGGGCGGTTGGCCTGTCCTTCGGTGGATAGCGGTCCAGAATCCGGCATGCGGCGTCGTAACCGCCGTCCGCCGTTGCGTATCCGGACACCACCAAGTCCGGGTCAAGCTCCAGTCCGGCAGCGGAAAGTGCTTCGCGTGCACCTTCCAACCGGCCTACTGCGGCAGGGATAACCGGGTCAAGGTTTATGATTCCGATCCGCGAGTGGCCGGCTTGGAGCAAACGTTCGACGGCGACTCTGCCTCCCCCACGTTCGTCCGGGACGATCGAGGGCAGTTTTCCATCAGCGTCGTAGCAGTTGATCAGGACGGTGGGTACTTCGTTGGCGCTCTCTGGAACCCGGACGCCCCGGTGGAAGGTGGCTGCGTAGAGAAGCCCTTCCACTCGTTGCTCCAACAGTTTTTCGATGGCAGCATCCTCCAGGCCCTGGTTGGGTCCTACGGCATCGGCCTGGTCGGATGGCGCGATGAGCAGGAACCGGCGGTCAAGCCAGGCTTGGTCTTGCGCGCCTTTGATGATGTCGACGGCGAAGGGTGCCGTGACGATCTCCGTCACGATTCCGTACCAGTCACTGCGCTGTGATGCCAGCGCACGGGCGCCGGCATTGGGGCGGTAGCCCAATTCCTGCACGGCGTCATTGATCCGGGTGCGGGTTTCCTCTGAGATGCTGGCATTTTCGCGGTTGCTCAGCACAAAGGAAACAGCCGTCCGGGAAACACCGGCATGTTTGGCGACGTCTTTCATGGTGACTCCGCGCTGCCGGACGGCCGCAGTGCCGGGGGTGGTGCTTTTCGCCATCGAATGCTCCGGTGTTCGGTGTTCTGAGTCGTGAACCAGACCTTCCTTGTCTGGTTCGCTTGCCTGGTAACGCGTCATGGTAACGCGCGTTACTAAGCGAGCATGTGACTTAGGTTACCCGCGTTACTTCGAGTCTGTCAACACTCCTTTGAGCGCCTCCGACCAACTAACTTTCGTCAGGTTCTTCCTTGCTTGTTTCCTTTTCGTCGTGCCGGGAGGCGTCGTGGACCTTTCTCGGCATTTTGCCCTCAAGGTCAGCAGGTACGGGAGGATCCTTCTCTTCATCAGTAGACATGAAGCCAGCATAGGTGGATCACGCCGGCGATGCCTGGCAGGCAAAACCCGCGCATAGGTATATTTCAGGTGGCAATGTCCGGGCTAAGGCGCGTCACGGCCATCCCCGGTTTTACCAGCCAACGTATAATCCGAGCATGCCCTTCATGCTCCTTGTACCAGTTATCCACGCCCAGCCTTCCGGCCTTGACCAGCACGGAGCAGCCCTGTGAGCGGCGGTCTCGTCGCCCTGTTGGATGACATTGCTGCCCTGGCCCGCATCGCGGCCGCCTCGGTGGACGACATCGCAGCGGGAGCCGCCAAGGCTGGGGCCAAAGCTGCCGGCGTAGTGATCGACGACGCCGCCGTAACGCCGCAGTACGTGTCCGGGGCTGACCCATCCCGCGAACTGCCCATGATCAAAAAGATCTTCTGGGGCTCGCTGCGCAACAAACTGGTGATCATCCTGCCGGCGCTGCTGCTCGTCAGCGCCTTCATCCCGGGAATCATTCCGTTCATCCTCATGCTGGGCGGTTCCTACCTCTGCTACGAGGGCGCCGAAAAGGTCTGGCACAAGCTCCGCGGCCATGCTGATGATGCCGAGAAGGCACCAGCTGTCCAACGCGGCCCTGAGGCCGAAGCCAAGGTGACCAAGGGAGCCATCACCACCGACTTCATCCTGTCCTGCGAAATCATGGTGATCGCCATGAACGAGGTTGCCACCGAGTCTCTCTGGGCCCGGGCGTTCATCCTCGTCGTCGTAGCGATCGCCATTACGGTCATCGTCTATGGTGCGGTAGGACTGATCGTCAAGATGGATGACATCGGCCTGCACCTGACCACCAAGGACTCCGCGGGCTCACAGCGCTTCGGCCGGCTTCTCGTCAAGGGAATGCCCGCCGTGTTGGCCGCGATCACCCTCATCGGGACCATCGCCATGCTCTGGGTTGGCGGCCACATCATGTTGCAGGGGGCACACGACCTCGGCTGGCACGGCCCGTACGACCTTGTTCATGTCCTTGAGACACCCTTTGCCGGAATCCCCGTTGTGGGTGGCTTCCTCGCATGGCTGGTCAACACGCTGTGCTCAGCCATTCTCGGCGCCATCTGGGGCCTGGTGATCATGGTCATCCTGCACCCGCTTCTCAAAGTGCTGCCGTTCGGCAAGAAAAAGGACGCACACAAAGAAGGCGATGTCCGTGCTGCGATCTCCGGTCACCGGCCCGGAAGCGATCATAGCCAGAAGGATAAGGCCTGATTCAGGTCAGGCAAGCCAGCGCCACCAGCGTGAGGGCTCCGGTTCCGGGATGGCTTCCGGCTGCGGCTCCTGGCCCAGAGCCAGAGCGGCCCCGACGATGTCATCCTCGGTGAGCGTGATGACCGCTTCACGATCAAGTGCGTCGAGGCCGGGTTCTTCGTCGCGCGTCAGCCGCAGCGCCTGGCGATTCAGTGACTGCTCAAACAAGGTGCGGGCGAAGCGGGCGTTCCCTGAGTCTTCTCCTGCGTGAAGCCCGGCGAGGATGCGGCGCAACATCTGACCCGCGCCTGGCTCCAGCGTGTACTCATGTTGGGCCAGCATCTGCTGGAATATCGTCTCCAGTTCGTCTACTGAGTAATCGGGGAAGGTGATCTCGCGGGCGAACCGTGACCGCAGCCCGGGGTTGGAGAGCAAGAAAGACTCCATGAGCCGCGGGTAACCGGCCACGATCACCACCAAGCGGTGGCGGTGGTCCTCCATCCGCTTGAGCAGGACCTCGATCGCCTCGGGGCCGAAATCCATCCGGCCGTCCTCCGGGGCCAGCGCGTAGGCCTCATCGATGAACAGGACGCCGTCCAACGCCCGCCGGATTACCCGGTCCGTCTTGATGGCAGTTGCCCCAACGTACTGACCCACCAGGCCGGAACGGTCCACCTCGACCAGGTGTCCTTTCTGGAGCAAGCCCACCGCACGGTACATTTCGGCCAAGAGGCGCGCCACTGTGGTCTTGCCCGTGCCCGGGTTTCCGAGAAATACAAGATGCTGGGATGTGGCCACCTCCGGCAGTCCGTGGGCTTTGCGACGGGCCTGGACCTGGAGCAATGCCACCAAGGCCCTGACCTGTTCCTTTACGGTCTCCAGCCCGACCAGCGCATCGAGCTCGGCCTGCACTTCGGACAGCGGCCGGGCGGGGCCGGGCCGCGCACCGATGAAATCGCCCACCAGGTCGTCAACGCGTTCCGACCCTGGCAGCTTGAGCTGATTGGCCAGATGGCCAATCGTTTCCCTCAGCTCATCGAGCGGATTGCGGCTTGCAGCCATACATCCACTGTAGTCCTCGCGATATGAAGCGGCCACGGATCAAACTGCCCGCATTTGGGCGTTTCGGCATCTTCGGCGGGCGATTCGCCCATAAGTAACTGACACGCCTGGGACGGAGGCTTAGAGGACAGCATCACCGCCCTACCAAGGAGATCCCGTGACTACTTATAACCTGGCCTTGATCGGTTTCGGAGGCGTTAACCGCGCCCTGGCAGAACTGATCCGCGACGAGCCCCAGCGCTTCGCTTCCCTGGGCTTCGAGCTTCGCGTCGTAGCCATCACCGACCTCGCCTTTGGCTCCCTTGTTCAGGGCGACGGCATCGACCTTGCAGCTGTTCTGGCCATGCCCCGCGGATCTTCGTTTGACGGGCTCCCTGGCGGAAGCTCCGACCCCCGCAATGAGGAAGTCATCAAGAACTGCCCTGCCGACGTCGTTGTCGAGGCCACCTTCACCAGCCCGATCGACGGCGAACCAGCAGTTTCGCACGTGAGGTGGGCTATCGAGTCGGGCAAGCACGTGGTGACCACCAACAAGGGACCGGTGGCGTTGCAGGGCACGTCACTGTCCGAACTCGCCGCAAACAACGGCGTCCGTTTTGAGTATGAAGGCGCCGTCATGAGCGGCACGCCCGTGATCCGCCTGGCACACAAAATGCTCGGCGGCCTGGAACTGAACGCAGTGCAGGGAATCCTGAATGGAACCAGCAACTACGTCCTGGGCCGGATGGAAGCCGGCCTGCGGCTGGACGAGGCCATCGCCGAAGCCCAGGACTTTGGATACGCCGAAGCTGACCCAACCGCTGACATCGGCGGATCCGACGTCCGGCTCAAGGTCGCTATTTTGGCCAACGAACTTCTCGGCGCGAACATCCATCCCCGTGATGTTCACACCACAGGGATTCAGGACATCACCAGCGATGACGTCGCCCAGGCCTCGGCAAACGGCCTCCGCTGGAAGCTCGTCGGTGAAGCCCGCCGTGAGAGCGATGGCCGTATCACTGCTTCTGTCCAGCCCCTCGCCCTTACGGCTGACCACCCCCTGGCCGGGATTTCCGACGCCACCAATGCTGTCTCCTTCACCACCGACTTGCTTGGGGCCGTCACGGTTTCCGGGCCTGGAGCCGGCCGCGTCGAGACCGCTTACGCGCTCATTTCCGACATCATCGCCGTCAACGAATTCGTTAAAGGAGCCGTCCGTGCCTGAAACAGCGATCGCCGAAACCAACTCTCCGGTGGCAACCAACGACCTGGTGGTGCGCAATAAGTTTGACGGTTCCGTTCTGGCAGCTTTGCCCCAGTGCAGCGAGTCAGACGTCCGCGTGGAACTGATCCGCACTGCTTCCGCGGCTCCGGCAGCGGCTGCCATGCCGCGCCACGAACGCGGCCGGATTTTGGATACCGCAGCGGATCTTCTTCAGGAGCGGTCGGAGACGGCAGCCGAGCTGATCGTTGCCGAAGCCGGAAAGACCATCAGGCAGGCCCGCAAAGAAGTCTCCCGCGCAGTGAACACCCTCAAGCTGTCCGCAGCGGAAACGCGCCGCAACGTCGGCGAAGTCGTCCCGTTCGACTCCTTTGCCGGTTCGGAGAACCGGCAGGGCTGGTTCACCCGTGAACCGCTGGGACTTATCGCCGCGATCACGCCGTACAACGACGCTTTGAACCTGGTGGCGCACAAGCTCGGGCCGGCGATCGCAGGTGGCAATACCGTCATCCTCAAGCCCTCCCAGCTGACTCCCCTGACGGCCATCCTCCTGGTGGATCTTCTCCGTGAGGCCGGGCTGCCCGCGGAGTTCGTCACCGTCGTTCTCGGCGACCGCACGATCGCTCAAACGATCATTTCCTCCAAGCTGGTCCGCATGGTCTCCTTCACGGGCGGCTTCGCAACCGGCCGGGCGATCGCGGCAAACGCCGGCCTCAAGCGCTTGTCCATGGAGCTTGGCGGCAATGCACCGGTCATCGTCTTCGACGACGCCAACCTTCCCGCCGCCGTCGAAGCCAGTGTCTCCGGCTCCTTCTGGGCCGCGGGACAGAATTGCATCGGCGCCCAGCGCATCCTTGTCCATCGATCAATCTTTGACGCCTTCCTGGATGACTTTGTCGCCCAAACCGCGGCACTGAAGACCGGTGACCCGCGCAACGAACACACCGACGTCGGGCCCATGATCAGCAACGCCTCCGCCGCCGAAGCCAAACGCAAGATCGACGAAGCCGTAGCCGCCGGAGCCCGGCTGCTGACGGGCGGAACCCTGACCGGTCCGGTCCTTACACCCGCTGTTCTCACTGCGGTCCCCCGCAGCTGCGAGGCATGGAGCGAGGAACTCTTCGCCCCGGTCGTCCTGGTTGAACCGTTCGACACCGCCGAGGAAGCCATCGAACTGGCCAACGACAGCGAATACGCCCTGCAGGCCGGCGTCTTCACCAAAGATCTGGGACGCGCCCTGGCCACCGCCAAAGCGATCGACGCAGGCGGCGTAATGATCAACGATTCCTCTGACTACCGCCATGACGCCATGCCGTTCGGCGGTTCCAAGTACGGCAGCATGGGCCGTGAAGGCGTCCACTTCGCCTACGAGGAAATGACCCAACCCAAAGTCATCGCGATCACCTCATGACCACAGGACCAAGAATCGAGCACGACAGCCTGGGTTCCTTGGCTGTCCCGAAATCTGCCTTGTGGGGAATCCACACCGAGCGGGCCATCCTCAACTTCCCCATCAGCGGCATCCACCTGGGAACCCACCGGCACTTCATCCGCGCCCTCGCATATGTGAAGAAGGCTGCGGCGCTGACAAACGCCGAGCTCGGCCTGATACCGGCACCCATCGGGGAGGCCATTGTTGCTGCGTGTGACACTGTGGCTTCCGGCGATGTTGACCACGCTTTTCCAGTGGACGTCATCCAGGGCGGTGCCGGAACATCAACCAACATGAACGCCAACGAGGTCATCGCCAACCTCGCGCTGGAGGCCTTGGGTCACCCCCGCGGCTCCTATGACGTCGTGGACCCCATCGGGCACGTCAACAAGTGCCAGTCCACCAATGACGTCTACCCCACGGCGGTGCGCCTGGCTCTGGTTTTCGCCCTGGAGGATCTGCTGGAACGCCTGGGCCTCCTTTCCGCAGCGTTCGCCGAACGGGGCCAGGCCTTCACAGCCATCCCGAAGGTCGGCCGCACGCAATTGCAGGACGCCGTGCCGATGACCCTCGGCCAGGAGTTCACCGCTTTCTCCGTGACACTTGACGAAGACCAACGCCGTCTGCGCGAAGCGGCTGCGCTGTTGTTCGAGTGCAGCCTGGGGGCCACAGCGATCGGAACCGGCATAACGGCCGATCCTCTGTACGTTGAGCGCGTCATCGACAAGCTCTCAGCCGTGAGCGGAGTGCAACTGGTCCGCGCCCACGATTTCGTCGAAGCAACCTGGGACACCGGCGCGTTCATGACATTCTCGGGCGCGCTCAAGCGCACTGCAATCAAGCTCTCCAAGATCTGCAGTGACTTGCGGCTGCTCTCCAGCGGACCCCAAACAGGGCTCGCCGAAATCCTGTTGCCCCCGCGCCAAGCGGGCTCCTCGATCATGCCCGGCAAGGTCAACCCGGTGATTCCGGAGGTCGTCAACCAGGTTGCGTTCTTCGTTGCCGGGGCCGACCTCACTGTCACCATGGCTGCCGACAACGGACAGCTACAACTGAACGCCTTTGAACCGGTCATCGCCCACTCCCTGCTGCAATCAATGAACTGGCTGACCAACAGCACGGATGTTCTGCGGGACCTATGCGTCGAGGGCATCGAAGCGAACGAAGCATTGCTGCGGTCCAGGGCACGGGCCTCCACAGCACAAGCCACGGCACTGCTCCCTGTGCTGGGATACGCCGTTGCGGCCGACATCGCCCACAAGGCGCTCGTGTCCGGACAGAGCGTCGTCGACGTCGCTGTCGCTGAAGGTCTCATGCTGCCAGAACAGGTTGAGGCCCTGATGATGGCCTGAGACCGGGAGAAACGATTCGCGGATCACGCCGGGACGTGCGGGATACTAGGCTGAGTGGATGGCGACAGTTATTCTCGTGCGGCACGGCCGCACCACAGCCAATGCAACTGGACTGCTGGCCGGCCGGACCGCGGGCGTGAGCCTGGACCAGGTAGGGCGCGAACAGGCGGCATTGACGGCAGACCGGCTCGCAGCAGTGCCGATAGTCGGGGTAGTGTCGAGTCCTCTCGAGCGCTGCCGGCAGACCGCCCGGGTCATTCTCGACCGCCAGGCCGGCACGCCGTATGCACCAGTCGAAATCGATATCACCGAATGCGATTACGGCCAGTGGCAGGGCCGCATGCTCAGTGATCTCGCAACTGAGGATTTGTGGCCGGTGGTGCAAACACAGCCATCCGCCGTCGTGTTTCCCGGCGGTGAATCCATGGCCGCGATGCAGGCCAGGTCCGTGGCAGCCATCAGACGCCACGATGCAGCCTTCGAAGCCGAGCATGGGCCGGGAGCAACCTGGGTGGCGGTGAGTCACGGTGACATCATCAAGTCGATCCTTGCCGACGCGCTCGGCATGCACCTTGACCTGTTCCAGCGTATTAACGTGGGCCCCGCCTCCGTATCGATCGTGCGCTACGGCACTGACAGGCCCAGTGTCTACGCGACCAACACCGATGCGGGTGATCTGTCATGGCTGTCGAACGGCATCCATTCCGGCGATGCGCCGGTGGGCGGCGGTGCAGGACAGAACGCGCCGTGAACCTTATGTGCCTAAAATACAAGCATGCCTACAAGTGTTCACGAGTTTGCCTGGCCTGATCGGGTTGTAGTTGGGACCATTGGCCTTCCAGGGTCGCGGACGTTCTACCTGCAAGTGCGTGCAGGGAAGCAGATCGTGAGTATTGCCTTGGAGAAGCAGCAGTCGGCCCAGCTCGCAGAAAAGATCGACGAGATCCTTGACCAGCTCA
Organism: Arthrobacter sp. D5-1; assembly: GCF_017357425.1. Taxonomy (NCBI): domain Bacteria; kingdom Bacillati; phylum Actinomycetota; class Actinomycetes; order Micrococcales; family Micrococcaceae; genus Arthrobacter; species Arthrobacter sp. D5-1. Next base: position 2,273,648 of record NZ_CP014571.1, on the reverse strand, counting down.
TCACTGTTCAGGGGAATCCGTTCAGCGTACCGACCAGTACTCCCATCGAGCTTGTCGACAACGATCCCCTTGAGGCGGTTGACGAGCAGTTCCGCGCTGGAGCCATGAGTTTGGGTTGGGATCCCACCACAGCCCAAGTGGTGATTGAGGCCTACCCCATCGCCGACGTCGATGCTGATGACAACGACGAGCCGCACGTTGGGGACGACGCAGTCGAAGCGGAAATGCTGCTGGTGCGCATGCCGGTAGGCACCGCCCGCGCATTCGCCAAGCGCACCCGTGAAATCGTCGGAGCCGGGCGCCCGACGTGCCCGCTCTGTGGATACCCCATAGACGCCGACGGGCACAGTTGCACCCTTCCCGAGGCGTGATGCCGGCGCCGGACTTGGCGACCGCCGAGCTGACGCTCACTGGCCGCATCACGACGGCTTCAAATTCGACATTCCTGGGCGCCATCGGGGACGTAAAAGTCGTTTATAAGCCGATGGCAGGCGAAAGTCCGCTCTGGGATTTCCCCGATGGCAAACTTGCTCACCGGGAGGTGGCCGCGTACCTGGTATCGCAGGTATTCGGCGGGGACATCGTGCCATGCACCTGGCTGCGCGATGGCCCGTTGGGCGAAGGAATGGTCCAACTGTGGCAAGAGCGAGACCCTGCCCAGCGCGCCGTCAATCTGGTTGCAACGGACCACGCGCCGGAAACGGGATGGAAGCAAGTTCTCGAAGGACAGGATGAGAAGGGACGGATGGTCACCCTCATTCACGAAGACTCGCCAGCGCTCAGACGCATGGCAGTCTTCGACATGATCGTCAACAACGCCGACCGTAAAGGCGACCACATTCTGGCCATGGCGGACGGACACCGACACGGCGTGGACCATGGACTGACCTTCCACCATGACCATAAGTTGCGCACGGTGCTGTGGGGATGGCTGGGCGACCCGTTGGCCGCCGGGGAACTCGAAGGCATCGATCGTGTCGCAGAGGGTTTGAACGGCGGGCTGGGTCAAAACCTGGCGGACTTGCTGAGCGCCGAAGAAATCGCATCGCTCGCCACACGCTGCGAGCGACTGCGCCTGCTTGGACGGTTCCCGGCTCCGAGCGGTGACATGCCGGCGGTGCCCTGGCCTCTGTTCTAGGATAATTCCGGCTAAGGGATTCCCAGCGAAACCAGCCCACCTTCTACTCCACGAGAAATGAATATGGAACTTTTTGACGCCCACACCGTTGTGATTTCTGCCGTGCTCCTGGTGCACATCACTGGGGTGATGATCGTGGCCGCCTCAGTTGCCGGCCTGGTGATCTCCCTCTTCGTCGTTGTCCTCGCCGTGCACTCCATCCGGACCACGTGGGAACTGACCCAAAACATGCGAAGCGAGGGACGCTTCAGCGGCACCATCAGTAAGGTGTTCTCTTCTGTGAAGTCAGGAGCCCTGACAGCACGTCCCCTGATAGCCGACGCACGACAGAGAATAAGCCGGCTGTCACCATTCAAGCCCGAGTAGAAACCGGTTCACCAAGACCGTGGGACCGGGATCGCGGCGCGGACGGGCGCTCATCCGGCAGGGTTAGGGCACAGCGAGCTTGAAGACCTTGGCCCAGGCAGAGCCGACCTGCTTAAGCAGCGGCCCTGTGGTGTACTTCAAGCCGTAGCGCTGGCATATGTCACGGACCTTGGGCGCAATCTCGGCGTACCGGTTGGACGGCAGGTCAGGGAAGAGATGGTGCTCAATCTGGTGCGACAGATTCCCCGTCATGAGGTGCATGAACGGTGACCCGGAGATGTTGGCGGATCCGATCATCTGACGGACATACCAGTCGCCGCGGGTTTCGCCTTCCACCATTTCCTCGGTGAACGTATCCGTTCCTTCCGGGAAGTGGCCGCAGAAGATGACGGCGTGTGCCCACACGTTGCGGATGGCGTTGGCAGTGAGGGTGCCATAGAGGGCTTGTTTCCCGGAGCCCGTCAGCATGGCCAAGGCTGGGGTGGCCGCATAGTCCTTGGCGAATTGCTTGAGCGCCTTCCGCCCCAGCGCTTTGAGGTCCTTGTTCATGGCCTCCTTGGATTTCAGGCCTTCCTTGTACTCAGGGATCTCCAAGTCGTAGAGGGCTATGCCCCATTCAAATACGGGCGCAAGCAAAGCGTTGTAAAGGGGGTTGCCCAGGTTGAAGGGCTTCCACTCCTGGTCAGGGTCCATGCGCAGAAGGTTGTAGCCGACGTCGCGGTCCTTGCCAACCACGTTGGTCCAACGGTGGTGGAGGTCGTTGTGCGTGTGCTGCCACGATCGCGACGGGGTAACGAAGTCCCACTCCCAGGTGGTGGAGTGGATGTCCGGGTCACGCATCCAGTCCCACTGGCCGTGGAGGATGTTGTGGCCAAGTTCCATGTTCTCCAGGATTTTTGCCAGGCTGAGAAGTGTGGTGCCGGTGAACCAGGCAGCCTTGTTCTTGCCTATCAGCAGTGCGGCACGACCTGAGATTTCCAACCCACGTTGGATCTTGATCATCCGCCTGATGTAGGCAGCGTCGCTGGAGCCACGCTTGGCAAGAATTTCGTCGCGGATTGCATCAAGCTCACGGCCCAGTTTGGCTACTTGCTCGTCGCTCAAATGTGCGGCCGCCGGCGGCCGCACCGTGGGCCTTCCCTCATCGGCAAGGGCACCGGGCCGGGTCTTGGATCCGACGGCGGTGACGGAGCCTTTGGCTGAGACTACTGACATGCGGTTGTACTCCTCAGATTTCCAGATTGACAGGCCCGGCGGCTGCCGAGACACAGGTTTGGATAAGTTCCCCAGGTGCCCCATGGATCTCACCGGTGCGCAGATCGCGGACCCTCCCGGCGAGCAAGGGAGTCAGACAGCTGTGACAAATACCCATGCGGCAGCCGCTGGGCATCAGGACCCCTGCGTCCTCGCCGACGTCGAGGAGAGGGACACCGCCGTCGGCCTTGACCTCCCGGTCGGAAGTTTCGAACGTGACCACGCCGCCTTCGCTGCCGTCCCCTCCCAGGAGCTCGGTGCTGAAGCGCTCAATAGTGAGCGAGCCCTGCCCCGTTCCACCGTTTGCTGTCTTCCCTGATGTGCCGGCAGGAGTCAACGCTGCCTGGTTCCACATAGCTTCGGCGTCATCCAGGAAAGACCCCGGGCCGCACGCGTATGCGGCCCTGTCGCGCCAGTCCGGGCACACTTCTTCGAGAGCGGCCGCAGACGTGAAGTTCATGCGGCCACGTCCACTGGTGTGCCACTGCACCACGCGGAAGTTGGGAAATTGATCGGCAAGTTCGTCCAGTTCCTCGCGGAAGATACTGTCGCCTTCTTCACGGGAGGAGTGGATCAGGACAACGTCAGCGTCAGGGCGGCTTGGGACAAGCGTCCGGATCATTGACATGACGGGTGTGATGCCACTTCCCGCAGTGAGCATGAGCAGCGAACGGGGATGCTCGGGGAGGACAAAATCGCCCTGGGGCGGCGCCAGGAAAAGGACGTCACCCACCTTGGTCTTGCGGACCAAGGTTCCGGATACGGATCCTACGTCAGTGACCGTGATGGCCGGACCTTTGCCAGCCGGCGCACTCAGCGAATAGGAGCGCCATTGGCGGACCCCGTTGATTTCGACGCCTATCCTCGCCCACTGCCCGGCGAGGTGGGCATGCCAGCCTCGGCCGGGCCGGAAGAAAATGGTGGCTGATTGAGGTGTTTCGCGGACTACCTCGGTGACGACTCCACGCAATTGACGGGACGAATAGACCGGATTGAACAACGCCAGGACATCCTCAGGCGCAAGTGGGGTGGTCAAAACCGAGGCGATGCGGGCCAGGGGACGAAAGCTGACCATGAACTACTCCTCGCAACGACGGAGACCGAAGACCTCAGCAACATGTGCCGGGATATCCGAACCAGCAAATATCATAAGTATACTTATAAATCTCATCCCTTGAAACACAGGGAAAGCCCCTCAGGAGGGGCTTTCAACGGGAATGGGGCGATACGTGGATCGGTCAGCGGTGATGCGCCCCTCCCCTCCGGGCTTTTGCGCCCATGCCGGTTTCAGTAGCTAGACCGTAATACGCCCAGCGGATGGGATGCAAACCCGCAACCAATAAAGACCGCCAGCGCGGTAGTCCACGTATCCGGATCCAGATTTTTGGCTCATCGGCGACGCCGCTCGAACGCGAGCATCCTTGAGCGGAGCGCTCCGCCTTTGATATATTAGTTAAGTATTAGATGTCTACGACAGACTTTTGACTCAACGAGGAGTAAACGGCATGCAGCAACTCGCGCATCGGCTCGAACGGCTCGGCACTGAAACCGCCTTTAGCGTGGCCCAAGCCGCGGCATCCTGGAAGGCAAAGGGAAATCTGGTTTACCCTTTCCATCTCGGCGACATCAACATCCCGACCGCCCCACATATCGTCGAAGCCATGACCAAGGCAATCGCTGACGGCTACACCGGGTATTGCCCCGGCCCGGGCATCCCACAGCTCCGCGAAGCCCTTGCCGAAGACCTTGGCTCACGCCGCGGAGTGACCTTCTCTGCAGAGAACGTAGTAGTAATGACGGGCGGCAAACCGGTCATCACGAAGTTCCTGCAGGCCGTGATGAACCCCGGACAGGAAGTGCTCTACCCGAACCCGGGATTCCCCATCTACGAGTCGCAGATCGAATACCTCGGAGGAAAGGCAGTACCGTACCGCTACCTCCCCACGAGCCAGGGTTTCTCGATCGACCTCGATCAGGTTCGGGCCTCGATCACTCCGAACACCACCGCAATCATCTACAACGACCTGCAGAACCCCATCTCCGCCGAGTCGACTGCTGCCGAACGTGAAGCCATCGCCAAGATCGCGCAGGAGCACGATCTCTGGGTTCTCTCCGATGAGGCCTATTTTGAGACCCGCTACGAGGGGGTCTCGAGCTCGATTGCCTCGATTCCTGGCATGGCTGAACGTACTGTCATTCTGTACACCTTCAGCAAGAAGTTCGCCATGACCGGCTCACGGCTGGGCTGCGCAGTCGCACCACTTGAGATCGCAAAAGTCCTCAGCACGCTCAACACCAACGACGAATCCTGTACCACCCACTACGTGCAGTGGGCTGGCATCGAAGCACTCCGCGGCACCCAGGAACCGGTCCAACAGATGCTCGACATCCTGCGTGAGCGCCGGGATGCTGCCTGCGAGCTCGTGAACTCCGTCCCCGGGATGCACGTCGCGGTACCTCAATCGACGTTCTACCTGTTCCCCGACGTTACCGACGTCATGGAGAAAATGGGGTACACAGCAGTGGGCGACTTCGCCAGCGACGCACTCTACAAAACCGGAGTCTCCTTCTGCACACGTGAGCACTTTGGGCGACGCCAACCCGGCGAGGAGCGGCAGTACATCCGGCTCGCCTACTCAGGCATCGACGTCGCTGACATCCGCGACGGCCTTGGCCGCCTGCGCGACTGGATCGCAACGGCATGAGCCGGGTCCTCGTCACGGGACGCATTCCCGATGCTGCCATTGAAAAGCTCCGCGCCGAGCACGACGTCGATGCCTGGACGGGGCCTGAATCCATCAGCCGCGAAGAGCTGTTGCGGCGGGTAGCCGGTACAGACGCGATCGTGTCCCTGCTGACCGAGCGCGTTGATTCCGAACTGCTCGACGCCGCAGGCCCGCAGCTCAAAGTCGTAGCGAACGTCGCCGTCGGATACGACAACATCGATGTGCCCGCCTGCACCGCGCGCGGAGTCGTCGCCACGAACACGCCCGGTGTGCTCACCGACGCTACGGCGGACATCGCGTTCGGCCTCATCCTGATGGCTACCCGCCGGCTCGGTGAGGGCGAACGGCTTATCCGGTCGGGCGAGTCATGGAAGTGGGGCATGTTCTTCCTGCTGGGGTCCAGCCTGCAGGGAAAGACACTCGGCGTCGTGGGGATGGGCGGCATCGGCCAGGCAACCGCGCGTCGGGCCAAGGCCTTCGGCATGGAGATCGTGTACCAGTCCCGCAGCGAAATCGATCCCACGGTCGCCGCCGAGTTGGATGCACGACGCGTCGATCTCAACGAGCTGCTGGCCGTTTCCGACGTCGTCTCACTGCACTGCCCCTACGGTCCCGCCACTCACCACTTGATCGGGGCCGGGCAACTCGCAGAAATGAAGAGCTCGGCATACCTTGTCAACACCGCCCGCGGACCCATTGTCGATGAAGACGCACTGGCATCCGCGCTCCGGGAGGGTGCAATCGCGGGAGCTGGGCTCGACGTTTACGAGCAGGAGCCCCGCGTCCATCCCGGCCTGCTGGAACTGGACAATGTTGCGCTCCTGCCGCACCTTGGCTCGGCGACGGTGGAGACGCGCACCGCCATGGCCATGCTCGCCGCCGACAACGCCCTCGCAGTGCTGAGCGGGGAACAGCCCCCAGCACCAATCGCTGAGGGCGTCAGGGGTGCACAACGAGCAGAACGTTGACTCCGCTGCGCCATGATCAGGCGACCCGGTAAGTATTCAGGGGGGTGTCCGTGCTTCGCGGGCGCTCCCCTGCCTTGCCGTGCGGCCCGTGTAATGGGTCCCGACAGGTTGTGTTCAGTAGGGTTGGGAAGACCCCAGAGTGAGGACCACCTGCATGCACACCACTTCCAGCAAGGCCGCCGTGGATCGGCATTACGACCTGATCATCATCGGCACGGGCTCCGGGAACTCCATTCCCGGACCCGGGTTCGAAGACCGGTCGATCGCGATCATCGAGGAAGCGACGTTCGGCGGCACCTGCCTGAACGCTGGCTGCATCCCCTCAAAAATGTACGTCCACACCGCCGACACCGCGCTGCAGACCGCCAGGTCCGCACGGCTGGGCCTCCACGCCGAGGTCAACTCCGTAGACTGGCCTGGCATAGTGGGCCGGATCTTCGAGAACCGCGTCGACCCCATTGCCGCCGCCGGTGAGGAATACCGGCGCGGACCACAGACTCCGAACATCGATGTCTACGACCAGCACGCTGTCTTCATCGGAGAACGCACCTTGCAAACAGGTCAAGGCAACCAGCAGAAAACCATCTCGGGTGACCAGGTTGTCATCGCCGCGGGCTCCCGCCCCTTCATCCCCGAGGCCATCGCCGCTTCGGGCGTGCGGTACCACACCAATGAAGACATCATGCGGCTCCCTCATCTACCCAAATCATTGGTGGTCATCGGCGGCGGCTACATCGCCATGGAGTTCGCCCACGTCTTCGACGCCCTCGGCACGGACGTCACAATCATCGCCCGCTCCACACTCCTGCGGAACCTCGACGAGGACCTGCACGACCCGTTTAACGACCTCGCCGCCGAACGCTTCGACGTCCGGTCCGGCCGGACCATCATCGGCGCCGACCAGACAAGTCAAGGTATAACCGTCAGGCTCGACGACGGCACCTCCGCCACCGGGGAGGTACTGCTGGTAGCGACCGGGCGCATCCCCAACGGGGACCTGCTGGACCTGCCCTCCGGCAGGATCGAGACGATAGGCGCCGGACGCATCAAGGTCGATGACTACGGCCGGTCAACCTCCGCCGCGGGAGTTTGGGCCCTCGGCGACGTTTCATCGCCCTACATGCTCAAACACGTCGCCAACGCCGAGATGCGCGCGGTGCGGCACAACCTGCTCAACCCGGAATGCCTGCAGAGAATGCCCCACGACCACGTCCCCGCCGCCACCTTCACCCACCCCCAGATCGCCACCGTCGGGATGACCGAATCCCAAGCCCGCGAACACGGCCACAACGTGACAACCAAAGTCCAAAGCTACGGGGACGTCGCCTACGGTTGGGCCCTGGAAGACACCACCGGCATCTGCAAACTCATCGCCGACAAAGACACCGGCAAACTCCTCGGCGCCCACTACATGGGCCCCCAAGCATCAACCCTGATCCAGCAGATGATCACCGTCCTGGCCTTCGACCTCGATGTACGCACGTTCGCTGCCAACCAATACTGGATTCACCCCGCACTACCCGAGGTCACCGAAAACGCCCTGCTCGGTCTCACCTTCAACCAACCGGACCGCACCAACACCGTCTTCCGCGCACGCCCCGGCGTGGACCACTGAGGATGCGGGCTGACGCGTTGATCGGCAAGGTGAACAACGCGCCCTAACGGGTGTGCGTGGTCCTCTTCCTTGGGGGACTGCACAGACGTAGGCTGTGGATCGGAGAGCCGGGAAGCCTGGTCGGCCCGCTGGGTGAAATGCCCGCGGAACGGCTCCGGCGTCCGTCTGGGTCGTTGGACCGAAGACAGGATCTCCGCAATGCCATCATCGTCAGAACCAATCGTCGACGCCGTGCATCTCGTTAAAGTTTTCGGCAGGACCCGCGCCCTTGACGGGCTGGACCTGCGGGTTGGGTACGGGGAAGTCCACGGCTTCCTGGGCCCCAACGGGGCCGGCAAATCGACAACGTTGCGTGTCCTCCTGGGCTTGATGCGTCCCACCGCAGGAACGGCCCACGTTTTCGGACTCGACCCCTGGCAAGACCCCGTCCGCGCCCACCGGGACATCGCCTACGTGCCGGGGGATGTGAGCTTGTGGCCTAACCTTTCCGGCGGCGAAGTCATCGATCTGCTGACGAGCCTGCGGGGCGGTGTCAATGAACGGCTCCGCCGGGACTTGATCGAAGAATTTGAATTGGATCCGCGTCGTAAGGCCAGGACATATTCGAAGGGAAACCGCCAAAAAGTGTCCCTGATTGCTGCGTTCGCGCGGCCGGCACGACTGTATTTGCTCGATGAGCCCAGCGCGGGTTTGGATCCCGTCATGGAGTCGGTCTTCCGTCGGCAGGTTCAGCGCGTCATTTCGGAGGGCGCCACAGTGCTGCTGTCCAGCCACATCCTCAGCGAGGTTGAACAGCTCTGTGAAAAAGTGACCATCATTCGCTCGGGACGCACCGTGGAATCAGGAACCCTGGCCGGATTGCGTCACCTGAAACACACCCATTTCAGGGTCGAAGCCACCGAACCTGAACTGTTTCACTCCTTGCCCGGCGTGCAGAACCTCTTAGTCGACGGCGGCGTGGTTGAGTTCGACGTCGACCCGGCCGACCTTTCGCCGTTGCTGCAGGCCGTAGCAGCGGCCGGACTCAGCGGTTTGACCGTGTCTCCACCATCGCTGGAGTCCCTTTTCCTCAGCCACTACAGCGGCGCGAACGGCCAGGTTCGCTGATGTCCGGAGTGACGGGACTTCTGCTGGTGCAGGCGCGCAGGGAACGGGTGCTGTTGCCGGTGTGGATCCTGAGCATTGCCTTTCTTGGCTTCATCATCGCCAATGCCGTGGCCACCGAATTTGGCGATGAAGCAGCCCGGACAGCCATCATCACTGTTGCCGGGGCAAGCCCTGCGTTCCTGTTCGTCCGGGGACTTCCCGACGGGACCACAGTCGGGGCAGTCGTGTTCTTTCAAGGCTATGCGTTCACCGCTGTCCTCGCAGGGTTGATGAGCACCTTCCTGGTCATCCGACACACCCGCACGGATGAAGAACTCGGACGAGCGGAACTGATCGGCTCCGTCCCGGTCCGCCGGGCCGCACCCATCACGGCAACCCTTATCCTTGGAGGCACGGCGAACCTGCTTCTGGCAGTCTCCGTGGGGGCCGGTTACGTTGCCGCAGGGTTGCCCTTGTCCGGCGCGATCACTGCCGGGGCGGCAGTCGGCGCGGTGGGCGCGTTCTTCGTAGCAATCAGTGGACTCGTCGCACAGATCATGCCCTCAGGCCGGGCAGCCAACGGCGCAGCTGCCGCCTTGGTCGGCGGGGCGTATTTCGTGCGGGGCGTCGGCGACGCTTTCGGTACCCCGTCCGCTGACCTGACCCAGGTGACCAGTGGATGGTTTTCGTGGTTCTCCCCCATCGGCTGGGGACAACGTTCCCGGCCGTTCTCGGTGGCTGATCCCATCCCGCTGCTGGGATTGGTTGCGGTGAGCCTTCTTCTGGCGCTGGCCGTCATCTGGCTCAGGAGCAAAAGAGATCTGGGAGAAAGTCTGCTGGCCGAACGCGCCGGACGGGAGCGGGCCGCGACCGGGGCCTCTTCTTTGCTCGGCTTGGCATGGCACCAACAACGATTCATCTTGCTGGGCTGGTGTCTCTTCTCGGGCCTGCTTGGCGGCATGGCCGGTGGGCTGGGGCCCGTGGTCACCAACGTCATCGGCGGGAATCAGTCGCTTCGCGAGCTGATTTTCCGGCTCGTTCCCGGCGGCCGGGGAGAAATCATCGACGTTTTCACCACCGCACTGCTGGGCATCGCGGGTGTCCTCGCCGCTGCCGCAGGCATACAGGTGGTACTGCGGCTCCGCGCGGAAGAAGCGGAAGGGCGCGCTGAACTGCTCCTGGCGGCGCCGCGTTCCCCGGCACGCTGGCTCGGTGCGAACCTGCTCCTCGCTACCGTCTCTACTGTGATGGTGGCTGCGGTTGCGGGAACCGCAGCCGCCGCAGGTCTTGCCGTGTCGGGCGTGGCAAGCGGACCTCCTGGATTGCTGATCGGCGCCGCCTTGGCTCACGTACCGGCCGCCGTCGTTTTCATTGCCGCTACGGCCGTGGCCTTCTCTGTTATCCCGCGGGCGAGCATCGCCTTAGGGTGGGGGTTTCTGGCCGTCGGGCTGGTTTTGGGGCAATTCGGCGAACTGATGCGCCTGCCCGCCTGGCTCCAGGACCTTAGCCCGTTCCGCCACACGGCGGCGATGCCCGTCGAAGCCTTCGAGCCCCTGGCTGCCCTCACCATGACCGGCATTGCCCTGGCTGGAGCCGGACTAGCCGGCTTTCTGCTCAGCAAGCGAGACCTCGCAGCATGAGCCACTGGACACGAAGCTTGTGAACCATGTCACCCGGAACCGTGGCACCCGCGATCTGTTCCAAGGCAGAGCCGAACCCACCATAGACAGGAGGCTCCCCGCAGCGAGGAAATCCGCTATCTCTTCAGGTGGATTCCAAGCCTCACCCGTTGGCAAGGCGACCGGCATCGCCTGACCAATCCCGGGCCCCTTCGTGGCTCCGCCCTCCTCGCCGTTCTCCCCAGGCTTGACCTCAAGACCCCAAACGATGTGGCTGTGGTTAAAGGCTTGGACCTCCGCTCCACAGCTTTCGAGGAGCGGAGGTCATGCCACGAACAGCAGCGAATTGGCCGACGGGAATGTCAAACCAGACTCGACCACACCTTGCAGCCCTGGCCGGGTCGAAGGGCGCGGATCACGTCGGTTACATACTTAGCCCTTGCTGCTGAAGGCGGCGTCGAAGGAGGTCTGCGACGCCGGGAAGTCGAACTTCTTCAGTGCGGCCAGGGCTTCGGGTGCCCCATGGAGTCGGTCCATTCCTGCGTCCTCCCATTCCACGGAGATGGGGCCGTTGTAGCCGATCGCGGTGAGGGCGCGGAAGGACGATTCCCAGGGCACATCGCCGCGTCCGGCGGAGACGAAGTCCCAGCCGCGGCGGGGGTCGCCCCAGGGCAGGTGGGAGCCCATGACGGTGTTCCGGCCGGTGGGGCGGAGCTTGGTGTCTTTGCAGTCCACGTGGTAGATCCGATCCTTGAAGTCCCAGATGAAGGACACGGGGTCGATGCCTTGCCACATGAAGTGGGAGGGGTCCCAGTTCAGGCCGAACGCTTCCCGGTGGCCGATCACTTCGAGGGTCCGGACGGTGGTCCAGTAGTCGTAGGCGATCTCACTCGGGTGGACTTCGTGGGCGAAGCGGACCCCGTTTTCGTCGAAGACGTCCAGGATGGGGTTCCAGCGGTCGGCGAAGTCCTGGTAGCCGGCCTCGATGACTTTTTCGGGGACGGGCGGGAACATGGCCACGTATTGCCAGATGGAAGAACCGGTGAACCCCACGACGGTGTCCACCCCCAGGGCGCGGGCGAGGCGGGCGGTGTGCTTCATTTCTTCGGCGGCGCGTTGGCGGACGCCTTCGGGCTCCCCGTCGCCCCAGACGCGTGAGCCGACGATGGCTTCGTGGCGGAAGTCGATGGGGTCATCGCAGACGGCCTGGCCTTTGAGGTGGTTGGAGATGGCCCAGACCTTCAGGTTGTACTTCTCTAGGACGGCAAGTTTGGATTCGACGTAGCCGGGTTCGTCCCAGCGCCAGGCGTCCAGGTGGTCTCCGGAGACGGCGATTTCCAGGCCGTCATAGCCCCAGCCCGAGGCAAGGCGAGCGACTTCCTCGAAGGGGAGGTCGGCCCACTGGCCGGTAAACAAGGTGAACGGCCGGGTCTGTTGATCGGGCATGATTCTCTCCGTTCTGGTCTGATCGCTTACGCCGCGGCATAAGCGATGACGTTTTCTTTGGTTGCTTGTGCCTTATCCAGCTCGGCCACTACCCGGCCGGACCGCATGACCATCACTCTGTCGGAGAGCTCCAGCAGCTCGGGGAGTTCGCTGGAGATCACGAGTACGGCGACGCCTCTGCGGGCCAGCTGCTCGATGAGGCGATGGATCTCCGCCTTCGCGCCGATGTCGATGCCCTTTGTTGGCTCGTCCAAAATGAGGACCTTGGGATTGCTCGCCAGACAGCGTGCGATGATGACCTTTTGCTGGTTGCCGCCGGACAGGGACTGGATGGGGGTTTCCGCGGATGGGGTCCTGACATCGAGTTCCTTAATGTAGCTGGTCACCATCTTCTTTTCGTAGCCACGCCGCAGTACGCCCCACTTGCTGATCTGCTTCAGCAGGGTAAGGGTAGTGTTCTCGCGGATGGACAGCATGGGAATGATGCCCTGCAGCTTTCGCTCTTCCGGGACAAGTGCAATGCCTGCGGCAATGCCGGCAGATGCGCCGTGGAGCTTGAGTTTCCGGCCACTTACTTGCACAGTGCCGGCGTCGGCTTTGTCGGCCCCGTAGATGCACCGGGCTACCTCGGTTCGGCCGGCACCGACCAGTCCTGCCAGTCCGACGATTTCACCGGCGTGCAGCTGGAGGTTCACGTCCTCAAAGGCACCGGCAAGGCTTAGACCCTGAGCCTCAAGCACAAGTTCACCGCGTTCGCGGGGAATGTGCTCGTAAAGGTCAACATCCCTGCCCACCATCAGCTGCACAACGGAACGGGCATCGAGCTCATCTGCAGGGACGGATGAGGCCACGGTTTTGCCCTCGCGGATTACGGTTATCCGGTCGGCCAGGGTGAAGACTTCTTCCAGTTTGTGCGAAACGTACATGATCGCCAGGCCCTTGTCCCGGAGTTCGTTGACGAGCTTGTACAGTTTCTCCACGTCCTGCTCGGTCAGGGCAGTGGTTGGCTCATCCATGATGATCACTCTTGCGTCCTGGGCTATGGCACGCGCGATTTCCACCATCTGTCCGTCCACCGTTGAGAGCGCCATCGCAGGGGTGTCGAGGTTGAGGTGGGGTGCAACCTGGTCCAGGGCCTTCCTTGCCCGCTTGCGGATATCGCGACGGGAGAGGATGCCCTTGCGTCCGCCCCAGTTTCCCAGAAGGACGTTTTCGGCGACCGACAGGTCCGGGACCAGATTGTGTTCCTGATAGATGGTGGCGATCCCGGCGGCTTTGGAAGCCGCGGTGCTGGAGGGCATGAGTTCGCCGTCCACGTAAACGCCGCCTTCGTCGGGAGTATAGAACCCGCTGAGGGTCTTGATCAGCGTCGATTTTCCGGCTCCGTTTTCACCACAGACGCAGTGCACCTCTCCGGCATGAAGCTCAAAGTCCATGCCGGAGAGGGCCACGACGCCCGGAAACAGTTTTACGAGATTTCGTGCTTCAACGATTGATGAAGCGCGTCCGGGCGTCCCAATCACGGCAGTTCCCTCCTCAGGAACGTGAGTCCATCTCTGGCCAGCGCATCCATGGACGGTGCCACCGGCCGCCAGAGCGAAACGGCCTTGGCGATTTCCTCGACAGTGGGGAGGAACGATTCGACAACAATGGAACCTTGGTAATCGATCGTTTTCAGCGCGTCAAAGGTCTCGGACCACGGCACGTGACCGCTGCCGGGCGTTCCGCGATCGTTCTCTGACACTTGGAAGTGGAAGACCTTGTCACCGGCAGAGGTGATGGCCGCCGCGATGCTCTTCTCTTCGATGTTCATATGGAACGTGTCGAGCATCAGGCCTACGTTATCCCGGCCGATCAGACCGCAAAGTTCCAGACCCTGCTCCACAGTGTTGACCAGATCCGTTTCGAAGCGATTGAGCGGTTCTATGGCCAACGTGACGCCGCGTTCGGAAGCGTAGTCCGCTACTTCACGCAGACTGTCGGCCGCCCACTGGCGCTGCTGCCGGCGTTCTTCGGGGGGAAGCAGCCGGGCTTTGCCGGTGGCTGAGTACATAGGGCCGGCAACGTGGGGGGAACCGACGGCTTGGGCGATGTCAACGCAGAGTTTCAGGTAGTCAATTCCCTGCCGACGCTTCTGCGGGTTTTCGTGCGAGACGTCGCGGTCCGGTCCGAACGCCCCGCAGATGGATACGGGCAGTCCGGTCCGTTCCGAGGCTTCCTTCAGTGCTTCCGCACTGACGACGGCAGGGTCCTCAATACAGACCTCGATCAGGTCGTAGCCCATCTCCTTGGCGACGTCGAACTGATCAACGTCGCGGTCGGTGAACGGGGAGACCAGGATGAAGGTGCTGACCCCGAATTCGTATTTACTCATGGGGCCAAAGCTCCTGTTCCAGCTTCTTCATTTCGTTGATGGCCTTTTCGGTGTAGGGGTCCAGGAACTCCAGGTGGCCGCCACGAGCCATCATGGCGAAGGGGTTCGACGCGGCGGGCAGGAGTTCGAAGGTCAGGTAGCCGTCGAAGTTGATGTCCTTCAGCGTCTGCAGTGTCGGACGGAAGTCGATGTGTCCTACGCCGGGGGCAGCTCGGTTTGAGTCGGCGAGGTGGACGTGGTTGACTTTGCCGCCAGCACGGGCGAACGCTCCGTGGATGCTGTCTTCTTCGATATTCATGTGGAAGAGATCGCCGTGCACACCGGCGTTCTTCAGACCGGTAGCGTCCAGAAGTTCCACAGCCCGGTCGAGCCGGTTCAGGAAATGCGTCTCGTAGCGGTTCCACGGTTCGAGGGTGATGTTGATGCCGACGCTCGCCGCATATTCGCCAAGTGTGCGGACATTCTCGACCGCCCATTCCCATTCCTGTTCATCGCTCGCCAGGGCTTCGGTCTTGCCCACCGGGGATGGCCCGACGATGATGGTCGGAGCTCCGACGGCGGCGGCGAAGTCGGCTACCGACTTGCCGTAGTCCAAGGCCTTCTGCCGGTTGGCGGCGCTGGGGTTGATCAGGTCGCGTTCCTCTCCAAACCAGATGCTGCAGATGGAACTGACGTCGATACCGGCGTCGCTGGTCAGTTTGTTGATCTCGTCGACGTTGTGCGTTGCCGGTTCTCCGACCAGTTCGATGGCGTCGTAGCCGTAACGGGCGACGCGGTCAATGCCTTTGGCGATGTCTTCCTGGTAGTAGACGATGGCGTTGTAGGAATACTTGAAGCGGGACATGTTTCTCCTTGAGGGAATTGGTGTTGCTGCCTGGCCAAGCGGCGGGGCCTGGCCAGGCAGCCGAGGGGTTAGCTGCGCTAGTCCTTGAAGATGTTGCCCCAGAGAGTGGGGTCATCGACGTTCTCTTTGGTGATGAGCTTGGTGTCGGTCAGTTGCATCTTGGGCACCTGCTTGCCGTCAAGCAGGTCAACCTGGGCCTGAAGGGCCAGTGCACCCATCTCGAACGGGTTCTGGTCCATCGTCGCGTCCTGGGTACCGTTGCGGATGCGCTCCAGGGCGAGCGGTGTGCCGTCGACGCCAACCAGCGGGATGTGGTTCTCTGCTCCGACCGGGGCGTCCTTGTTGATCTGCGAGAGGCCGGAGACGATTCCCCGCACCATTTCGTCGTTGTGGCTGAAGAGGCCGTTGATACTTGAGTCGGCGGTGAAGTTATCGACGGTCAGTGACAGTGCGTTGTCTGCAGTCCACTGTGCGTCACGGCCGATGACCTTGATACCAGGGAACTGTTGGATACCTTCGCTGAAACCCTTGCCGCGCAGGGTTGCGTGGTATGCGCCCTTGGCTCCTTGGTATTCAAGAACGGTTCCCTTTTCTTCCATCAGTTTGGCCAAGGCTTCAGCCCCGAGTTTGCCGGCCTTTTCGTTGTCGAAGGCGACGGCGGCGTCGGCGATGTCCCCCGGGATGACCGAGTCCACGGTGGTGACGGTCTTTCCGGCATCATGGATCATCTGGACTCCGGGAACCAGTTCAGCTGAGTTGTTCGGACTGAGGACAATGCCGTCCACACCCTGGGCGAGTTGATCCTGGATCTGGCTGATCTGGGTGCTGGAATCGCCTTTGGCATCAAGGACTGTGACCTCCACGCCGAGCTCCTCCGCCTTATCCTTGACGCCCTGCCCGAGGGCAACCATGAATTCAAAACTCTGGCTGTAGAGCAAGACGGCGATCTTCTTTGTCTTTGTTCCGTCGTTTGATTCCTGTGCGGCGCTGGGTGCACCGCAGCCGGTCAGGGCGATGGTTGCGGCGGAAACTACCGCGAGAACCGCCAGTTTGGGTGAGGTCTTCATTGACTTACTCTTTCTGTTGGGTGCTAGGGCATGCCGGCCGGGGCGGCCTGCTTGCGTGGGGCGTCAGGCGTCAGGCCGGAGCTTCGGTAGTTTGCGGTGCACGAGTGCCGTCCGCGTCTTTCGACGGCGGCGGTCCGATCTTGCGTTTACGTGACAGGTTCTTTTGGACGTACTTGTAGCGGTAGACGTCCAGGGCGGCTGCGGCGAAGATCACCACGCCTTGGACAATCCGGTCGTAGGAGGAAGGGATTCCGAGCAGGTTCACGGCGTTGGAAACCATTGCGATCAACAGCACGCCGAGCAGTGTGCCCTTGATGTTTCCTTGGCCGCCGAAGAGGCTTGTTCCGCCGATGACCACAGCTGCGATGACTGTCAGCTCAATGCCGTCGCCCGCCCTCGGGCTTCCTGAGGCCAGGCGGCCGGTGAGCAGAAGCCCTGCCATGCCCGCCGAGAGACCAGCGATGATGTAGGCGTTCATGGTGACGCGGTCTACCCGGATCCCTGCGAGCAGGGCAGCTTCCTTGTTACCGCCGACGGCGTAGATGGAGCGTCCGTAGGTAGTGCGGGTCAGGGCCAGATGGGCCAGGAACACCAGCACCAGAACGGCCGGTATGAGCAGGGGAATTCCTGTGATTTTGGCGCTGACCACCTCGGTGAGCACCTTGGGTACAGGTGTGATGTTGCCGCCGTCGGAGTAGGCGAAGGCGATTCCCGACCCGGCGGAGAGTGTTGCCAGGGTCGCGATCAACGGGGATATCCCCAGCTTGGTGACCATCAGTCCGTTGACGGCACCGACTCCGGCTCCAACCACGAGGCCGGTCAGTAGTCCGATTGCCGGCGGCATATCCATGTTGACGATCACGCCCATGGACAGCACCGACGACAGGGCAGCCGTCGATCCTACAGAAACGTCGATGCCGCCAGTAAGGATCACGAAGGTCATGCCAATGGCGAACACACCGAGGATCGTGCACTGGTAGAACAGATTTACCAGGTTGACTGTGGTCAGGAATACCGGGCTGAGGAACGTCAGCAGTACACCGAAGAGCAGGACGACGACCAGCAGGCCCTGCGCACCTATGAAGTCGCCGATGCCGGAAAGCCGTGAACGGGAATCGTCGTGGGATTTTCCGGGGCCAGCCTTCCCGGAAACCGGACCGGACGAGCCGGTGGCTGTTTGTGGCTGCATGTTTGTATCTCCAGTCAATTCGACACTTCCTCGGGTCGGAAGTGCTAGTGGCTGCCGAAGAGTTCGGCGTTGGTCTTCAAGGTGATGGGCGCGCCGTCTTGGCGGGCGGAGTCGGTGGTGGCCATGACGAGTTGCAAGCTCTGAATGTTGTCGGTGACATCCGTCTCAGCCTTGTTTCCGGTTTGGATGGCGTCGCGGAACGCTTCGAGGGTCCCCAAGCGTTCCTCCACCGGCAACGGGTCCAAATCGACGTGCATGACGCCGGAGCGTTCCACCGCGCCGGCAAGGAAGACGGTGTCAAACAGTGAGGCGAAGTTGATGGTGACTTCGTTGTTCTTCCAGGTGATGGTGCCCTTGCTGCCTTGGATTTCCCAGTCGCCGTCCCAGCTGGTCTGCGGACCGTATGAGCTCCACGATCCCGTGTAGACGACGCGGGCCCCGTTGTCGCAGTCGAACTGCACCACGGCGGAGGCGTTGCCCTTGAATCTGGAGGTGCCAGTGTTCCAAGAGCGCGCACGCACGGCGGTGGGTTCGACACCAACGATGCCGCGGAGCTGGTCAAGGTGATGGATCATGGCATCCACGATCAGTGGTTCATCCATTTCCAACCGGAACCCTTCGAACGGCGGGTTCTTCTTGTAGTCGATGAAGACGTGCTCGAGGTCTCCGATGACTCCGTCGCGGATGAGGCGCTGAACAGTGCGGGCGGCGCGCTTGAAACGGTAGTTCTGTGAAACCATGGCTTGTTTGCCGGACTTCTCTGCCGCTGTAATGATGCGAATGCCGTCTTCAAGGCTGTGGGCGAGGGGCTTCTCAGTGAGTGTGTGCACCCCTGCTTCCAGAGCTGGGATGGCCACCGCTGCGTGGTACTCGGGTGGAACAATGACCAAGGCAGCGTCGAACGTGTCCTTGTGTCCCAGCGCCTCGTCGATGGTGGCGTAGGCAGGGATTCCGTATTGTTCACCCGCGGCCCTCGCAGCGTCGGGGTTGACGTCGACAACGCCGGCCAGCTCCCAACTCTTGCTGTGGTGAATCACGTTCAGCCATGAGGCGCCCCAGGCGCCGAGGCCTACTTGAATGATCTTCATAGCTGCACTCCTACTGGTTCTTTAGTGTTTGGGACGTCGACCCACTCGCCGTCCTTGCTGGATTTGATGATGCTTTCTGTAAGGACGGCTGATCTGAGTCCGTCCTGGAAGGTCGGCAGGCCTTCGCGGAGGTCACCGCCGATGGCGGCATAGGTATCGGCCACGAACGCATTGAACGCATCCTGATAACCCTGCGGGTGACCAGCTGGCAGCACGCTGAGCCGTGCTGCTTCCGGGCTGAGTGCCCCCGGATCACGGACAAGCAACTGGGACCCCGCCCGCTTACCCAGCCACAATGTCTCCGGGGCTTCCTGGTCGAACTGGAGGGTGCTCTCTGAACCCGCGATCTCGATCATCAGGCGGTTTTTTCGGCCGGGCGCAACCTGGCTGACCAGGAGATTTCCCACGCTGCCCGAATCAGTGGCGAAAACAGCCGCCACGAGATCCTCGGTCTGAATGTCCCTGTTGTTCGCCCGGCCCGGGAACAGAGTCCTGCTCATGGCACTGACTTTGGTTATCCGTTCACCGCTCACGAATTCGAGAAGGTCGCACAGGTGGGAGCCGATGTCGGCAAACGCCCGCGAGGGCCCACCCACAACGGCGTCCACCCTCCAGTTGTCGTCCTCCCGGGAGAGTAACCAGTCTTGGAGGTAAGAGCCCTGGATAGCGGAGATCCGTCCTGCTTGGCCCGAGGAAATACGTTCCCGGGCTTCCCGGATCATCGGATGGAAGCGATAGACAAAGGGGACGGTCGCAACTGTCCCGGCCATGGCGGCTAGCTCTACAAGTTCGGCTGCATCCTGGACGTTGGTGGCCAATGGCTTCTCGCAGACCACATGCTTACCTGCTTTCAGCGCAGCTTCAGCCAGTCCGTAATGAGTGCCGTTCGGCGTGCAGATGTGGATGACGTCGATCGCGTCGTCCTCGAAAAGGTCCTGGGCGGAATCGTAAGCCCGCTGCACACCCAGGCGGTCTTTGGCGCGGTCGGCGCTGGCACGGCTCGAAGACGCAATGGCGACGATATCCGCCCCTGCAGCGCGGGCGGCCCGGCTGTGCACCTCGGCCATGAACCCGGCGCCGACGAATCCGGCCCGTAGCCGGGAGGGGGCTGTCGTGGTTCTGTCGTTGTCCATGTCGAAACAGTGACACGCAGCACGTGGCTTTGGTCAGGGGCCCAACAAAAGTCTGCACCTTTTGACGCTGATGGGGGTCGAATGCACGCCCAAGTTGCACTTTGTGATGCTAAGCACTTCGCCGGGTGGACGGGAACGAGTGAGCCGCTTGACACTAAGTGGAGATGAGGGCCCTAAGGGTCCGGTGAGCCCGACGCGTCAAGAATTCAGGCTCACGAACAACCTCTTTTTAGCCCCGAATTGGAGTGTCATGGACAACGGCGGACCCGGCGAACTACTGCAAATCCTGCGGGACGGACAACCACGAACCAGAGCAGACCTGGCTGGAACAACAGGGTTGGGCCGAGCTGCCGTCAGTTCCCGCCTTGAGCCGCTCCTGAAATTGGAACTGGTGGTTCCCGTATCAGGGGCACCTTCTACTGGAGGTCGTCCATCGGCGCGGCTAGCTTTCAACCCAGGCGCAAAGTTGGTGGCGGCCGCAGACGTCGGCGCGACACACGCCACAGTGGCCCTCACTGACCTGTCAGGAACGATACTCGTGGAAACCACTGAGCGGCTGGAGATTTCATGCGGACCCGAAGCGGTCCTGGACTGGCTTTTGACGATGGTGAAGGGACACTTGCAACTTTTGGCGCGCCCGACTGCGGACGTCATCGCCGTCGGCATCGGACTACCTGGCCCGGTAGAGCACTCCACCGGAAAGCCGACGAGCCCGCCGATCATGCCAGGGTGGGACGGATTCGATGTTCCCGCTTACATTCAGCAAACCTTGGGCGTACCCGTACTCGTCGATAACGACGTCAACCTTATGGCCCTCGGCGAGCGGGCGACCCGTTGGCCCAACGAGGAGAACATGATTTTCCTCAAAGTCGCCACTGGCATCGGATCTGGAGTGGTTAGCGGAGGAGAACTGCAGCGTGGCGCGGCAGGTGTCGCCGGAGACGTCGGCCATATTGCTGTTTCCCGGGGGGCAGGAATTCTCTGCCGCTGTGGCAAGAGTGCCTGCCTGGAAGCCATTGCAGGCGCACCTGCCATCGCCGCTCAACTCCGCGACAGCGGGCTTGAGGCAACCACTGGAAGCGATGTCGTTTCGCTGGTTCGTTCCGGGAATCTGGCTGCTGTCCAAGCGGTCCGCCAAGCGGGCCGCGACATCGGAGAAATGCTCAACATGTGCGTGAGCTTCATCAACCCCGCCCTGATTGTTGTGGGCGGATCGCTTGCCCAATCCGGAGAACACCTCATGGCAGGGATACGCGAAACGGTCTACGCACGATCAACGCCTTTAGCGACCCAGCACCTGACAATCACCCAGTCCGAAACCGGGCCGGAAGCTGGAGTGGTTGGCGCCAGCATCCTGGCCGTCGAGTATGTCCTCTCCCCCCACCGAGTAAATCAACTGGCAACCAGACCGCTTTTCGACGGAAACGAAATTATCAACCGGCAGGAAAATGAGCCCGCTTTCCCCACACACCGGCCGCTCCTTGAGGCGCTGGCCAAATAATTGCAAGACGCACCTCTGTGAAAAACATATACACATCAACGCACCAGCCGAAGGTGCATCCGGAGGTAAAATTGACCTACCAGCGGACCTCATTTTCGGTCGGTCTGACGAGTCACCGCAAGCGCTTCCCTAAGCCGCCGTGCCAGCTCGCAAGACTGCCATGATGCTCAGCTGGTAAAGGAGGACGGCATGCCTCAATCTGGTGACGGGAACAGCGCCCGTGTGCGACGTTACGCAGTACCGGAAGGGCTCACTCCAGAACAAAGGTTCGAGCATTGGCGGGTCTGGTACGGCAACGCCGTCGAAACACCAATGAGGCTGGAGCGGTCAGAAGGAGAGAGTCCTGCGTCCGTCAGTCCCTCAGCTATTAATCTTGCCGGACCGGGCTTCAGCCTCATAGAGATGCACAACACCCCCGCGCTGGGCTTTTGGGCGCCGAATCCCGACTCCACTGACTTGCGCCTGGCCTACTTCCGCAAGGCGTCGGGTCTGACCCTCGATCTCAATGGCACCCCCGAGCCGGTTCCAACGGGTTCGGTGAGATTCATCGACACCTCGCTTGGTGGCAGTTTCGATGCACCCGAAGGATTCCACGCACAGCAACTCAACATGGACCGCGTCAGTCTCAATGTCAGCGAAGGCGGACTGCGCTCCCTTCTTCGCCTGCCTGACCTTGCAAGCCACCCCATTGTGGGCACCTTCGTGATACCCGCATTGATGAGTTGGAAGCGGCCCGGCATCGACAGTGAGGCATCAGGAACCAGTGAGATCCTACGATCCGTCATGGCAACCCTGGTGGGCTCCCTGCTCGAATCGCCGGCCGACGATGAGACACAGAAACCGGCACTAAGCCGGGCGGTAAAGAAATACCTTGAGAGCAGTTACGACAACCCAAATCTGGACGTGGCAATGATCGCCGGAACGTTCAACCTCTCCCGTCGCTCCCTGTTCTACTTTTTTGAGACCGAAGAACTCCGTTTGGGTGAGCGAATCCGCGCCTTGAGAACCCGGAAAGCGTTGGAGCTTCTGCTTCAAGCCCATGCTCAAAGAATCACCTACTCAGAAATTGCGACACGGAGCGGATTCACCAACGTTCAAAGCATGCGCCGGGCCATCAAAGAGTTCACCGGGATGAATGTCAGGGAGATCCATAAATCCGAGCCCGTCGTTCATATGGCACTGCAGCAACTGCGGCAGAAGCTCAACCCAGCAGCTTGACCCGTCGGAGGCCCTGCCTTGGCACCGTCCCGCCGCTTCCGTGGTCGCATAGTGATGGTGTCGGCTGAGGCTGGCGGGCAAGCCTGATGTATGGAACCTCGGGCCAAAATTCAGTTAGTCCCCGCCAAGGCCGTCATCGACGCCCACGGCGGAACGATCAAGCTCAGCAGCCAGCCGGGCAAGGGCACCACCGTGACTGTCACCATTCCCGCCCAACGCAACCGGCAAAATTGATCGTCATCTTTTCTGTCGCTACACCTCGACAGTATTAATAAGTGTGCTTAGTATTGAAGCTTATTCATTGTCTCGTTTGCGGACGGACCAGCAGGCGGATCGTCCCGGACATCCTGCGGTCTGAAAGCGTTGGGCCTTACGGCCCCTTCTGAGCGACTCTCGCGTCTCAACCTGCACTCCCCATTTCCTCGCTGAATCAACACCCGTTTCTGGGTTACGGCTGCGCCATTATTCCGTTCAGGACCCCGCGCCATTTCTGCGCCTGCGCCCCCGGAAAGCTACATCGACTTGGTCGGATCGGCTTGGGCAACAAGAAAAGAGCGGAAAAATGAAGGCAGTAGTCTACAAAGGGCCGAACGACGTCAGCGTCGAGGACGTACCTGATGCCAGGATTGAGCACCCCGCCGACGTGTTGGTGCGAATAACGTCGTCGAATATTTGCGGTTCCGATCTGCACATGTACGAGGGCCGCACCAGCTTCGAGACCGGACGCACCTTCGGGCACGAGAACCTCGGTGAGGTGATCGAAACCGGCTCCGCGGTGAGCAAGGTCAAGGTGGGCGAACGGGTCGTACTGCCCTTCAACATCGCCTGCGGATTCTGCAAGAACTGCGAACGTGGCTTCACAAACTATTGCCTGACCATGCAGCCCGAACCCAAGCTCGCCGGGGCTGCATACGGGTTCGCGGACATGGGCCCGTATCAAGGCGGACAGGCCGAGTACCTGCGCGTGCCGTACGGAGACTTCAACTGCCTGCGCTTGGGCGAGGACGCCGAGGAGAAGGAACTCGACTATGTCATGGTCGCGGACATCTTCCCCACCGGATGGCACGCAACCGAGATGGCCGGCGTTTACCCCGGGGACTCGGTCGTCATCTACGGGGCAGGGCCAGTAGGACTCATGGCCCCTACTCGGCCATCATCAAGGGCGCCGGAAAAGTCATGGTGGTGGACCGTCACAGTGACCGCCTGAAGCTGGCGGAACAGATCGGCGCTATCCCTGTGGACGATTCCAAAGTGGACCCTGTTGAGTTCGTCAAAGACCAAACCATGGGGTTCGGGGCTGACCGGGGTTGCGAATGCGTCGGGTACCAAGCCCACGACCCGAGCGGAAACGAACAGCCCAACCTGACGTTGAACCGCCTGGTGGACTCCGTCCGGTTCGTCGGCGGCCTAGGCGTCGTAGGCGTGTTCCTGCCGCAGGATCCTGGCGCCCCGGACGAACTCGCCAAGCAGGGGCAGGTGGCCTTCGACTATGGAAACTACTGGTTCAAAGGACAAACGATGGGCTCCGGCCAGTGCCCTGTCAAGAAATACAACCGGGCCCTTCGCGACCTCATTGCCGGCGGAAAAGCCAGTCCCTCATTCCTGGTCAGCCACGAACTTCCCCTGGACAAGGCCCCGGAGGCCTACAGAAACTTCGATGACCGCGTCGACGGTTGGACCAAAGTCGTCCTCCACCCCGCCGGCACCTAGGCCCGGGCGGTCATTTCAATGCCGGAACGAACTACTTCCCGGAAGGGGAACTGATGCGATCCATGGTGTATCGCGGGCCCTATAAGGTACGCGTGGAAGAAAAAGACATACCGCAGATCGAACATCCCAATGATGCGATCGTGCAAGTGAAGTTGGGGGCCATCTGCGGCTCAGACCTGCACCTTTATCACGGCATGATGCCGGACACGCGGGTCGGGATGACCTTCGGTCATGAGTTTGTGGGCGTGGTGCACGAGGTGGGTTCCTCGGTGCAGAACCTGGTGGTCGGGGACCGGGTCATGGTTCCGTTCAACATCTACTGCGGGTCCTGCTACTTCTGCTCACGCGGCCTGTACTCCAACTGCCACAACGTGAATCCGAACGCCACTGCCGTAGGCGGTATTTACGGTTACTCCCACACCTGCGGGGGTTACGACGGCGGCCAGGCTGAGTTTGTGCGCGTGCCGTTCGCTGACGTGGGTCCCAGCAAGATTCCGGACTGGATGGACGAGGAAGACGCAGTCCTGCTCACGGACGCACTGCCTACTGGCTACTTCGGCGCCCAGTTGGGCGACATTGCCGAAGGTGACACCGTTGTGGTGTTCGGTGCCGGCCCGGTGGGCCTGTTCGCGGCAAAGTCGGCATGGCTCATGGGAGCGGGGCGGGTGATCGTCATCGACCACCTGGAATACCGATTGGAAAAGGCCCGCTCGTTCGCCCATGCCGAAACCTATAACTTTGTTGAGTACGACGACATTGTGGTGCACCTGAAAAAAGCCACGGACTACCTGGGCGCCGACGTCGTGATAGATGCGGTAGGAGCCGAAGCGGACGGTAACTTCCTCCAGCACGTGACCAGCAGCAAGCTGAAACTGCAGGGTGGGTCTCCCATCGCCCTCAACTGGGCCATCGACTCCGTCCGCAAGGGCGGCACGGTGTCAGTAGTGGGCGCCTACGGACCGCTCTTCAGCGCCGTGAAGTTCGGTGACGCGATGAACAAAGGGCTGACGCTTCGGATGAACCAGTGCCCTGTCAAAAGGCAGTGGCCCCGGTTGTTCGAACACATCCAGAACGGGCATCTTAAACCCAGCGACATTGTCACCCACCGCATCCCTCTGGAGCACATCGCCGAGGGTTACCACATCTTCTCGGCGAAGCTTGATGACTGCATCAAGCCCCTGATCGTCGCAACCACGGTCTGAAAGGGGATCGCAATGGCTGAAATACCGACGCCCTACACCTCCGGCACGCCCGCGCTGAAGGAAACTGCGGAGGAGCTGCGGGCACGGATCCCGGGATGGGGCGTGGACCTCGACCCGGCGGACAGGCCCTCCTACCCCCGCGAGCAGCCCGGTATCGAGACCGGGGCGCGCTGGGACTTTCCCGAACGCCAGAAGGAGAAATGGCCCCGGGAGCGGTCCATTGAACACGCTTTCGTGACCCCCGTCTTTGGCACCTCAACCCCTCCCAAGGGCATCTCCGGTGCGCTGCGGAAGTACGCGTACGGGAAATACAGCGAGGGCCGCGCAGCCCACTGGCTTGTGCTGATCGCCGCCGACAGAGTGGACGCGTGGGAAAACCACGTGCGCGCATTCGCAACTCTGCAACCGGACAACCCGGTGACCGAAACCGGCGTGCTCAGCGAGTTCACCCACCATGGTGCGCGTTCCCGCTTCGGGAAAAAGCGCGCCGACCTGAACCATCAGTGGATCGACCCCATACTTGTCGGTGCCCCGTGGGTACTGGCGGGTCTGGGGGCAGTAGCCGCCTTGAGGAGGGTGCGGAAGCACCGACCGGCCTGACACCACGACGGCGGCGGGCTGGCCCACAGGGGCAACCCGCCGCCGTCGTGCTTAACAGTTTGTCCTTGGGGGCTAAGAAGCCGACCCCGCCACCGGGAACCGCTCCCACGCCCGGTGTGCGGAGAGCAATTCCCGGACCACCGGAATTACCGTGTCCGGACCTTCACCACTGACGATCCCGGGGGCAGCCTGAGGGACGCCGGCCGCGTCAAGAACTGCGGCACCTGGACCCCAGGCACCAATGGCTTTGCCATGACGGAACGCTTCGGACACCATCAGGACCACCCGCGGATCAAGGGTCACCCCGGGTTCACCGGCCTTGGCGTCGCGGCCCGGCATGGCGTCGGCTGCCGGAGTGCCTCCGCCTGCCACAATGACTGCGTCGAATTCGGTGGAGCGTGCAGTGAGGTAGCTCCTTTGAACAGTCACGTCCGGACCCTGATCCGACTCGATCACACCTCCGGACGGTGCAATAACCAGCGGAACCATGTCTGCCGCATCCAGCGCCTCGCGTGCCGCTGTCACCAACGACAGGTCACTTTCACTGTCCGCGATGATGCCCACGACGCGACCGGCAACAGGCCACTTCCCACCAATCTGGGACACAGCAGGGCTCGGTTCCACGTCCGGCGTGTCAACGGTGGCCGTGGGAGCGGGCATCCCGAGGCCCTTGGCGACAGCAGCGCAAAGGCCGGCATCAATATTGGCCAACGCCATAAGTTGCCGTTCCCGGATTGCCACTTCGTAGCACTTGCCAAGCTCGAAGGTGTAAGCCTGGATCACGTGGTCCTGCTCCACCGGAGTCAAACTGTGGAAGAACAGCCGGGCTTGGCTGAAGTGATCATCGAACGACGCGGGATTGCGCCGTTCCTTCATTCCTGTGGCGACTTCCTCAGGGACGTCCACAAATGCTCCCACGTCCTGCCCTGCCATGAAGGGGCAACCACCATCAAGGGAATTTGGATGGTAAGGGGCTACTCCCCCATGCACGGCAGTCTGGTGCATACCGTCACGCAGCATGTCATTGACCGGGGCGTGGGGACGATTGATGGGAATTTGCGCGAAGTTCGGGCCGCCGAGCCGCGAAATCTGCGTGTCCAGGTAGGAGAAGAGCCGGACCTGCAACAGAGGATCGTTGGTTACATCAATACCTGGGACGAGGTGTCCGGGGTGGAAGGCTACCTGCTCGGTCTCGGCAAAGTAGTTGGTCGGGTTGGCGTTCAGCGTCATCAGCCCGATCGGCTGAACCGGCGCCAATTCCTCAGGGATAAACTTGGTGGGATCCAGAAGGTCGATACCTTCAAACATTTGATCTTCAGTGTCCGGAAAAGTCTGGATGCCGAGCTCCCATTCCGGGTAGGCACCTGATTCGATCGCATCCGCCAGATCACGGCGGTGGAAATCGGGATCCATGCCGTTAATAATCTGGGCCTCTTCCCACACCAATGAGTGGACGCCCAGCTTCGGCTTCCAGTGGAATTTCACCAGAGTGGTCTTACCGGCCGCATCCACCAACCTGAATGTGTGGACGCCGAACCCTTCCATGGTCC
This sequence comes from Arthrobacter sp. D5-1, assembly GCF_017357425.1. NCBI lineage: Bacteria > Bacillati > Actinomycetota > Actinomycetes > Micrococcales > Micrococcaceae > Arthrobacter > Arthrobacter sp. D5-1. Next base: position 2,245,954 of record NZ_CP014571.1, on the reverse strand, counting down.
GGTAGGAACGGGGAATTCCGCGGTCAGACATATTCCACATCGTGTGGGCTTGGGCTTCGGTGTGCAACGAAACGAAATCCCAAAATGTATCGTGCGCACTCTGGGCCTGCGGGATCTCCCTGTCAGGGTGCGGTTTCCCCGCGTGGATGATGTCCGGGAACTTGATGCCGTCCTGGATGAAGAAGACAGGAATGTTGTTTCCCACCAGGTCGTAGGTGCCCTCATCCGTGTAGAACTTCGTGGAGAAGCCACGGGTGTCACGGACGGTATCGGCGGACCCCCTTGATCCCAGGACAGTGGAAAACCTCACGAACACCGGGGTTTCCACATCCGGCGCAAGGAACCCTGCCTTTGTGACTTTTGAAGCCGTGCCATAAGAGCGGAAGATTCCATGTGCCCCGGCTCCTCTGGCGTGGACAACACGCTCGGGAATTCTCTCGTGGTCAAAGTGCGTGATCTTCTCACGCAAGTGATGGTCCTGCAGCAAAATCGGGCCCCGCGGACCCGCCTTGAGTGAATGGTCTGTATCTCCAAGCCTTAGACCTTGGGCCGTTGTCAGGTACTGGCCGGACTGCGAACGCGAGTTCACGGGTGCTCCGGTGGGGCTCCCCGTAGGTGACACGGCCTCCGGACCCCGCTGATCAGGCTTCGGCGGCAACGGCTCCCGTGCATCTGTTGGCTCTTCAACCGCGGGGCTCTCAATCGACGGAGTCCCTGGAATCTTGATGTTGTCCTCAACTGGCACTGCGCGTTCTCCTCGATGTTGATCGGCAAATCGACTACTGCACTCAACCAAAAGGTAAGCTTCCTTAGTACCTTATGGGCCAGGGATCCTGCTTGCAACGTCAGTAGGGCCACATAACGCAGGTCCGCTCGACATGAGGGTGGAGCGTGGGAACTGCACCGGCGAGGTAGACAGGGGCAACGAGCAGTGGCCTACGGGCCCCGCAGGAAGGCCGGCCTGTGATCGAACCCGTGACTGGTGAGACCGTAGAAAACAGGCAGGATCACAAAGATCACCGATGCGACCAGCGGATGGACGAGGACACCTGCCGTTCCCGCCGCGAGGTAAAGCACCACCCCGGCAAGGGCACGTGGCCGCTCGCGCGCGAAATAGGTATCCTCCACCTCCTCCTCGGTGAGCTCAGGGTGCCGTGCCAGGTGCGAAAAGAAGACCAGCCATGACAGGCACAGCAGTGCCCCGACGATCGCGTACAGCGCGACCGCGACCCGCTCATCGGCCAGATTGCCTGACTTGGCTGTATCGATGATCACCGCTGTGGGCCAAGGCAAAAGAGCGAGCGTGGCGAGGATGCCAAGGTTAGCCCACTGCAGGCCGATATCCATCTGCCGAATACGGGAGAAGGTTGATTTATGGTTGAGCCAGATCACGGCCAGGTAGGTGTAGGAGGCCGCATAAGCCAAGTATGTCGGCCACTGACCCAACAACCCGGCCATCAGCCCGCCTGGCTCAGTCTCCGGCGGCGTGAGCTCAAGTACAAGGAACGTGATGACGATCGCGATGACGGCGTCGCTGAACGCCTCGGCACGGCTCGTGTCCGAACGTGTCACCCTCTGCTCCTAAGCCTGCGCATGACGTGGCACCGTGGAGCGGCGACGGCTTGCCGGCCCCTATCCGCCTTCACCGGGGAGTTTGTATGCGAGCACATCGATGTTCTGTATGTTCGGTTCCACACTGAACAACTCTGCTCCCTGAGCGGCAAGTGCCTGCCCGACTCCCCCGGAGAGGTGGGTCTGGCGGGCGTCGTCATCGGGGAAAACGTCAAATACTCCGAAAGTCGATTCGTCTAACTGGAGGGCGAACCAAGCACGCGTGCCTTGCTCCTGTTCAACGACGGAACGCGCGGAGCGGAGGAAATCTGCGACGTCCTTCTCCTTGCCGGGTTTGGCCTTAAGGATCACCAACAATGCAACCTCAATCATGCTCCATCACCCGGCCCGCCCTGACTGATTCCGTACTGCACGACAGTTTTCATGGCGAGCCTCCTTGGAACGGTGCTGCGGCGAGTATGGTGCGGACCGAACTGGCCTCGTGGCACCTCCTCCACGTAACGAGGGAGCGGCGCGATGCACTGCCAGTCTCGCAGTGATCGCCGGCCACCACAAGGGATGTTTCCGTCTGCCAACTTCAGTACAGTTCCCCGCCGGGACTCCGCGGGCCATCATCGCGCCCTCGCCGAGGGCGCTGACCGAAAAGCCCTGATACCGCCTAGATCATCTCAAGCACGCGTTTGTGGGTGGGAGGAGGATGGGCGCGATCCAGGTCCGCCAGGTCGTGGGGCGCAAGCTGAACGTCGAGGGCCCGCTGGCATTCCTGGACATGGTGCGGGCTGGAAGCTTTGGGAATGGCGAGGACGAGCGGATGCCTGAGCACCCAGGCGAGGGCGATCTGCGCGGGACTTACGCCGTGTTCGGTTGCGATTCGCACCAGCACAGGATCATTCAGCATCCTCCCCTGCTCCAGCGGCGAGTACGCCATCACCGGTATACCCCCGTCGCCGCAGCGGGGCAAAAGATCGAACTCGATACCTCGGCGGGTCAGGTTGTAGAGCACTTGGTTGGTCGCGACTTTCCGTCCGCCCGGCAGGCGCATAAGTTCTTCCATGTCCGCCACATCGAGGTTGCTGACGCCCCAGTGCCGGATCTTCCCGGCCTCCTGCAGGCGTTCAAATGCTTCGAGCGTTTCGGCCAAGGGCACAACGCCGCGCCAATGCAGCAAATAAAGGTCGATGATGTCCGTTCCAAGACGGCGCAAGCTACCTTCGCAAGCATCGATGGTTCCGCGTAATGTCGCGTGGTGCGGCAGGACTTTGGTGATCAGGAACGCTTCTTTCCGCCGGGCTGCCAGCGCCCTTCCGACGAGTTCCTCGGCCGCGCCGTTGCCATACATCTCAGCTGTATCCACTACGGACATTCCCAAATCCAGGGCCGCATGGATCGCAGCGGTCTCTCGCGGGGCGGTGCTGGGGTTCTCGCCCATACCCCACGTTCCGATCCCGAGCACCGGGACAGCCTCACCGGAGGGAAGAGATATCTCGCGCAACGTAACTCCCGTCAGAAAGAGCCCGCTCCCGTTGTCGGCCGCATGGCGTCCAATGATTCCCGTCCGGACCATGGCGACAAGCGCCGTGTTTGTTCAATCTACGCGACTGCCGGGGGAGTCGAAAGATACCGGGGGCTCCCCCGGAATCCCCGCCTGGGCCAACCGTGTCGGAATGGTGATCCCCGGCCTGGCCATCCGGCCCCTTCGGCAGGCCGCACCTGGGCCCACGGTTCGACGGCGGCCGGTCTCCGAACGTGCGGAACTTTGACCGCGGTGGTGGTTTCGGTAACCGGCCTTCACGAGTCCACTCGCCAGAACGGCAGGGATAGACATTTCTACAATGTAGACTTTATGCGTAGACTGGGTAGGAAAGCTTGCTTATCTTCTCTGGGGTCGCTTGCCTGCGCGCAGTACCGACGGAAGTGAATGTCCCCACCAGAAAACCCCACGAACTCCCTGAAAGGCATCTCCGATGTTTCTCATCTTCGGTCTTAAAACCGCCATCCGGGAATTGCCCGGACGAATGGCTACCTGCCGGTTTTGCGGCCAGTTCGCTCATCACCACCTGCAGCAACGCGCCACGAAGTTCACCCTGTTCTTCGTCCCCCTCTTCACGACGTCCAAGTCCTACACCATCAGGTGCACACACTGCGGCGGACCATCGAGCATCACCACGCGGCAGAAGAACGCACTAGCCAGCTAAGCAATCGGCGTCCTGACCGGACGCCACCCACCATTCATTGTGAATCAGGACGCCAAACCCTAGATTGGACGCATGACGGACAACGAGCTGGAGGAAGGCTTCGATCACCTGAACCGGCTGATAACGTCGACCGACGACCTCAAGGGTTTCCTTCAGGGCATGGCTGGGCTCGCGTCGGAAAAGCTAACCCACACCGAGGGAACGCAGATCGAATGCGCGGTAGCGCTGCACCGTCGCAAACGCCGCACCACGATCGCCGGCAGCAGCGACATCGCCCTCTGGCTGGATCAAATCGAACAACGCCTCGGCGAAGGACCTTGCGTGGAAGCACTGGAGTTGGGAAAGCCCATGATTGTCTCGGATGCTGCGGCCGACCAACGTTGGCCCAACTACTGCAGGACCCTCACCGACGAGGGGTACCGCAGTGCCATGGGTATCCCCCTTGGGCTGGGGGACGACGCCGACGCTGTCCTGGACTTCTTCGCCGCACCGGCAGATCAGTTCACTCCGAACACCGTTGAAGATGCCCGGGTTTTTGGCGATATGGCCGGTAGGGCCCTTCGTCTGGCTGTCAGGATCACGACGGCAGAACAGCTGGCCGACGATCTTAGGTCTGCATTGGAAAGCCGGACCGTGATCGACCTCGCGTGCGGAATGATCATGGCCCAGAACCGATGCAGCCAGGTACGGGCAATGGAAATCCTTAAGAAAGCCTCCAGCGACCGCAACCAAAAACTCCACGTAGTCGCCGAAAACATCGTCCAGCGGGTCAACGCGTCCGACACTTCAACCTTTTTCGAGAAATAACGCCTCTCGAAAGGTGATGAGCAGACCGTGGCGACCACCGCCGTCGAGGGCCTCAACCGCCGTCGGGTTTATGGTTGAGGAAGCAGTCAGAGTCCGACTGTCCAGGAAAAACAGGAATGGTGGTCATTGGTGCAGCCGAGCCATCGCGGGAGCTCTGATCAAGCGTGCCTGACCTGACAGCCGCGCCGTGGAACGCACCCCACGGCGATCTGTGTGCCGCGTTCCTCCAGGAACTGCCTATTGATGGCGCAGCTGTATCTGTCTTCGGTGGTTCAGCCGCCGAAACGTTGATGTGCGCGTCCGACGCTACGGCCGGCCGGCTCGATGAGCTCCAGTACGACCTCGGGGACGGGCCACGGTGGGATGTTTTCCGCACCCACCTGCCGGTGGTGATCCCCGACCTGACCGCCGAAGGGGTCCGGTCGTGGCCGGCCTTTTCCGAGGCGGCCACCAGAACGGAGGCGGCAGCGTTCTTTGTTTTTCCGTTGCTCGCCGGCGGCCTGGTCATCGGGGTAGCAGAACTGTACTGCACCTCACCGCGGGAACTCAGCCCCGCCCAGGTCAGCCGGGCCGCACAAATCGCCAGCCGGACCGCCTGGACATTGCTGCGCGGATTATTGCCCGGCAATGAGACCGGATCGGCGGCCATTCCACTGGCCCGGCGTGAAATCCACCAGGCAACCGGCATGGTTCTGGTCCAGACCGACAGCACCGCCGATGAAGCATTGCTGCTGTTGCGCGGTCATGCATTCGCCAGCGGACGATCATTGCAGGACACCGCGCTGGACGTTGTCAGCCGAAAGCTGGATTTCACGCCGGCCGCGGGCGCCGCAGAAACCGGATCACAGTAAAATGCAGACATGGTAAACAAAAGCAGAGCCGAACGTCTCAGCGATACGTTCGTGAAGCTTACCGACACCCTCGTTGCCGACTACGACGTCCTGGACTTGCTCCACACGCTCGTGGAGGACGCCGTCGATTTACTCGACGCCGCCCAAGCCGGGCTGTTGCTCTCCGACGCCGACGGCGAATTGCAATTGCTGGCTTCAACCAGCGAGCAAAGCCAACTGGTGGAACTGCTCCAACTCGAAGCCGGAGCGGGGCCGTGCGTGGAGTGTTACCACACAGGAACAGTCATCACCGTCGATGACATCGGCGCCCTTGGTGACCGCTGGCCGGCCTTCCAGCAAATCGCCTTGGACATGGGCTTCAGGTCAGTGCACGCCGTACCCATGCGCGTCCACACCAGGGTCATCGGCGCCATGGGCCTGTTCGGAGCCGAAACCGGCGCCCTGTCCCCCGAAGACGCCTCCATTGCCCAGGCCATGGCCGACGTTGCCACTATCAGCCTTCTGCAGGAGCGCACCATCCGCGAAGCTGGCGTCCTCAACGACCAACTCCAACGCGCGTTGACCACCCGGGTGCTCATCGAGCAAGCCAAAGGCGTCATTGCCCAGACCAAAAACCTCGACATGGACAGTGCCTTCAACGTGCTGCGCGCACACGCCCGATCCTCGCGGCAAAACCTTCACGATGTCGCCGAAAGCATCGTCAAGCGCACTCTGAAGATTTAGCACTTTCCATGTGACCGGCTGTAAAGGATTGCCCGCCCGGGTCCGTTCCCTATGGACTCACAGTGTCCTTCGTGTCTACGCTGGTGTTGTTGCCCCAGACCTCGGCAGTGCATTCAGAGCACACACGAGGAGGCAATATCTTGTCGCTCATCAAAGAGCCCCCACCGGTCGTACCCACAGTCAAACCAGCAGCCAGGCAGACGACGTCCGCAATTCGCATCAACAAAGTCACCAGCAGCTATGCGAGCCTTTTGACCTCAGTTAAGGAAGCGGGGCTGCTCGAGCGGTGCCGCCGCTATTACATCCTGCTGCTGATGCTCTTGATCATCGCGGGTGCCGGCGTCTGGGCGGCGTTCTTCCTTCTGGGCGACTCGTGGCTCCAGCTTGCAGTAGCGGCGGCACTCGGCGTTGTCTTCACGCAGTTCGCTTTGGTCGGGCACGAAGCAGGGCACCTTCAGGTCTTTGCCACCCGGGCGGCAAACGAGTGGACAGCACGCCTGATCGCCACCCTCATGGTGGGCATGAGCTATGCCTACTGGACCGACAAGCACTCCAGGCATCACGCCCGGCCGAACGTGGTTAACCGGGATCCGGACATCGCTCCCGGTGCCATCGTCTTTCACAACGAAGTGGCCAACAACCGTGGACGATTTTCCCGGGCGTTCGGCAAACGACAGGGCTACCTCCTCTTCCCACTGCTACTGTTCCTTGGTTGGACGCTGCATATCGACTCGCTCAGGTACTTGCTGCGCCGCGGCCCCGTGAAGTTCCGTTGGTTTGAGCTTGGCCTGCTGGGCCTGCGTTTTGGCACCTACATCGGATTGTTGTTCCTCACGCTGTCCCCTGGGATCGCTGCGGCGTTTATCGGGGTTCAGGTCGCCGTTTTCGGGCTTTACATGGGAGGAACCTTTGCGCCAAACCACAAAGGGATGCCGATACTTCCCGAAAACAGTCGCGCCGACTTCCTGACCCGGCAAGTGCTCACGTCCCGCAATATCACCGGCAGCAGGTTCGTGACGTTCTTCATGGGTGGGCTCAACTACCAGATTGAACACCATCTGTTTCCCGACATGCCCCGCCAGCATCTGCGAGAAGCAAGCCAACTTGTCAAAGAACACTGCGTTCTCATGGGCATTCCATACACCGAAACCAGGCTGATGCACTCCTACGGAATCGTGATCCGCTACCTCAATACCGTAGGTCTCGCCGCGGCTGACCCGTTCACCTGCCCCCTCGCAGGGAAGCACCGGAGCTAACGGAGCGCTCAGGGCCTTTGTTTTGAGAGGATTCGCCCTCACAGGGTTCTTTACTATGGACTCGCGGCCTCCTTGGTGCCTACGCTGGTGTTGTTGCCCCAGACCCCGGCAGCGCCTTACCAGCGCAACGAGGAGGCAACATCTTGTCGCTCATCAACCGGCCCCCAACGGCCCTAGCCACAGCAGGGAAGCCGACTAATCGCCCGATAGTCTGCCGCGTCCATTCCTACCGGGAAAGCAGCCCCTCTTTCACGGATGAGGAGGACCGGTAGCCGTCATGGCAGAGAACTCCATTCCATCGGGTGGGACATCCCTGCCCCAAGGGTCGAGAACGTGGTGCCCGACGTGCCGGACCGACGGCTACCTGGTGCTACACGCGATTGAAACAGCACGGGCCCGCACAGTCGGCCTCGTCGTAGAGGTCTCTTACAGCTGTACCGGATGCGGTTCGATACTCTCGCACTTCACGCGATTCAGCGAAGTTGCTGCACGGCTGAACACCGGAACGAATCTCGAAGGGCTCATCCTCTTCGGCGACAGCTACCTTCATTGCAGCGAGCCCATGGCCAGAGTACCCCTCGAAGTGCGACGGACCCTGACCGCCAGCAGCATTCCTGGAGATGACTTGTCTCAACTGCTTGACGTCCAGCTTAGAACCCAGATTTTGCGCTGCGTGAGCTGCGGCTTCCGGCTGGAATTGCCTGCCTGAGCAAGGAGGTACGACTCCCAGCGCCCATATCCCACCACCTTTGCCGTGACAAACCGGCGCGTCCGCCGGGCCACCGCGGATAGGGACTGCAACTTGAAGGTCCCTTCGCACCTGAGAGGATCTGATTCATCATGGGCAGCACGTCAGTCGAAGCGATTTGTTGCAAGCCGGAAAAGAGCCAGAGCCAGCGTTAGGCGAACCCGCCCAACTGGCGTCCGGATATCGAAAGCCAAGGCGATTGAGAGTTCTGCAGCACGGCTCTGAACACTTGAATGGTGCAGATGGAGCTGTCCGGCAACAGATCGCAGGCTGCTGGACTCCGCTATGGCTTCGAGCATGGGCAACGCTTTCGGCTGACCCTCCACCAATTGCCTCAAATTGGTGACATCGGTCGGCTCCTGCCCGGAGTCGTCTGCCCGCCCGGCCAGGACGATGAGACTTCCGAGCTCGTCAGCCGTTTGCACACTGTGGCGTGGAGTGGTGAGTCGGAGGGCCAGCAGGGCCGTTTCCCAGGAGTAATAGAGTTCGCGGGGGGCCCGCGCGAGGCCTACTCCTGTGGGGCCAACCTCCTCAAGCGCTTCTGTGGATGGGCGGATCCCTGCCTTAATGGGTCCGAAGGGCGTTTGGACCAATGCAGTGGGACCAGGCATGGATGTCGTTACCGGCGTTGCGTGAACCCGATACATCCTGTCCCGCTCGAGGTGCAGGAGCCTTGCCCCCTCAGAACGCTTTTCCTCCGGCATATCACCGTCGATGACCGCCTCCATCGCCCGTCGCGTGATGGCCACCGGACTGGTCCGGTCCCAAAAGACGCCCAAGGCGAGTGCGAGGCGTTCCAGAATCAGCTCGTCGTTGACGAACCCGGGCCTGGCGCGTTGAATCCATGCTTTCCCGTCAATGCCGAATGGCTGGGAGGGCCACTGCCCTTGCTCGCTGGTGATTCTCTGGCCCGATGCATCTACACAGATGCTCCGGCCTTCCAGCGAATAACCCACGGGGCAGCCGCACAGGGCTGCTGCCCCACGGATGAGCATGTCTGCGTTGGCCCGGCTGTTGATCAGGGTATCGAAGTAGGCGATGACTTTGAGGCTTTCCGAGGCTACCGGATCGAGCGCTTTGAGCCGCCACACGAGTCCCTGCACTGATACCACCCACTCCGTCGTCGGTCTCTACGAACTCTATGGTGTGCCACTCCGGCCAATCCGGCAACGAAGATCTCCCAGCCGGCTGGGCCGGTCAGGCGCCCAACGCTCGTCGTAGCCACCGGGTTCTGGCTTCGCGGGCCAATATCGAGAGCGCCGCTTGGGGAAAGAAGATGTCGAAACCGTGGAAGCCACCCGGCCACACGTGCAATTCGGCCTCCCCACCGGACATCCAGATGGTTGAAGCATAGGCAATGTCCTCATCCCGGAAAACCTCGGCTGAAGCGACATCGATGAACGCTGGAGGTAAGTTTGAGAGGTCCGCAGCGCGCGCAGGGGCGGCATAGATGGAAACTTGGTTGGTTCCACGCCGTTCCCCCAAGAGCGCATTCCAGCCAGTGTCGTTGCTGGTACGGTCCCATACACCTATGCCATCAAACTGGTGGCTGGAAACGGTCTCATTGCGATCATCCAGCATGGGGTAGATCAACAACTGGCCGGCCAGGAAAGGGCCACCACGGTCGCGTGAGAGCAACGCCACCCCTGCAGCGAGTCCGCCGCCAGCACTGGCGCCTGCAACGACGATCCGGTGGGGATCGACACCCAGTTCTTCGGCATTGGCGGCCATCCACTCCAAGCCTGCATAACAATCCTCCACCGGCGCCGGATCGGGATGTTCGGGGGCAAGTCGATACTCCACTGAAACGGCCACTGCACCAAGGGACTCAACCCAGTCAACGAGGGAATCCGCTCCAAGAAAGCGGTCACCCATAACCATTCCCCCGCCATGAATGTTATAGATGCCTGGTCCGCCGGGCGCGTGATCGACCCGGCGGAAGATGGAGACAGTAAGGTCCGGAGCGCCCACCGGACCTTGGGATCGTCCGCTCAAAATGTGTCACGGGGCGTCCAGCGAGAAGATCCTCGATAGGCGGTGCAACCAGGGTTTCGCGCATGCCTTTGATCATGTCGGGCGTCAACGTTGGGCCTATCAAGTCGCCCAACGCTCCCAGCGTGGCACCCAGCTCAGCATCGAAAGGTGGCACTTTATACATCGGTGACATCTCAACCTCCATCCTGACGGCCACCTCGTCGTGACCTGAAGCAAGCCTAGGCTTGCTGGCGCCATACGTTACCCGCCAAAGGCACTCAAAAGGCAGACTACGGGCGCCATGTGGCGGTCAATGGAAACCATTGGTGGCTCCGGACTACTGCCGCTGCCGGCACCACCTGGGACGAGGTTATTGCGCGCTGGACGGGCAAAGCCCCTGCGCGGGGTGCTGAGACGGAACTCTTCGGCCGTAGGCAGCCCGGTTAATTCGACCAGTTCAACGTGGTGCTCCTTCAGTACTTCCAGGACCTGATTCGGGCTGACCCGGAAGACTTCGCGGTGGAAGCAAGGTGGCTTCCCGCGGGGTGTCCGCGGTGTCATGGCGTGCCAGCCATGACACCGCGTTTGTTCCACCGTGCAGTGACCGCGTCGCTGACGTCCGCGAATGAGCAAGACCAGGCCTGGTCAGGTCACGAGGCGGAGGCCTAAGGCTTCCACGCCCAGCCATGTTCAGTTCTGAAGTTGATCCACTTCGGCCGATTGTGGTTCGGTCGCGACGTCTTTTACCCGGAGACTTTGTGCCACAACGGAATTCCGACGTCCGTATGCGAGGTAGATGCCAGCGCCGAGCGCCATCCAGACGACAAAGACAATCCACGTGCTTCCACCGAGGTTCACCATCAGAACCAGGCACATAACAACAGCAAGTATCGGCGTGAACGGGTACAAAGGAACCCGGAAGGTACGTGGAATGTCAGGCTGGTTACGCCGCAAGGCGATGACCGAGATGCTGACGAGAGAGAACGCAAACAAGGTGCCGATACTGGTTGCGTCGGCCAGTTCGCCGAGGGGGATCAACCCTGCAGCGGCAGCTATGGCACCGCCGGTGATCATGGTGTTGGCGATTGGGGTCTGTGTGCGACGGGAGACCTTGGCGAAGACGGGCGGGATCATTCCGTCCCGTGACATTGCCATCAGAATGCGGGTCTGGCCGTAGAGGGTGACCAGGACGATGCTGACGATGGCGATGACAGCCCCGATGGCAAAGATCAGGGAGACCCACACGGTGCCGGTCACTTCTTCAAGGATGTGCACCAAAGCCGATTCCTGACCGTCGAACCATCCCCACGGACGGGCACCGACGGCGGCCACGGCCACGGCCACATACAGGACAGTGACAGCAGCCATCGAGATCACGATGGCTCTGGGCAGGTCACGTTGGGGGTTTTTCGCTTCATCGCCGGCAGTGGAGGCCGCGTCGAAGCCGATGTAAGAGAAGAACAACCGGGAGGAAGCAGCCGTAATGCCGGCGAGGCCCATGGGGGCAAGTGGCTCAAAGTTCCGTGAATCGAACGCGCTGAAAGCGACAAGGATAAAGAGCAGCAGGACAACTACCTTGAGTCCGACGAGGATGGTGTTGACCACGGCGCTTTCACGGGACCGCGAATGAGCAGTACGACAGCCAGCAGTACGATCACCACGGCGGGAACGTTGAACACTCCCCCATCGCCTGGCGGTTGAATAAGCGCATGCGGAAGTTCAACTCCGAACGCTTTGGCCACTTCAGACAGGTATTCACCGGCCCCGACTGCCACGGCGGCTACGGAAACCGCATACTCGAGCAGCAGACACCATCCGCAGATCCAGGCCAGCCCTTCACCCATGGTGACGTAGGTATAGGAGTAGCTGGACCCCGAGACGGGAACTGCCCCCGCCATTTCCGCATAGGACAATGCAGAGAGCATGGCCGCGATGCCTGCTACAACGAAAGAAATCCAAATAGCGGGTCCGGCAATGGGCACAGCATCGCCTAAAACAACGAAGATCCCGGTTCCCAAGGTGGCGCCCACACTGATCATGGTCAGTTGGACAAGGCTCAGGCTCCGCCGGAGACCGGTCGTCTGGATGTCTGATTCCCTTTTCAGCATGTGCAGCGGCTTGCGGGTTCGTACTTGCTGGGTAAGGCTCAATCCCGCTCGGGACGTCATTGTGCCAGGTGTTGGAGAGTTCTCCATGGGTGCCTTTCAATCTGGGGGGGTGCCCACCCGCAACTGGATGACACGCTGACGGGTTCTGGGGGCGGGCGGTTGCTTCATCGTCGATGGCGTCGCGGGAGACCTGCGCGAGGGAGTCGTCGTCGACCCGGGGCTGCGCGTTGGCAGACGCCTGGCGATCTTTAGTCATTCATGTGTAGAAGCCATTCCTGTTGGAGCTCTTGGTCCACCGCTTCGGTGCGGTGCGCCTTGAGCATAGTTTTTTCTTAGCTGTGAGCGGCATCACCGTAAGACAGAGTGAGCCATGATGCCTCCGGAATGTGACTGAGGAACAGAAACCCTACGCCACGTTGAGGGGATTTACGTCCTTGTCGTATGGGCTTGTCGGCGCCTCTTTGGGGCCTATAACCCACCGCCGGCCCAGCGTAGCTGTCCATAAGAAATTCTCGGCCTTCACTGCCGAAACGGCGTTGTCGGTGCGGTCCTTCTTATGGCCGATTGCTCATATTTTTGGGAACCGTAGCGTTACCACAACGTTCCGAAGAACGGACATATATGTGCCTAGAGAAAGTGCAAATCATGCAGAAGAGAACTGGCTTGGCCCTTGTTCTGGCCGCATCCATCGCGTTGTCTGTCACCTCTTGTACAACGTCCGAACAGGTAGGAGGAACGACTTCGACGGAAAGCCTTGATCCCACCAGCGTCAGCCGGGATGAGCAGATTTCGGCCAGCGTTCCGGCAGATGTCCGGGCGGACGGCGTCCTCACCGTAGCCACCGATCCTACCTATGCTCCGGCTGAGTTCCTCGGAGGTGCCGACGGTCAAACACCCATGGGCTTCGACATCGACATAGCCAACGCCGTTGCAGCCCGCATGGGATTGAAAGCTGAGTTCCAGAACGCCGACTTTGCCAACATCCTCCCCTCCCTCGGCCCGAAATACGACCTGGGCGTGTCATCCTTCACCGTGACATCCACGAGGTTGAAGGCCGTCAACTTCGTGAGCTACCTTGCAGGTGGCACCCAGTGGGTGGTGCAGAAAGACAACCCGAAAAAAGTCGACAGCAAGAACGCCTGCGGTCTGAAAGTCGGCGTTGAGACAGGGACGCTACAGGAGACGGCTGTCAGAAAGCAGTCCGATGACTGCGTCGCCAGCGCCAAGCCCGCCATTGAGGTACTTACCCTCACCAACCAGACGGACGTGACAACACGCCTCATCAATGGAGGTCTCGATGCCTTCGTGGCCATGTCGGCCGCTGCCGGATACGCCGTGTCGGAAACCGGTGGCCGGCTTGAGCCCCTGGGAGACGCCGTCGACCCGAGCCTTGTCGGGATCGCCGTGGCCAAGGACAATGAACCCCTGGCCATGGCTGTCGCTGCTGCTGTCAACAGCCTCATCGCTGATGGGACTTACGGCACCATTCTCAAGGCCTGGGGTCAGGAGAAGACGGCTCTGGACAAGGCCGAAGTGAACCCACCCACGACTATTGAATAGTCCGCACCAGCGGCGTTATCAGCAAGGCAGCCGGGTACGTCAGCATTCTGTTGGCGTATCCGGCTTCTCAATGTCCACTGGCAGCCCGGCCACGGCGGGACCAGCCGTAGTTGCCCGCTGCAGCATCAGGGTCGAATCATCGGAGGAAAACAGCCGTCGACCCGCCCCGCCGTCCAACCACACCCACAGCGGGGTGCCATCTGGCATGACGACATCGATGGTGCCTTTTCTCACGGCGCCGTCCAGGTAGAAACTCACGCGCTGGCCGGTCCGGTAGCGGAGTGGCTCTTCATCTTCACCGCTGTGGGATAGCGGTGCCCAAAAGGGTTCCCCTGCCGGGTCAAAGACTATGCGTTTAACGGTCAACTGTTTGGTGAAGGCGGTCTTCTGTTGCTCCACGAAAGTTGCGGGCACGTGCGTTGGCTGCGACTGGTCCGTCATTGCTCGGCTCCCTGGCTCGGGGTGGGTTGATGCCGGATGCCTCGTCGAAGTTCCTGCAGCGTTGGCCTCTGTCCCGGAAACCCAACAATCAGGGCCCAGATGTGCAGAACAGGACTGTCCCGCGGGTCTCTGTCCGTTGCCAACAAAAAGGCCGCCCCGACTTTGGCACCCACGGGGAAATGTAGTTCGCCGCCGGGCAATCCGCGCACCAGCATCAGGGATCGTGGGGCTTCGTCGGCCGTTTCATGGCAAAGCCGCATTCCCGCTGGCCGTTGTTGACGGTGGGTGATTACTGAGGGCCTTCGAGTGCTTCCTTGAAGAGCCGTATCAGTGTTGTAGGTCGAGACCCCGGGCGTTCCCGGGAGGTCAAGGCGACGATGTTTCGAGTCAGCTCCAAGCCTTCCACGCGTACCCGGACCAGACCCTCCGAGCGTTGAAGGGAGAGTTCGGGAAGGAAGGCGCCGCCCATCCCGGCTGCGACCAGTGCTGCAGTGGCGTTGAAGTCATCACTGACACCGACCACGCGGGGTCGGAAATTGTGGTTCCGTAAGTGCTGCTCGATGACAACACCGTCGCTGCCCCCGGGGTACTGCATGATCCAAGGCTTGGTGGAGAGGTCGTCCACACTCATCAGCGTGTGTGCAGCAATCCCCCAAGCGGCAGGGATAACCACCCTGAAAGGGTCCTCGGCAATCTGATCTCTCGCGATACTCGGCGGCCACAAGCCGGATTCTCCGAGTTGAAACACGAAAGCGGCATCGAGTCCGCCTGACCGGAGTTCATCCGCAGTCTCCCACGGTTCGGCAACAGACACGCGAAGGTCCACGCCTGACTTCTCCCACTCAGGATGCCGAAGTACCAGGGGCAGTACCTGTGCTGCGAGGCTGGGAAAAATCCCAACCCGCATCAGTTCCTTGCCTGTGCCCTGAACGGCCCGGGAACTCGAAATCATGACGTCGACGCCGGCTAAAATACGCGCGGCCTGCTTGGCCAGTGCGAATGCTTCAACTGTGGGAGTGACGCTCCTGGCATGTCGCGTGAAAAGGCGAACGCCGGTCTCCTGTTCAAGCGTCAGCATCTGCTGGGAGACATTCGAGGGCGAGTATCCGACGTCTTCCGCGGCCGCGGCGAAGGAGCCGGTCTTCATGACAGCGAGCAATGTCTGCAGTTGGCTGGAACTGATGGCCATGTGTCTTCCTTTGCTTCGCTGTTCCTATATTGTCCTGTTTGCCTCATTGGTCCCACCCTGTTACTGCCACATTCTGCTTGGGTATCGGTGGTCGCGCAGGCCAGTGTGGGCGGAATCGACGCAATCTGAACTTTATGCGGCACCGGGAAGCGGTTGTATAGCCAGGACCGCGAATCTTGAGGGCTTAGCAAGCCCGCGAGCGAATTAGGCACAAAATATCTTATGCTTCGGCATCTTTTCCATTAGAGTCTCTGTCTTAGCTGTAGCGTCGTTTCTCACCCGATCGTTATCCTCTGAAAGGAATGGCATGTCCACGACCACACGTTCCGCCGCTGTGACGTTGTCCACCGCCCAGTTACGTGAGCTTCCCGCCTGGTTGGCGCTCAAGCAGGCCGCTACAGACTTCCAACTCATCCAAATCCAGGACGGTTCCGTGCCCGAGCCGGAAGACAAGGTAACAGCCAAACGGCTTACCGCGACCATCCGGAAGTCCCTCGCAGAACTGGCTCCGCAGTTTCCACACGACGCGGAGTATCTGGAACAGGTGCAGGACGCTTTCGCAGGGTGGGAAGAGGCTGGTTTTGAAGTGCCCGACTTCCTTGACGCCCTCCAGGCTTTCCAGCCTCAGCAGCACAGGGCCGACGGCGTGCGTCACCTTGTGGTCTTTCCGATGTACACGCAGAACGGCAGCAGCAACCGTTTTGTGGAGGCAGTTCTGATTGAAGTTGTTTGGCCCGAGTTCATCGACGAACTCGAAACCGGAGACTACTCCAACCCCCTGTTCCTGCCGATTCGGTTCATCGACTTTACCCCTGGCTACGACACCAATTCGGCAGTGCTCTTCCCCGAATCCGTCGCTGTCAGGACAACACCGCAGTTCACCTGGGGTGCCATCTTCGCCGACCGTGAAGCGGCAAGGTTCCGGCGCGTTCTGCGTTCAGCAGCGGAGATCACCCGGCTGGATTTGCCCGAAGACGCTGCAAGCCTGCTGGATGACCAGCACCTGACCGAGTCCACCTTCGTAATGTGGGACCTGATCCATGACCGGACGCACATGCGCGGGGACCTTCCCTTCGACCCGTTCATGATCAAGCAGCGAATGCCCTTCTTCCTCTACACCCTCGAAGAGCTGCGCTGCGACCTCACCGCATTCCGCGAGTCTGTAAGGATCGAAAAAGACGAGAACGCTTCTCCGGAAGCGCGCAAACATGCCAAGCTCGTCCAGTACGCTGTGATCTTCGACAGGATCTTCAGGTTCGCCATGACCGGCAGCCGCGTTCGCAATTATGACGGGCTCGGTGGCCAGCTGCTGTTCGCCTGGATGCACCAGCACCACGTTCTGCACTGGACGGACACCAAACTGACCATCGACTGGGATGGTGCCGCCCAGGTCGTCATCGCCCTCGGACAGGAAATCGAAGACCTGTACTGGCGTTCAATCGATCGTCCCAAAACAGCCCACTGGCTGGCTGCCTACGAATTGATCTCGGCGACCGTAACGCCTCATCCGGCCTCAATCTGGGCCAAGGGCCCTGAAGCGCTGCCCCTGGAGGGCCCACCGCGTGGTCTGACTGATCTGGTCCTCAATGACGAGTTCCCTCACTCAATGTTCTATGAGGCGCTCGAGAAGAAGATGAGGGACGTCATTTCCTCCACGTCCGGCATCACCGGCGAAACAGCGCAGACAACCTCCGAAGCGACCGCGGCATGAGCGCCCCCACCGCAATACGTGCAAGCCTGAACGTGGTGGTGGCAGGTTCCACGAGTGCCGCTGGACGGGCTGTCGTGAAATCTTTGGCAGCACAGGGGGCCAGGATCGCCGCCGTCGACGTCAACGAAGCCGGCGTCAGGGCCCTCGCGCAGGAGTATCAGGAGGTCACACCCTACGTCTGCAACCTTGCCGACCCTGCGGAGGTCGACACCCTCGCCCGGACTGTCCGCGCGGACGTCGGCCCTGTCGATGGGCTGATCCATCTCGTTGGTGGATGGCGTGGCGGGGATGGCATCACTGGCCAGCAGGATCAGGACTGGGACGTTCTGCACACCAGCGTGCTCACCACGCTCCGGAATACTTCCCGGGCTTTCTACGAAGATCTTGAATCGTCTGACAAAGGGCGTCTGGCGATCGTCTCCTCTGTGACGGCACAGAAACCGACCGCTGGTGGCGCCGCCTATTCTGCGATCAAGGCAGCCTCCGAGGCCTGGGTTCTGGGTGTCGCCGATGGCTTCCACCAGAGCCAAACAGGCAACAAGGCAGAACCCGTCGGACAGAAGTCAGCGGCAGTGGTCTTCGTCGTCAAGGCACTGGTCGATGACGCCATGCGTGAGGCTGCGCCACACCGTGCCTTCCCCGGCTACACCGATGTGCAGGAACTTGCCGAACACGTCACGGCACTCTTTGACGCGGATGCCGGGAGCTTGAACGGGACCCGGCAGCACCTGATCTAGCCGCTGGCCGGTACTCGGAAGGACATCCATGTCAGTTACAGAACTCACCACAGCCCTTCACCCGGGCCGGCCCCTGCATGATGCCGGTCTGCGCAACTTTGCCTCAGACAACTATGCCGGGGCGCACCCGGAAGTGCTGGCAGCTTTGATCCAAGCCAACGAGGGCCACCAGCCCGCCTACGGAGAGGACGTTTACACCGAGCGTCTCCAGCACGTCATGCGGCAGCATTTCGGGCCAAAAGTCCAGGCCTTCCCCGTGTTCAACGGCACCGGGGCGAACGTCCTGGCGCTGCAGTCCATGCTGCCCCGCTGGGGAGCAGTTATCTGCGCCGCTTCGGCCCATATCAACACCGATGAGAACGGGGCCCCCGAGCGGATCGGTGGGCTGAAGTTGTTGCCGGTACCTACCAGTGACGGCAAACTCACCCCCGAACTGATCGAACAGGAAGCGTGGGGTTGGGGTGATGAACACCGGGCCCAGCCCCTTGCGGTGTCCATCACGCAAACGACCGAATTCGGTACGGCCTACCAGGCCGGGGAGATCAAGGAAATCGCTGATTTCGTCCATGAGCGGGGAATGCTGCTGCATCTGGACGGCGCACGCTTGTCCAATGCCGCCGCCCACCTGCAGCGTCCCTTCCACGACTTCACCACCGCAGCCGGAGTCGACGTGCTCTCCCTGGGCGGGACGAAGAACGGAATGGTCTTTGGGGAAGCAGTTGTCGTCCTCAATCCGGATGCCGTCGCGGGCGTCAAGTACCTGCGGAAACTGAACATGCAGCTGGCATCAAAAATGCGATTCGTTTCGGCGCAGCTCACCGCCCTTTACGAATCGGACCTTTGGTACCGGTCAGCTGCGCAAGCCAACGCCATGGCCGCGCGGCTGCGCGCAGGAGTGGAGGGCAACCCGGCCGTGCACCTGTCCCAGTCAACGCAGGCTAACGCTGTCCTGGCCGTCCTGCCACCGGGGGCAGCCGAAACACTGCGGCAACGGTACAGGTTCTACGACTGGGATGCGGCACGCGGAGAAGTACGCTGGATGACTGCCTTCGACACCACGGCGGCAGACGTGGACGATTTC
Organism: Arthrobacter sp. D5-1; assembly: GCF_017357425.1. NCBI lineage: Bacteria > Bacillati > Actinomycetota > Actinomycetes > Micrococcales > Micrococcaceae > Arthrobacter > Arthrobacter sp. D5-1. The sequence goes on along the minus strand of NZ_CP014571.1, from coordinate 2,227,001 downwards.
CTCGCGGCAGTCGGCGCAGCCGTCCAAGTTCAGCACGGTACCTTGTAGGCGCGGCGCCCAGCTGCGCGCTGCCCCACCTCAACATAGGAGCCCACGACCGGATAAACCGGCCGTGGGTTCCTATGTTTATTGGGATCCCCCACATCCGCCGCGATGATGCTGGCCTTGGCCCCGGCTCGTGCCGGGGCCATTTGAGTGAACAGTCCAGGTGGAGGCGCAGCCTTGGACCAAGGGCTTTGACGGATCGGGACCTGGAGAGACGACAAAGGCGGCGGGCCGAAGATTCGGTCCGCCGCCTCGCTGCCAGCAGAGCTGGCAACCAACGTCACGTCAGGAGTTGGGTTCCCCGCCGGAGGTGTCCCGAAGGCCCATGAGCGTGATGAGTTCCCATGCCGTGTGGGCTGCTGCCAAGCCCGTGACGCCTGCATGGTCGTACGCCGGCGCAACTTCGACAACGTCTGCACCGACGATGTTGAGCCCGCGCAATTTCCGCAGGACGGTGAAGAATTCCCGGGTGTTGATGCCGGCGACCTCCGGGGTCCCTGTGCCCGGGGCGTGTGCGGGGTCGAGAACATCGATGTCCACGGAGATGTACACGGGCCCCGTGCCGAGACGGCCACGTACCTGCTCCACGATGCTGGGAATCGAACGTTCCTGGAACTCTTCGCTGCGGACGATCTCGAACCCGGCTTGACGGTCGTCGTCCAGCTCGCTTGGATCGTAGACTCCGCCGCGGATGCCTACGTGCTGGCATCGATTCAGATCCATCAGTCCTTCTTCGGCCGCGCGACGGAAGGGGGAGCCGTGCCAGATTGATTCTCCGTGCAGTACGTCCCAGGTGTCCAAGTGGGCATCGAAGTGAAGCACGGCCAGCGGTCCATGCTGCGCCGCAGCCGCCCTCAGCAACGGCAAAGCTATCGTGTGGTCACCACCAAGTGCCATGATCCGGGTGCCTTGGGATGTCAGCTTTTCCGCTCCCGCCTGGATCGACGTGACAGCCCGTTCGATTCCGTACGGTCCGACAGCGATGTCGCCGGCGTCGACGACCTGCTGGTCACGGAACGGGTAAGCATCGTGGATCTGGTGGTACGGATGCAGCTGGCGGGAATTTTCGCGGATGTGGGCCGGGCCAAACCGCGCTCCGGGCCGGAAGCTCGTACCGGAATCGAACGGGATGCCCACTACGGCCACATCTGCCCTTGGGACTTCTTCCAGCCTGGGAAGCAGGGCGAAGGTCGCGATTCCTGCGTACCTGGGCGCCTCGGGATCGTGCCGTTGCCCGACGATTTCTGACGTGCTCGTCATTGGTTTCCTCTCTTCTTCAGGCCACGGCGCCTGTCACTGGTTGTGACCAGGAACTAAATCAACCGCCGGGCATGCTGCTGAATCGTGGCACGCCGCAAAGGCGTAGCGCTTCCCGTCACAGCAATTTCTGAGGCTGAACCCACCCCTGAGCCGTTGAGGCACAGAAAAATTAGGGCTCGCGTGACCTGAGCCACATTCTTTTTATGGTTGGGGCAGGCGATGGCCAGGATCCAAGTCCGGCACGTTTCTCCGCGATATGTACCTCCTAAGTAAGGCAGAGCATGATTCCAACCTCCAGGCCCTTCGGTACGGTTTTGACCGTCCACACGCTAAGCGTGCCGGCGACAGCGCCTTGCATGACAGCGCCCCTGGCCCGTTCATTCAGCGCCGTTGGTATGGACAGCAACCAACCACAAGGTCGGTCTGCTTCCCTCGACGATGCGGCAGGTGCGTCATGAGAACGCAAACAGCTGAACCCTCCGTGTCCGGTACGGCGACAGCCCCGGCATTAATCGACGCAATCCCGGTACGGCACCCTGGTCGGTGGATCGGCGCAGGCATCCTCGTTCTAGTGATGATCCTGATCGGCCAAAACCTGGCAACCAACCCCCAATTCCATTGGGAGACCGTCGGGCTGTACCTCTTGGACATCAATGTGATCCGAGGCGTCGGGTGGACGCTGCTCCTCACAGTTCTGTCCATGGCTCTGGCCGTTGGCTTGGCCATACTGCTTGCATTCATGCGCCAATCAGATAACCCCATACTGAGGTGGACCTCATGGTTCTGGGTCTGGTTTTTCCGCGGTACCCCCGTATACACCCAACTCATCTTCTGGGGACTCGTCGCCGTGCTTTACCCAAAAATCGCGGTCGGCGTTCCCTTCGGGCCGGAGCTCTTCAGCTTCACCACCCAGGACGTACTCACAGCATTCTGGGCGGCAGTCCTCGGACTCGGACTGAACGAATCGGCCTACCTGGCCGAAATTTTCCGGGCGGGTTTGAAGTCCGTGGACAAGGGCCAAATGGAAGCAGCGGAAGCCCTGGGCATGAGGAGGGCGAAGATCATGTGGCGCATTATCCTGCCCCAGGCAATGCGCGTCATCGTCCCACCGACAGGTAATGAAACCATCGGAATGCTCAAGACCACATCTCTTGTCCTGGCTGTTCCTTTCACCCTTGACCTGACGTTCGTTACAAATTCCCTCGCCAATCGCACATACCTTCCCATTCCGCTGCTCATCGTGTCCGCCACCTGGTACCTCTTCATCACCAGCCTCCTCATGGTCGGCCAGCACTTCATCGAGAGGCACTACGGCAAAGGCATCGACAACCTCGCTCCCGTCGCAGTGAATCCTGCGGCACTGAAAGCAGCCAAAGCGAACACCACGGCGAAAACCGCTGAGATTATTGAGGAGAGCGGACGATGACTTCAGGCCATGCCGAAACCACCAAGTCGTCGGCCCAGACGACCACCCCCTTGGTCAGAATCGAGGGACTGCACAAGTTCTACGGTCACCACCACGTGCTTCAAGGCATCGATATGACCGTGAAAGAAGGTGAAGTCGCTGTTCTCATCGGGCCATCGGGTTCCGGGAAGTCGACACTGCTCCGGTGCATCAACCAGCTGGAGAGCATCAGCGCCGGCCGGATCTACGTCGATGATGAACTTGTCGGCTACAAAGAGAAGGACGGTAGGCTCCATCAGCTGAACGTTAAGGACATCGCACGCCAACGCCGCAACATCGGCATGGTGTTCCAGCGCTTCAACCTGTTCGGGCACAAAACCGCACTCGAAAATGTCATCGAAGCTCCAGTCCATGTCAAAGGCCGGCCCAAAATCACCGCCAAACGCAAAGCCTTGGAACTTTTGGACAGGGTTGGGCTGGCCTCCCGGGCCGACTACTACCCCGCGCAGCTCTCCGGGGGCCAGCAGCAACGAGTAGCCATCGCCCGGGCCTTGGCCATGGAACCTGAACTGATGCTGTTCGATGAACCCACTTCAGCCTTGGACCCCGAGCTCGTGGGAGACGTCCTGACGGTCATGAAAGACCTGGCAAAGTCCGGAATGACCATGGTCGTCGTGACCCATGAAATCGGCTTTGCCCGGGAAGTCGGCGACACCCTGACCTTCATGGACGGCGGCGTGGTCGTCGAATCCGGCGATCCCAGAGACGTCATCGCAAACCCCCAACAGGAACGGACAATCAACTTCCTGAGCAAAGTACTCTGACGCAGCCCGGGCTGGAATGACCTGCGGTGCGCTTTCCGGTTCTGATCCCGGCGTCAGGCTGGGATCAGAACCGGAGCGCATTCCCCTAGCTGTACCGCCAACGAACACGAGCCAGACACCCGGGCTGACAACATATGAAGAACAACATGAAGCACCTGGCGTGGGACCAGACGACCACTTGCACTGACGCAACAGGCCGTCAGGCAAGGGCACCAGGACACCCGCGAACACGCCGGAGACCCCAGTATTGGAGACGAATGACCCACGAAACATTGGATGCCGGCGCAACGCTGCCCGCTGAAGCCATCGACGCCATTGAGCGGGCCGCCACGGCCGCCCACCCGCACGAGGAACTGTTCTCCGCGCGGGCCGCCAACATCAAGCAATCCGCCGTCCGCGATGTCTTCGACATCTCGATGCGGCCCGGCCTTGTCTCACTCGCCGGGGGCAACCCCTACCTGCAGTCGCTGCCGTTGGAGAAGCTCGGCCAGACCGCAGCCCGCATCATCGCCGAGGAAGGCATGACGGCCCTGCAGTACGGCGGCGGCCAGGGCACCGAAGAGCTCCGTGCCCAGATCTGCGACATCATGGCGGCAGAGGGCATCACCGACGCTGATCCCGGCAATGTGGTCATCACCGCCGGCTCACAGTCGGCGCAGGATGTGGCCACCAAGGTCTTCTGCAACCCCGGCGATGTGGTCCTGGTGGAAAACCCCACCTATGTGGGCGCCTTGAACACGTTCGAGGCATACCAAGTCGAGGTGGCACCGATCGACATGGACGACGACGGCCTGGTACCTGAGCTTCTTGAGGCCAGGATCGCTGCGCTCCAGTCAGAGGGAAAGAACATCAAATTCCTCTACACGATCCCCAACTTCAACAACCCCTCCGGGATCACCCTGGCCGCCGAACGCAGGCAACGGATCGTCGATATATGCCGGGACGCGAACATCATTGTCCTGGAGGACAACCCCTACGGACTCCTGCGTTTCGATGGCCATCCCATCGCCCCGATGCGCGCGGCCAACCCGGACGATGTCATCTACCTCGGCTCCTTCTCCAAGATCTTCGCTCCCGGCCTCCGGATCGGCTGGGCACTGGTTCCCGCGCACCTGCAGCGCCGCTTCTACCTGGCCTCCGAAGCCGTGACGCTCTGCCCGCCGCCACTGAACCAGATGATCGTCTCGGCATATCTCCGCGACTATGACTGGAAAAGCCAGATCGATACGTACCGCACGCTGTACGCGGAGCGGTGCGAGGCCCTGCTCTCAGCGCTGGATGAGTACATGCCCGCCGGGCTTACATGGACCCGCCCGGACGGCGGCTTCTTCGTCTGGGTCACCCTGCCCCACGGCGTGGACACGTACCCCTTGCTCGCCAAGGCCATCGACGCCGGCGTCGTCTTCATCCCCGGCGCAGCCTTCTCCCCCGTCGACGGCCCCTCCAACAAGCTCCGCCTGGCCTTCAGCGCAGTGCCGCCCGATACGATTGCCGAAGGCGTCCGCCGCCTGGCCCCAGTTTTGGCAGAAGCCATCAAGCTCTGACGGATGCGGCCCGGCCGGGAAAGTCCGAGTGCCTGGACTGGCCAAACTACGTCTTCATGTTCCAACCAGGCGAAGAAGGACCGGGTGGGGCTGAACCAATGATTGCGGGAGGGGTACTGGAGGTTACGGGTCGGCGGCCCGACGCTGTTTTACGGCCTCCACGTCGTGGCCCATAAAGCTTCCGGAGAGTTCTCTGTCCGACCCCAAACCCTCATGGCCGGCGTCTACGAATTGGAAGTCACCGTGAGCGGCCGTAGTCGGCGAGCTCCAGAGCAGCACCGATCAGTGCGTCACGGTGGTGTTCAAACCAGCGACCATAAGCCTCGGCGTCGTCCCCATAGGCAATAATGACCTGCTTCTGCGAATCGCGCGGAGTAGGGCGGGTAGGGCGGTATGTAGCTATCGCCTGCCCGCTTCGGGTGCGTCCGTTCGACGGTGAGGTGTATCGGGATGGAAGACTCGATAGCCGGGTCCTGACGGCTGGGGTCAGGAGCCATTTAGAGTTCCGCCATGACTGGAAGCGCTGGCTCTTCTACGTGGCGGAGTTGCTCAGGACTGGGGACGGTATCCGCTGGCAGGACGGCGTCGATGACGGCCCTCCTAGGAGCTTTGTTGAGGACCAGCTGGGTGACATCAGGGCGGGAGTAGTGGCCCGCTGGGTCGGAAATAGCCTTCGACGCTGAAATAAGGCCCAGATCTATCTCAGCGTAGACGAGGCCTTCCTGGTCGTCCGGAAGGGATTCGTGGAGTTGCCGGCCGTCGGGTCCGAAGATGCGGGCATGTCCGCCGCCGGTTTTCAGGAGTGCTTTCTGCGTGTCGGTGGCGCACATCTCGTCGACCATGTCCTGGGACACGGTGGCGCACGGAGCCAGAACGAAGCACTGGCCTTCCACAGCATAGATGCGCGAGGCGGAGGTGTTGACCTCAGGGCCGAGGGCAAAGGCACCACCTTCATATAGGGAAAAGCTCGGCCATGCGGCGACGTGCACCTGCTCGTTCTGGGCGTACATGGCGTACTTGGACAATGGCTGCAGGTGCTCCCAGCAGCAGAGCCCGCCGACGCGCCCCAGCTTGGTGTCCCAGACGGCCAAGTCGCTTCCATCGCCTTCGCCGAAGATGGTGCGCTCCACGTAGGTGGGCTTTAGCTTGCGGCGCTGGGCGATGGTCTGTCCTTCACTGTCAATGAACCATTGAGCGATGTAGAGGCTGCCGCCGTGGCGTTCGCTCAGTCCCATACTGACCATGATGTTGTTGTCCCTGGCTGCCTTCGAGATCCGCTCCGCCTGGGGAGTGCCGTACTCAAGGGAATTATCGAAGTAGCGTTTGGTGTATTGCGGCAGCCACAGGGCTGGTGCGTCGAGCCAGGCGTACCATGGGTACCCCGGGAGCCAGGTCTCGGGAAATGCAATCATCTGCGCGCCGTTGCGTGCCGCGTCCTCGATCAGGGCGATCGTTTTATCGATGGTCTTGTCCAGGTTGAGGAATGCCGGTGCTGCCTGAACGACGGCTGCTTTGAACTGGGCGTGGTTCATTGGGATCTCCTAAAGGATGTGATGCGAGTCATAGAAGTGGATGTGTTTCCACGTTATGTCTCAATTCACAAGGATTCTTGATCGAGAATCGCAGGAACGTTGACTGCGTATGTCACGTTGCACGCACCCCCATCGGCCTCGGCAAACCGGCCCCAGAGTTGGCGCAGGGCGGCGATAAGATGGGGCATGGCCAAGGTTGTGAGCACAGCGGCGGTGTCTCCCCGGAACAGTGTTTCGTTCTGGACGGAGGCCGTTTCTGATACTTTCGTTGACCTCGACTGCAAGGCGGGTGACGGCCGCGAGTCCATAGATGGTGAGATAACCGTCCAGACTCTGGCATCGCTTGATTTGGCCCGTGTCCGTGCTTCCGCGCAATCCGTCCACCGCACACCAGCTGCCATCGACGCTTCCACCGACGACTACTATCTCGTGGGCATCCAAACCGAAGGCTCATGCTTGGTAACCCAGGAAGGCCGCTCGGCCGCCCTCCACGACGGCGGATTCGCGCTCTATGACACCACCCGACCGTATTCGCTGCTGCTGACCGGCCACTTTGAGCAACTTGTGCTCCGCCTTCCACGAATTGCGTTGGAGCGACATTTACCCGAAGCTGCCAGACTCACCGCATTGGCAGTAAACGCGGATCCAGGGGTTGCACGTCTGCTGGTAAATACAGTGCAGTTCCTGGCGAACGATATTGACGTTCTGCCCTCGGATGTCTCTTTATCAGTCTCCCAGGGCGTGGAGCATCTGATTGTTGCCGGCCTGGGCGGCCTCGCCCGTTGCGTCCCGGACGCGCAGCGAGTCTCCCGGCGCAAGCTCGTGCAAGCCCATATCCTCGAAAACCTCGGCGACGAGACCCTGAGCATCAAATCCATCGCAAGAGAGCTTCACCTGTCTCCGAGCAGCATCCACCGCGCCTTCGCAGCGGACGGCGAGACAGTGATGGGCTGGGTCTGGCAGCAACGTCTGAACCGGATCCGGGAGACCTTGTTGACCGGGAGCTATGACGGCACGCTGACGGACTTGTCCCTATCGTGGGGATTCTCAGACCCCGCACACTTCAGCCGGGCCTTCCGCCAGCGGTATGGGCATGCGCCCTCGCAATTGCTTCGACCGATAGCCGAATCCCCTTTCACACCCCCTTCGACCCAGTAGTTGCCACTTGCTCCTAATCTGAATCGCGGTGAGCGCGGTGGGCAGGGCTGCTGGCAACACTTCCAGTGGTCGAGTACATCGGTCCAAGTGCCATTCTTGAAGCCGGTGGAAGCCCTACGCCGAGCGGCGACGCGGTTCCCATACGTTTTCTGAACCGTAAGCGCAGCAGTCGGACGCGGTATAGCGCTGCCGTTAATGGCAGGCGGAACTTGCCGTATGCTCTCCGTCGCGACATATGTGCGCTTATCGGCAGACTGGTCCGCGTCGGCGTGCTCAGCCGACATTCGCGCGAGCTGCAATGTCACGAGCTGCAATGTTCCGTAGGCACCGCTGGGGAGCGGTCGTCTGCGTCGGGCACGCGTCCGGTTTGATTTCGCAGTGCGCTCCCACGACACGGCCAAGACCCGTTTGTTTTCTCGCCCGACGAAAGAACCGAAGTCAGGATCTTTAGTGCAAGTTCCCAAAGTCACATCGTGCGCAGCATCCCTACCATGAAGAGGCGTAGGCCAACCACGACCTATCGGACGAACCAAGAGAGGACCACATAACACCAACTCCAGGAAACAATGACCCCGAAAGGCCGCCATTACTGGCGTGCCCTTCCCGCCACGGCGGTCCTTCTTCTGCTCCTTGCAGGGTGCAGGACCACTCCGTCACGGATTCCCCTACCAGCACCGTGGAGCAGACCATGGGACCAGAACAAGCCCGAACTACCTAGAACGCTTCAACGAGATTCAAGCTCTCGCCCCGGGCGGCTGGACGAAAGTTGCACCGGAAGCACAGGGGGATACATAAGGCGGTAAAGGAAGTCTTTGAGAGCAAAGGGCAAAGAGTCGTACAAACGCAGCTCTCGAGGGCGAACCGAGACCAGACGACCACTGGCTTTGGCGATAGCAAGTTCTCCTTGCAGCTTGGAACGAGCGGCTTCGGTACCACGCTCGGCGGCAACACCCGATGCGTTCCGAATCCCGAGGGCAGATTCCGGTAGCAAGCAACAGACAGGCGAAGGCACCGCGGCCTTACAAGCCCGGCTGGCGTCCTCGGGCTGGACCGCCACCACCTGGAACAGGACGGTTTCCTCGCTCCCCACCCCGGCCATGCCAACGACGAAGTCGGGCATATACGACACCTGCAGCGCGCTCGCCTGAAACAACTAAGTCCAATCACTGAAGGGTAAAGACCCCCCACCCAGCTGCAGTCAGTCGATCAGCGCCACGCCGAACTCCGCCACGACGGCCCGCAATTCCTTCAAATAGCGCTGCGCTTGGTCGGTGAGTGGAATCGCTGCGTGGCCTATCCAGCCGATCTCGATGCGTTCATCAACGTCGAGCGGGATGGCGACGATTTCCGGGTCGAGCTGCCCGCTGATGATGCCGGTCGAGATCGTGTAGCCGTGGAGCCCGATCATGAGGTTGAAGATCGTCGCACGGTCAGAGACCCGGATCTCCTGTTTGCTGGACAAGGTGGAGAGAATCTCCTCGGCGAAGTAGAAGGAGTTGTTCGCACCTTGATCGAAGGTGAGCCGCGGCAAGCCGGCGAGATCGGCGAGAGTCGCACGCTTCTTTGAGGCGAGCGGGTTTTTCCTTGAAATGAAAATGTGCGGATCGGCGAGGAAAAGCGGAGTGAACGCGAGCCCGGACTCCCGGAGCAGCTTGTCGATGATCTTCCGGTTGAAATCGTTCCGGTAGAGAATGCCTATTTCGCTGCGGAGCGTCCGGACATCCTCGATGATGTCCCAGGTGCGTGACTCACGCAGTGAGAACTCGTATTCGGCCACGTCAGTGGCCTTGACCATCCGGACGAAGGCGTCCACCGCGAACGAGTAGTGCTGCGTTGACACCCCGAGCAGACGTCGCCGTGGTGGCCTGCCAAGGTAGCGCTGCTCGAGGAGAGCAAACTGCTCCACTACCTGCCGCGCGTAGCCGAGGAACTCGACTCCGTCGGCGGTGAGGGTGACTCCGCGGGCGGAGCGAACCAGGAGCGCACGGCCCACCCGCGCCTCAAGGTCCTTCATCGCGGCGGACATTGTCGGCTGGGCTACGTAGAGAAGATCGGCTGCCGCGGAGATCGACCCCTCAGCTGCAACTTCGATGAAGTAGCGGAGCTGCTGCAGCGTCAATCCGCTCGAAATCTGGGCCATAGGAAGATTCTATATGAATGCATAGTAACGCCTAGTTACCCGATACCCCTCGGTAGGTTGCACCATGGATACATCACCTTCTGAAAGGCCGTCTCCGGCCCATCAACGGATTGGCAGCACATGGCAGACGACTTCACCTTCAGCATCACCACGACCCCCTTCGACGAGGATTACTCACCGTCGGAAGGCTCGCGGATCACCACGAATTTCGCCAACCTGGCACGGGGCGAGCACCGCCAGGAGAACCTCCGCAACGCCTTGACCATGATTCGGCGCCGCTTCAACGATCTCGCAAGCTGGGACAACCCGGACCGGGACCGCTACACCCTCGCGCTTGAGATCGTTTCCGTGCAGATTGAGTTCACCGCGGAAGGCACTGATCAGCAGTTCCCGCTGTTCGAGGTTCTCGACATCCAGATCGTCGACCAGCTGAATGGGGTCCGTCACCAAGGGATCGTCGGGAACAATTTCTCCTCCTACGTCCGTGACTTCGACTTCAGCGTCGTACTGCCAGCGGCAGCAGCAGAGTCAGGCAAGCCCACCGTTCCCGAGGACTTCGGCGATCTGCACGGCAAACTGTTCCAGCAATTCCTCGACTCCCCCGCATGCAAGGAACGCTTCCCGCAACCGCCAGTGGTGTGCATCAGCGTCTCCACGAGCAAGACGTACCGGCGAACGGAGAACCACCACCCGGTCCTGGGCGTCGAGTACCAGCAGGACGAATTCTCGCTGACGGACGCGTACTTCGCAAAGATGGGGCTGCAAGTCCGCTACTTCATGCCACGCGGCAGCGTTGCCCCGCTCGCCTTCTATTTCCGCGGCGACCTGCTCAACGACTACTCGAACCTGCAGCTCATCGGCACGATCAGCACCATGGAAACATTCCAGAAGATCTACCGCCCGGAGGTCTACAACGCGAACTCCGCCGCCGCCGTCGTCTACCAGCCGAGCCTGGGAGAGCAGGACTACTCACGGACCCAGATCGCCTACGACCGCGTCGAGCGCAGTCAGCTCGCGATCAAGCAGGCTAAGTACACGGAGGAGCACTTCATCACTCCCCACAAGGATCTATTGGACCGGTGGACCGCCAAATACCCCGCTCTCGTCAACTGACCCACGGAGAATCGTCAATCATGAACACACTTTTGCCCACCACCGTTGTCGGAAGCCTGCCGAAACCATCGTGGCTCGCGCAGCCGGAAACTCTTTGGTCCCCGTGGAAACTGGGGGGAGATGAGCTGCTCGAGGGCAAGCAGGATGCTCTGCGCATCGCCATCCACGAACAGACCCGACGCGGCATCGACATCGTCAGCGACGGCGAGCAAACCCGCCAGCACTTCGTCACCACCTTCATCGAGCATCTCAGCGGGGTCGACTTTGAACAGCGCAAGACCGTGCGCATCCGCGATCGCTACGACGCTAGCGTGCCGACCGTCGTCGGAGCAGTGCGCCGCGAACGGCCGGTATTCGTCGATGACGCCAAGTTCCTCCGCGCAACCACCGACCGGCCTATCAAATGGACTCTTCCCGGTCCAATGACGATGGTGGACACGCTCTTCGATGACCACTACAAGAGCCGCGAGAAGCTGGCGTGGGAGTTCGCCGCGATCCTGAACCAGGAAGCGAAAGAGCTGGAGGCGGCCGGGGTGGACATCATCCAGTTCGACGAGCCCGCGTTCAATGTCTTCCTCGATGAGGTCAAGGACTGGGGCGTGGCTGCGCTGGAGAGAGCGGCAGAGGGACTGCGCGCGGAGACCGCCGTGCATATCTGCTACGGCTACGGCATCAAGGCCAATACCGACTGGAAGGCGACGCTCGGCTCACAGTGGCGGCAGTACGAGGAAACGTTCCCGCTGCTTCAGAACTCCAGCATCGACATCATCTCGCTGGAATCCCAGAACTCCCACGTGCCCATGGACCTCATCGAGCTCCTCCGCGGCAAGAAAGTCATGCTCGGGGCAATCGACGTCGCAAGCGAGACCATCGAGACCCCGGAGGAGGTTGCCGACACCCTCCGCAAGGCCCTGCAGTTCGTCGATGCGGACAAGCTCATCCCCAGCTCCAACTGCGGCATGGCACCGTTCCCCCGCGACGTCGCACTGGCCAAGCTGAGTGCTCTCAGCGCAGGAACGAACATCATTCGCGAGGAACTCGCCCGCTCCGTCCCCCGGGTGTCATAACCATGTTTCACGCCTACCCCCCAGACACTTGGGTCGAGGCTCCGAAGCAAAGCTTCCCGTCCTCCCTCTCGGCCGACGAATTCAAAGCACTGTTCCGTGGCCACCCGGGAGGTGTCGCCGTCATCACGGCGGATGCCGGCGAAGGACCGGTGGCACTGACGGTATCGTCGGTCGTGTCAGTGAGTGCGGAACCTCCGTTGCTGATTTTCTCGGTCTCGGCACTGTCCTCTGCCTCTGAGGTGCTTTCACGCGCCGAAACCGTCGTCGTGCACCTGCTGGATGCGCATGACATCGACTTGGCGAAGTTTGGAGCGACCCCCGGCGCAGACCGCTTTGACCAGACGCACCGCTGGTCGACCCTTGCGACCGGCGAAGCGGTTTATGACGATGTCCGGGCGTGGGTGCGCTGCGCCGTCATCAATCGCATGGAGGTGGGGACTTCCACCATCATCGCCGTTCACGCCCTGGAGTCCCGCGTGATGCGTGACGTCCAAGCGGGCGAGGCCGGCGACGCTCTGGTCTACCACAACCGCTCATGGCACCGTCTGGGAGAGCATTCCAAGCACGAAAGCTGAATGCCGCGCCAACAATGCGAGGCAGCAAGCAGAACGACGCGCGACGGCGGGAGCATAACTCCCGCCGTCGTCCTCGTTAACATCGGAGCGTCCAGCAGCCCGAGTGCACGGCTTGGGAGCCTGCCTTCGCCAAGGATCTGGAATGGTGCATGCTCGCGGCGATGCACCGGATCGGCCCCCCAGAGGACGCTCTGCCTCCTTCCGGCTCACCACCCGTCCACTGGATCAAGGCCTGGCCTCAATGCCGACGGACGAGATGCTGGTGGAGCGACGCCGCTGGCACGTGGGAACCGAGCCGCTCTCCCGCGCCTGCAACCTCCTGACGTTTGTGCTGGCTCCCCTCCCTTGACTTTGTTACTGACCACAGCCACAGTTGTCGACAACAGGAGGGGCATCCGTCCATTCCTGGTCCAGTGAAGGATACTCATGGACCGTGCCAGGTCGCTGATGCGCTCCGCGACCTCCGGAGACCGGGTTACCCGCGTGGAACTGTTCTTCGACCTGGTCTTCGTCTTCGCACTGTCACAGCTGTCCCATCATTTACTGGAACATCTGTCCTGGCTGGGTGCCGGGGAGACATTCGTGCTGCTTCTGGCGGTCTACAAGGTATGGGTGTACACCACTTGGTCGGCAACATTGCTGGACAGTTCGCTGCGGGAAGTGCAGTGGATGCTGCTGATCGTCATGCTGGTCACGCTGTTCATGAACGCCTCCATCGACTCGTCATTTGGCGCTTTCGGCTGGCTGTTCGTTGCCTGCTATCTGGCGGTCCAGTTGGGCCGCGGTGCTTGGATACTTACGGCGGGACTGGACAAGACAACGCACAACCATTTCGTGCGCACGCTGACCTGGGGGTGTATGAGCGCGCCCTTTTGGATTGCCGGGGTCTTCTTTGATGCGGTGCTACGGCTAATGATCTGGGGTGTTGCTGCCGCGATTGACCTTCTTGGCCATATGCTGGCTCACCGATTGCCGGGCCGCAAAACCGAAGGAAGCCGGGTTCCGCTCCCGGGAGAGAGGATGTTTGAGCGGTTTGGTTTGTTCTACCTGATCGCGCTCGGCGAGACAATCCTCTCGACCGGCCTGGCAATAGCGGGGAATCTGGAGGACCCTCTGATCTTTGTGACGGGGACTGTAGGTTTGGCTGGCAGCATCGCCATCTGGTGGTGTTACTTCCATAGCCTCGAACGGGACATCCTGGACAAGCTCGCCACGGTCGATGATCATTTTCGGCCGGGCATATTGGCGGGTAACACCTTGTTGATGCTCCTGGCTGGCCTGATCCTTGTGGCTGCGGGCGATCAGCTTGTGATTAGCGATCCGTCCGCCCGTCCGGAACTGTCCACCGTTCTGCTCTTGTTTGGCGGCCCCGCCCTCTTCCTTGCCGGCCGAGGCATTTTTATCCGCCAGGTGTTGGGCCTGCGCCATCCAACTGATCTCATCGGCATCGGCACCTTGGCGGTGCTGGCAGGTTTGAGCCTTCTCCTGCCTGCCTTCGTTGCCGCTATAGGCGCATTGCTTCCCCTCATTGGCGTAGCAGTTGCCGACACCGTAATCCGTCGCCGCCGATTCAAACAGCCAATCAACTGACGCATAGTGCTTCTTCCAACCAGGACCTCAACACCGGCGCGGGAGCCGCGCCGGCCTGTCTCGCGACGATCTTGCCGTCAACGATGACCATCAACGTCGGCACTGCCTGTATTGCAAACCTGGCCGAAAGCTGCGGCGAATGGTCTACGTCGACCTTCACAAGTTTGATCTGCCCGGCTCGTTCGTGTGCCAACGTGTCCAGCACGGGGCTCACCACCCGGCACGGCCCACACCACACCGCCCAAAAGTCCACCAATACCGGAAGGCCGGGCCGCTCGGCGATCGCACTGAAGTCGTCGTCGCCCGCTTCGACCACCCAAGGGAGGTCGTGATGGCAGTTCCCGCAGCGCGGCCGACCGCCGGCGGCGGCTGGAACGCGGTTCGACTTGCCGCATTGAGGGCAATTAATGATGGCTTTGTTCATGAGGTTACGGCCTCCCGTCAGCACCATTGTGCTGTATTCAGCCAGGGGAAACGAGGCCAACAGCGTGGTCGACGGTATTACAGCAGCCCAGGCCCTTGAACGTACCGACGGCAAATCAGTCGCCAGCTATCTGACCAGCCTGGAGCGCTGCCCACCGCCCACCCGCGCAGCTCCCGTCCGAAGACCTCAACGACGTGAACCCGCCTTGGTGTTGGATGTCCGCAGCAAGACCGAGCACAAGGCCCGGCTCGTCGCTGGCTATAGCAGTTCAGCGGTGGCCGTCCCCTGTGGCGCCTCGACCAGGTTCCCGCGAAAGGCACAATGATGGGCTACCGCCAAAGCTCGCGCAGTCAAAATGCGGTATTGCGGCGGATACTGGAAGTACTAGAAGGAAGCAACCAGTGAAACCTTTGACGCGTCGCCAACTGCTGGTGCTGGGTGCAGCAGGGGCCGGCGCTGCGGCCGCCGGAGTTGCCGGGCTCTGGCTGACCACCGGCCCCGGCGCTCAGCCCCTGTACACCCAGGGGCTGGACCTGACCGAACCCCAAGTACTGACCAGCCGTGACCGCGTGCTGGAAGTAGAGCTAGTCGCTGCACCGGCCCAGGTGCAGATCGGCGGGCGGGAAGCTTCGGTGCAGGCATATAACGGCTCCTTGCCCGGGCCCAGCCTGCGGGTCAGCCCTGGCGACACTATCAGGATCTCCCTGCATAACGGGCTGCCGGCACCCACGAACCTGCATGTGCACGGGCTGCATGTCTCCCCGCAGGGCAATAGCGATAACCCCTTTGTCAGCGTTGCCCCGGGCGGAACATTCGATTACGAGTTCACACTGCCTGCGGACCACCCACCGGGCACGTACTGGTACCACCCCCATCACCACGGCCACGCCGCCGACCAGGTGGCGGGAGGTCTTTACGGAGCAATTGTGGTGGAGGACACCGAACCGATTTCGGTCACCCGGGAGAGGTTGATGGTGATCTCCGATTTGTCTCTGGACGCCGACGGCAACCTCGCACGGGCGGACCGGATGCAGCAGGTGATGGGACGCGAAGGGCAGATCGTCTTGGTCAACGGCCAAATCCGTCCACAATTGCGCGCCGCAGCCGGAGAACGGGAACGCTGGCGGATCATCAACGCCTGTCCCTCCCGATACCTGCGATTGTCACTTGCAGGACAGCAGGTCCTCCTCCTCAGCCGTGACATTGGCCGTTTGCCAGAGCCTGAGGGCGT